>CAMCNE010000039.1 GCA_945875935.1 Bordetella parapertussis
TGGCGCCACAGGCGGGGCAGACGATGTTCATGGGCAAATACTCCTTCGGCTTGGATGGGTCGATTGGAGCGCAATTGCCGCGCGCAGTTTCGGCGCGCAGACAAGAGACATCGCCAGGCCTGCGCTGTGCGGTGCGTCTGGCGTGCGCGACACGCGTGCGACCATGGCCGCGTGAACAGCCCACCCACCCTGCGCCGCGCTGTGTGCGCGCGCTGCCAGCGCCCTCGGGTGACCTGCTTGTGCGCGCTGGCGCGGCCGACCGCCCATTGCACCGAGGTGCTGGTGCTGCAGCACCCGCAGGAGCAGCGCCAGGCGAAAAACAGCGTGGCGCTGCTGCGTTTGTCTTTGGCGCACTGCGAGGTGGTGGTCGGCGATCACTTCGCGCCCGAAGTGCTGGCCGCACTGCTGCAGCGCCCAGGGCGGAACACGCGACTGCTCTACCCCGACGTGCCTGCAGCTCCCGCGCCGTTGTCCCCGCACACCACGGCGCTCGCGCCCGTGCGTCTGGTGGTCATCGACGCGACATGGCGCAAGAGCCTGCGCATGCTTTTGGAGCACCCTGCCCTGGCTGCACTGCCGCGGCTGTCGCTGCACGCGCCGGCGCCGAGCTGCTACGGCGCGATCCGCGTGGCGCGGCGAGACGACCAGATCTCGACGCTGGAAGCCACCGTGCAGGCGCTGGCGATGTTGGAGGGCCCATCCTTCGACGCGGCCCCGCTGCTCGACGCCTTCGGCCGCTTCGTCGCTGGCGTGGCCTTCAGGGTTTCAACACCGCCAGCCCACCCAGATACGGCCTGAGCGCTTGGGGCACGTTGATCGAGCCGTCGGCGTTCTGGTGGTTCTCCAGCACCGCCACCAGCGCGCGGCCGACTGCGACGCCTGAGCCGTTGAGGGTGTGCAGCAGCTCGTTCTTGCCCTGCGCGCTCTTGTAGCGCGACTGCATGCGGCGCGCCTGGAAGGCGTCGCAGGTGGAGCACGAGCTGATCTCGCGGTAGGTTTCCTGCGCGGGCACCCACACTTCCAGGTCATAGGTCTTGCTTGACGCGAACCCCATGTCGCCGCTGCACAGCAGCAGCACGCGGTAAGGCAGCTCAAGCCGCTGCAGCACGGTCTCGGCATGGCGCACCATGTCTTCGAGCGCGGCTTCGCTGTGGTCGGGGTGCACGATCTGCACCATCTCGACCTTGTCGAACTGGTGCTGGCGGATCAGCCCGCGCGTGTCGCGCCCGGCGCTGCCGGCCTCAGACCGAAAGCACGGACTGTGCGCAGTGAGCTTGATGGGCAGCTGGTCGAGGCCGAGCACCTGGCCGCGCACGCTGTTGGTCAGCGAAATTTCCGAGGTGGAAATCAGGTACTGCTCGGGCTGGTTGGCGTCGCCACCGCGCGTGACCCAGAACATGTCTTCCTTGAACTTGGGCAGCTGGCCGGTGCCTTCGAGCACCTCGCGGTTGACGATGTACGGCGTGTAGCACTCGGTGTAGCCGTGCTCTTCGGTGTGCAGGTCGATCATGAACTGAGCCAGCGCGCGGTGCAGTCTGGCCACCGGCCCGCGCAAAAAGCTGAAGCGCGAGCCTGACAAGGTCGCACCCAGGTCGAAGTCGAGGCCGAGCGGCGCGCCCAGATCGACGTGATCGCGCGGCTTGAAATCGAAGCTCGGCAGCGTGCCCCAGCGGCGCACCTCAGCGTTGGCGGTCTCGTCGGCACCCACCGGCACGCTGTCGTGCGGCAAGTTGGGCAGCGCCATCAGCATGGTGGCCAGCTCGGCCTGAATGGCCTCGAGCCGATCGGCCGAGGCCTTGAGCTGATCGCCCAGACCGCCCACCTGCGCCATCACCTCGGTGGTGTCTTGGCCCTTGCCCTTGAGCATGCCGATCTGCTTGGACAGGCTGTTGCGCTGGGCCTGCATTTCCTCGGTGCGCGTTTGCAGCGTCTTGCGCTCGGTCTCCAGCGACTGGAATCGCTCCACATCCAGAAAAGTCTGCGGCGACTTGCGCTTTTCAAGGCTGGCGATGACGCTGGCAAGGTCCTTGCGCAGCAGGCTGATATCGAGCATGTTGAGGCGGCCGATGCGGATCGGCGCGTGTGATGTCGGGGGGTGAAAAGAATTGTAGGCAGCGGCTCTTGTGCCGCGGCCTCTGGCGCGCGAGGGTCAACCCGTTTGCTGCATCGACTTGTCGCCCAGCCCCATGGGCAGCGGAAAGTGCACCGTCTCGCGGTCTCCGGGCATGGTGCGCACCGACACGGCGCCCAGGGCACGCAAGCGCTCGACCACCTGCGTGACGAGTATTTCCGGCGCCGAGGCCCCGGCGGTCAGACCGACACGGCTTTTGCCGACGAACCATTCGGGCTTCAGATCGTCGGGCGAGTCGACCATGTGGGCGTCGGTGCCCAAACGCTCAGCCACTTCGCGCAGTCGGTTGCTGTTGGAGCTGGTGTGGCTGCCCACCACCACCACCACGTCGACGCTGGGCGCCATGACCTTGACCGCGTCCTGACGGTTTTGCGTGGCGTAGCAGATGTCTTGCTGCTTGGGCTCACGCACCTGCGGAAAGCGGCGCTTGACGGCGTTCAGGATCTCGGCCGCGTCGTCCACCGACAAGGTGGTCTGCGTGACCACCGCCAGCGGTGTGCTGGCAGGCAACTGCAAGCGCTCGACGTCTTGCACGTCTTCCACCAGATGGATGCCTTCGGTGAGTTGGCCCACGGTGCCCTCGACTTCGGGGTGACCCTTGTGGCCGATCATGATGAAGTCGTAGCCTTCCTTGCGCAGCTTGGCCATCTCGACGTGCACCTTGGTGACCAGCGGGCAGGTCGCGTCAAACACGTTGAAGCCGCGCTCGGTGGCCTCGGTGCGGATCGCCTTGGACACGCCATGCGCGCTGAAGATCAGCGTGGCGCCGGGCGGCACGTCGGCGAGGTCTTCGATGAAGATGGCGCCCTTGGTCTTCAGGTCGTTGACGACGTAGGTGTTGTGCACGATCTCGTGGCGCACGTAGATGGGCGCGCCGAACTTGGTGAGCGCGCGCTCGACGATCTCGATGGCACGGTCCACGCCCGCGCAAAAGCCGCGCGGCTCGGCCAGCAACACATCTTCCACTTGAACATCGGCGGACATCACAACACCCCTATGAGCTGAACTTCGAAGGTCACTGACTGGCCCGCCAGCGGATGGTTGAAATCAAAAAGCACCCAGTCGGCCGCCACCTCGCGCACCACACCGGCATATGAGCTCTGGCCGTCAGGCGTGGGGAACTGCACCACATCGCCCTCGCGATAAGGCTCGTCGGGGGTGCCCAGCTCGTCGAGCAGGCGGTGCTTGACGCGCTGAACCAGATCGGGGTTGCGCGGGCCGAAGGCCTCGCCGGCAGCCAACTCGAAGGTGGCGCGCGTGCCTTCGCTCAGGCCCATCAGGCAGGCTTCCATCGCGCCGGCCAACTCGCCAGCGCCGATGGACAGCGTGGCCGGCTTGTCGTTGAAGGTGTTGATGATGTCCGCGCCGTCGGGTCCGGCCAGCCGGTAGTGCAGCGTGAGGAAAGACCCGCCTTGGACTGTGTTCAATGGGATGACCGGTTGGATAGACTGGGCCCAATTTTACGAGCCGGCACGCACGCCCCTCCCCCGATGGTGCTCAAGGACATCCCTGCCGAAGCCCGCCCGCGCGAGAAGTTGCAGTCGCTGGGCGCACCGGCGCTGGCCGATGCCGAGCTGATCGCGTTGCTGCTGCGCACCGGCCTGCCGGGTGTTTCGGTGTTGCAGCTCGCGCAGCAGTTGCTCGACGAATTCAACGGTCTGGGCGGCTTGCTGCACGCCAGCGCCAACGATCTCAAGCGCATCAAGGGCCTGGGGCCGGCCAAGCGCGCCGAGATCACCGCGGTGATGGAGCTCGCGCGGCGCTCGCTGACGCAAGAGCTCCAGCAGCGCGCGGTGCTGACATCGCCGCAGCAAGTCAAGGATTTGCTGAGCCTGAAGCTGGCCCACCTCGGTCATGAGCTGTTCGTTGTGCTGTTTCTGAATGCGCAGCACCAGTTGCTGGAGTTCAATGAAATGTTTCGCGGCACGCTCACGCAAGCCAGCGTCTACCCGCGTGAAGTGGTCAAGCGCGCACTCGAGCTGCAAGCCAGCGCGGTGATCTTTGCCCACAACCACCCGTCGGGCGTGGCAGAGCCGTCAAGCGCCGATGAGTACCTGACGCAAACGCTCAAGGCCGCGCTGCAATTGATCGATGTGCGCGTGCTCGACCATCTGGTGGTGGGCCGCTCGGGCGTGGTGTCGTTTGCCGAGCGGGGGTTGCTGTGATGGCGCGCGCAGCAGTGCGCAGCCTGCAGGAGCTGCAATCCATCAAAAAGGCGCTGGCCGATCAGGCCGCCGCTGTCGCACGACGGGCGGCGGAAGCGCGTGCAGCCGCCGCGCGCGAAAAGCGCGAGGCCGAGCTCTTCGTGCACACCGTGGGCGTGGTGCTGCCGCTGCGAACACCGGCCACCGAGCCGCTGATCCGATCGCTTCCCGAGCCCTTGCCCAGACAACGGCAACAAGACGACGCGGCCGTGCTGGTCGAGTCGATCTCCGATGAGTTCGATGTGGAATCGCTGCTCGAGACCGACGACAGCCTGTCGTACCGACGCGATGGCATCGCGCCCGAGGTGGTGCGCAAGCTGCGCCGCGGCGTGTGGTCGATACAGGCCCAGCTCGATCTGCACGGCCTGCGCCGAGAGCAAGCGCGCGAGCAGCTCGGCGCCTTTGTGCGCGAGGCCGTGCGTCAGGGCCTGCGCTGCGTGCGCGTGATTCACGGCAAGGGCAATGGCTCGCCGGGGCGCGAACCGGTGCTCAAGTCCAAGGTGAAGACGTGGCTGGTGCAAAAAGACGAGGTGATCGCCTTTGCCCAGGCGCGCGCAGCCGATGGCGGCCATGGCGCCTTGCTGGTGTTGCTGCGCCCGAGCGAGCCGAATGTGGTCGCTGCAACCCCGGCGGCCGAGCAGCATCGCAAGGCCCGGCGCAAGCCGCCCTGACGCAACCGGGCTCGAATCAGCTCAGGCGAGCAGCCGCACAGCCAGCGCACCGATGGCCACCGCGGCCGGGCAGCCTGGCATCGCTTCGACGATCAGCTGGCGCCTGAGCACCGCTTCGCGAACTGCGGTGTCGGACAGCACCTCGCCGAGCAGTTCGAGCTTGAGCGAGGCGCCGGTGGGCAGTGCAGGCAACACATAACGGTCGATCACCTGCTGCAGCTGGCCGCGAATGGCGCGGCCTTCGCCGGCGCGGGCGGTCTGGTTGACGATCAGCTTGATATGGCGCCTGTCTTGCTGTGTGGCCAGCACCTTGATGGTGGCGTAGGCGTCGGTGAGTGAGGTCGGCTCGGGCGTGGCCACCACCAGCACCTCGCTGGCCAGCGAGACCGCAAACAGCACCACGTCGGAGATGCCGGCGCCGGTGTCGAGCAAGATGAAATCGAAGTGGGGCTTGAGCTTTTCAACGATGCCCATCAACTGCTCGCGCACATCGTTGGTCAGGCGCGAATACTCGACCAGACCCGAGCCGGCCAGCAGCACCGAAAAGCCGCCAGGCGCGCTCAGGATGGCCGATTCAAGTTCGGCCTTGCCGTTGAACACATCGTGCAGCGTGACCTTGGGCTGCAAATTCAGCACCACGTCGAGGTTGGCCAGACCCAAATCGGCATCAAGCACCAGCACGCGTTGGCCCCGACGCGCCAGCGAAGCGGCCAGGTTGGCCGAAACCAGCGTCTTGCCCACGCCGCCCTTGCCGCTGGTCACGGCCAAGGTGCGTGCCAGCCGAGGCGGTGCGGACCGTGTGCTGGGGTCTTTGCGGGCGGTCATTCGAGATCCTGCGAATCGTGAAGGCCAAACAGCATGCTCTTTTCCTCGGCGCTGACCTGGTAGACCTCAGCGTGCTCGAGGCACACGCGGTTGCGGCCTGAGGTCTTGGCGCGGTAGAGCTGCCGGTCGGCGCGCTCGACCCAGATCAGGGGCGAAGACCGCACCCACGGGGGCGCAAAAGCGCCGCCGATGCTGATGGTCGTCCACACATGCTGGCCGGGAGCGATGCCGACCGACAGCCGCTCGATCCCGGCACGAATGCGCTCGGCCACCACATGACCAAAGGCCGGCGGGCAGTTGGGCAAGATGATCATGAATTCCTCACCGCCAAAGCGCGCCACGGTGTCCATGGGTCGAACGCACTCGAGCAGCGTCGCGGCCACCGACTTGATCACCTGGTCACCGGCAGGGTGGCCGTGCTTGTCGTTGACGACCTTGAAGTTGTCGATGTCGGCCATCAGCACCAAAGCCGGCTCGCCCGAGCGTGCCACCCGGTCGACCTCGCGCGACAGGGTCGCCTCGAACTGGCGCCGATTGGCCAGCCCGGTGAGCGCATCGCGGCTCGACAAGTCGCACAAGGCATCGATCAAGGCCTGCATCCACTGAACCGACCCCGGCTCGGCATCGGCGGGCAACTCGCGGCCGGCCTGAGCCAGCAATTGCAAGGCGGTGTGCAGCTCAATGGCATCTGCGGGGGCGGGGGCGGAGGCGACCATGTTGTGGCGTGTTGCGTAGGCACTTTGAGTCTAGCGGCCACGCGCCGGTGCGAAGACGCGGATAAGGCATGGACGAGCGCCCCAGTTGCGGCCTTGCGGTCGCGTGGTCATCGCTCAAGCAGGCCACCAAACACCCGATAAGAACTGGTACCCCGCATGGTTTTGGCCCTGGTCGCGGTCCACTGTGCTGCTGCCCTGCCTGGAGAAGCGTTGATGTCTGCTGTGATGTATGCCGGTTCTTCCCAGCCCGTGGTCAGCAAATCGCTCCCCAGCGATCATGACCTGGCGTTCGAACGGGTCGATTTCGACCGCGTGCGCGGCTTGATCTACGAGCGCGCCGGGATCAGTCTGGGCGACGGCAAGCAAGCCATGGTCTACAGCCGGCTGTCACGACGGCTGCGCGAAACGGGTCACACCTCATTTGCCAGCTACTTGCAGTGGCTGGAGCACAGGGCGGGCGATTCAGCGGCCACCGAATGGCAGGAGTTCGTCAACTGCCTGACCACCAACCTGACGTCGTTCTTTCGCGAGGACCACCATTTCGTCGCGCTGGTCGATGACCTGATGGCTCGCGCCAAAACGGCTCCGCGCATCTGGTGCAGCGCGGCGTCCACTGGCGAAGAGCCCTATTCGATCGCGATGACGGTGGCAGAAACACTGGGGGCCAGCCACGGTGCCAAGCTGATCGCCAGCGACATCGACACGCAAGTGCTCGAAAAAGCCAGGCGCGGCGTGTATCCGCAAGACTCGCGCGGCCTGTCGCAGCAGCGACTGCATCAGCACTTCCTGCGCGGCAAGGGGGCGCAAGAGGGTTTCATCCGCGTCAAGCCCGAGCTGGCGCGGATGATCGACTTTCGCGCGCTCAACCTGATGGATGCGCACTGGTCGCTCGGCGAGCCGTTTGACATCGTGTTCTGTCGCAACGTGATGATCTATTTCGACGCTGCCACCCAGCTCAAGGTGCTGCACAAGATGCACGCATGCATGAAGCCCAACAGCCTGCTGTACGTGGGCCATTCAGAGAATTTCACCGAGGCGAGACATCTGTTTCGCCTGCGTGGCAAGACGATCTACGAGCGAGTGTGACGCCATCAGCCAAGGCTTTGACTGCCCTGCCACCCACCACACACGGCTGCGACAAGACATGACTTTCACCAGCACCACACGCGACACCGGCTGGGGCGCACTGTCCCGGCCGGCACCCCTGCCAGACAACTTTGCGGCCACGCCATCGAGCACTGCGGCCCCCGGCTCGCGGCTGGCCAAGCTGCGTGCGCAGTCACCCAAGCCCGGTCAGGCCTCGTTTTTCTTCTACGACACGCACTTCAAGAGCGAGGCGGTCAAGGTGCTGCCGGGCGAGTACTACGTTGACAACCAGGACCTGCTGATCCTGACCACGCTGGGCTCGTGCATCGCGGCATGCCTGTGGGATCGCAACGCCCGTGTCGGAGGCATGAACCACTTCATGCTGCCCGAGGGGGTGGGCGACTCGGGTCGCTATGGCTCGTACGCGATGGAGCTGCTGATCAACGAAATGCTCAAGCGCGGCGCGAGCCGCTCGGGCATGGAAGCCAAGGTGTTTGGCGGCGGCCAGGTGGTCAGCGGCATGACGACGATGAACGTGGGTGAGCGCAACACCAGCTTCGTGCTCGATTACCTGAAGACCGAACGCATCCCGGTGGTATCCAAGGACGTGCTCGACATCTACCCGCGCAAGGTGTGCTTCTTGCCGGCCAGCGGCAAGGCCATGGTCAAGCGGCTGGCCGCGGCCAGCACCGATGCGCTGGTGGCACAAGACCGGGTGGCCGTCGAACGCGCCATCAAGTCCAGCAGCTCCGGCGGATCGGTGGATCTGTTTTGATCCAGCCCGGCCCGACATCATTTTTCAGATCACCTGAATGAACAACATGACCAAGACACGTGTGGTGGTGGTGGACGACTCTGCTCTGGTGCGCGGCTTGCTCGCGGAAATCATCAACCGGCAACCCGACATGGAATGCGTGGGCGCGGCAGCCGACCCCCTGATCGCACGCGAAATGATCCGCGAGCTGAACCCGGATGTGATCACGCTGGATGTGGAGATGCCGCGCATGGATGGCATCGACTTTCTGGGCAAGCTCATGCGGTTGCGGCCGATGCCGGTGGTGATGGTGTCGACGCTGACCGAGCGCGGCGCCGACGTCACCCTGCGAGCGCTGGAGCTCGGTGCGGTGGACTTCGTGGCCAAGCCCAAGATCGGCGTGGCCGACGGCTTGAAGCTGCTCGCCCAGGACATCACCGACAAGGTGCGAATCGCCTCGAAGGCACGCATGCACCGCGCCGCGCCGCTGGTCGCGGCGAACCCGTCGGCCAAGCCGGCAGTCGGCGCAGAGCCGCCGCGGCCGGTGACGAGCATCGGGCGGCTGTCCACCGAAAAGATCATCTTCATCGGCGCGAGCACCGGCGGCACCGAAGCCACCAAGGAAGTGCTGATGAACCTGCCGGCCGATTGCCCGGCCGTGGTCATCACGCAGCACATGCCGCCGGGGTTCACCAAGAGTTACGCAGCGCGGCTCGATGGCATGTGCAAGGTGCGCGTGGCCGAAGCGTGCGACGGCGAGCGCATCCTGCCGGGCCATGCCTACATCGCGCCGGGTGGCTTTCACCTGAGCGTGGAGCGCAGCGGCGCCAACTACATCGCCCGCGTGGTCGATGGTGATCCAGTCAATCGCCACAAGCCGTCGGTTGAAGTGCTGTTCAAGTCGGCCGCACGCGTGGTCGGCCCCAACGCCTTGGGCCTGATGCTCACCGGCATGGGCGCCGATGGCGCGTCAGCCATGAAGGAAATGCGCGACGCCGGCAGCTACAACCTGGCGCAAGACGAAGCCAGCTGTGTGGTGTTCGGCATGCCGCGCGAGGCGATTGCCGCCGGCGCCGTCCACGAGGTGCTGCCGCTCACGCAAATCGCCGCCAAGCTGATCGAGCGGCTGCGCAGCACCAACGCGATGTCACTCAGCCGGGTGTGAACTGACACGCGTTCAGTTGGCGGGCAAGAACAGCTCGAGCACGTCGTTGAGCAAGTCGTAGCCACGCACGGTGGGCCGCACCCAGCCCCCATCGCGCTGCAGCCAGCCCTTGGCCACGGCCTCGTCGATCGGGGCGTGAATGCTGCTGAGCGGCAGCCCGGTGCGCTCGGTGTAGCGCGCGAGCTCGATGCCGTCTTTCAGCCGCAACCCGTTGAGCATGAACTCAAACGGCAGCTGCTTGCGCGAGACTTCTTCTTGCTGCGCCACGGCGTGGCCACCCAGCGCGTTTTGCATGTAGCCAGCCGGATCGCGAAAACGCACCTGGCGCACCACACGGTGGGGATAGCTGAGCTTGGTGTGCGCGCCCGCGCCGATGCCCAGATAGTCACCAAACTGCCAGTAGTTCAGGTTGTGCGCGCAGGCGTGCCCGGGACGGGCGAACGCCGAGACCTCGTAGCGCGCCAGACCCGCGGCTTCGGTGGCCTGCGCCAAGTGGTCGAGCATGTCGAAGGCGGTGTCCTCATCGGGCAGCGCCAGCGCGCCGGACGGCGGGTGCTTGGCAAACAAGGTGTTGGGCTCGAGCGTGAGGTGATAGATCGACAGGTGCGGCGGCGAAAACGACAGCGCCGTGTCCAGATCGCGCTGCAACTCGGCCAGCGTCTGGCCCGGCAGCGCGTACATCAAGTCGAGGTTGAAGGTGTTGAACGCCTCGCTCGCCTCGGCCAGCGCAGCGCGCGCCTGTGCCGCATCGTGAACACGGCCAAGGGCTGCGAGCTTGGCGTCGTCGAAGCTTTGCACGCCCACCGACAAGCGCGTGACGCCGGCCGAGCGGTAGCCGCGAAAACGATCGCGCTCGAAGGTGCCGGGGTTGGCCTCGAGCGTGATCTCGCAGCCGGGCTCGAGCGGCAGCAGCGCGCGAATGTCGGCCAGCAACTGCTCGATCGCCGCAGGCGAGAACAGGCTGGGCGTGCCGCCGCCGATGAACACCGAATGCACGCGCCGACCCCAGATGAAGGGCAGCGCGGCTTCCAGATCGCAACGCAAGGCTTGCAGGTAGCGCGTTTCGGGCAACTCATTGCCTGACGTGCTGCGGTGCTCATGCGAATTGAAATCGCAGTAGGGGCACTTCTTCAGACACCACGGCAGGTGGACGTACAAGGACAAGGGCGGCATGGACGCCAGGCTCAGCGTGCCGGGCCGCAGGTAGCGCGCGAGCAGCTGCTGCAAGTCGATCGGCGCGGTGTCGCTCTCGTTGCCGGCGACTGCCGTGATGGGTGTGATCGGAATGTCAGCCAAGGCGCCAGACCTCGCGCATTTGCTGCAGCATGTCGCGCGAAGCCAGTCCGCGGTGGCTGCGTGCGTTCTTGTCAGCCGCGCTCATCTCGGCGACCGCGCACTGCAGTTCGGGGATGAACATGAGCGGGTCGTAGCCAAAGCCCGCATGGCCACGCGGCTCGGCAAGGATCACGCCGGACCAGCGCCCGAGTGCGACCAGCGGCTGCGGGTCGTCGGCCGACCGCACGGCCACCAAGGCGCAGACAAAGCTCGCCGTGCGATTGGCGACCTCGCTGACCCCGGCCAGTTGTTCGAGCAGCACCCGGTTGTTGGACGCATCCCCCTTGGGCTGGCCGAAATCCTGGGCGTAGCGCGCCGAGCGCACGCCGGGCGCACCGCCCAGCGCGTCAACGCACAGGCCGGAATCGTCGGCAATCGCCGCTGCGCCCGCGTGGTGAGCCGCATGGCGCGCCTTGGCCAGCGCGTTTTCGATGAAGGTCAGGTGCGGCTCGTCGGCTTCGGCGATGCCCAACTCGCCCTGGCACACGAGCGACAAACCCAGCGGCGAGAACAGGGATTGCAGCTCGGCGAGCTTGCCCGCGTTGTTTGACGCCAGCACCAGCCGCATGCTGTTACAGCCCGAGCGCCTGACGCTGCGCAGCCACCAGTTGGCGGATGCCCAGATCGGCGAGTTGCAGCAAGCTGGCCATCTCGTCGCGCGAGAACGCCGCACCTTCGGCCGTGCCCTGCACCTCGACGAAGCCGCCGGCACCGGTCATCACCACGTTCATGTCGGTGTCGCAGGCCGAGTCCTCGACGTACTCCAGATCGAGCAAAGGCACGCCGTGGATGATGCCCACAGAGACCGCCGCCACGAAATCGCGAATGGGCGATGCGCCAAGCTTGCCGCTGGACAGCAGCACGCCCACCGCATCGTGCGCAGCCACAAAAGCACCCGTGATGGCTGCCGTTCGCGTGCCGCCGTCAGCCTGGATCACGTCGCAATCGAGCGAGATGGTGCGCTCACCGAGCTGCTTCAGATCGAACACGCAGCGCAGTGATCGGCCGATGAGGCGCTGGATTTCTTGCGTGCGCCCGCTTTGCTTGCCCTTGGCCGCCTCGCGGTCGCTGCGGGTGTGCGTGGCGCGCGGCAGCATGCCGTACTCGGCGGTGACCCAACCGCGGCCGGTGCCGCGCTGGTGCGGTGGCACTTTTTCTTCAACCGACGCGGTGCACAGCACCTTGGTGTCGCCGAATTCGACGAGCACCGAGCCCTCGGCGTGCTTGGTGTAGGCGCGAGTGATGCGAACAGGTCGCAGCGCATCGACGCCGCGAGATTGCGTGCGTTGAAAACCCATGGTGGGCTCCTTCAGGTGATTTGTTTGTGGGACGCACGCCGGATGGCGTCGTTGATTTCCTTGATGGAGCGTTCGATCTCGGCGTCGTCGAGATCATCGCTGGCGTCATCGCCGAGCACGCCGGCCTGTATGGTGGAGGTGTAGGCCTCTTCGCCCAATGCCAGCGTCGACACGCCGGTGGCGCCGGCGGGTTCTTCGGCGCCCTCCCACTCGAGCGCCATCACGGAGACGTTGTCGCAGGTGGGCCCTCCATTGCGCAGCGCCTGCTCGACCAGCTCGGGCACGGCTTCGCCAATGGCGCGGCACGACAACTGCTCGGTGATGGTGTCATCGCTGACCGTGTCCCACAAACCGTCGGAGCACAGCAAGAGGCGGTCGGCGCCCTGAAGGACAAAAGGCCCCGAGCTGTCGATGAGCGGCTTGCCAGGGCTGCCCAGGCAGGTGAACAGCAAGTTGCGATTGAAGGGCCCATTCGTGGGCATGAGCGAGTTCAAGGACTGCTGCAACTCGCTGTAGGAATGGTCGCGGGTGCGGGCGATCAATTTGCCGCCGCGCACGAGGTACAGCCGCGAATCACCGCAATGCGCCCAATAGGCCGAATCGCCTTGCAGCACGCACGCCACGACCGTCGTGCGCGGCGAATCGGCCAGACCGCGCCGCGCCGCATAGCGCAACAGTTGCTGGTGCCCCGAGTAGATGGCCATTTGAAGGAACTCGGCCGGATCGGCCAGCGTGGGCTTGGCTTGACGCTGGAACAGCGCCGACATGGCCTGCAGTGCCAGTTGCGATGCCACCTCTCCCTCGGGATGCCCGCCCATGCCGTCGGCCAGGGCGAACAGACCCGAGTCGCGGGTGTAGGTGTAGCCCATGCGGTCTTCGTTCTTTTCACGCCCACCCTTTCGGGTGACCTGGTAGACGGAAAAGCGCACGATCGATCAGGCCTTGCTGCCGGTCGCGAGGTTTTCAAGCTGCAGCTTGAGCCGCTCTCCGAAGGACAGCTTGGTGTAGTTCCTCTCGGTTTCGCGAGAGAGTTCCTTTTGCAAGGCAAAAACGCTTTGCGGACGCGCGAAAGGATCGAGCGACATGCACCACTCGGTGACCTCGAGCAGGTTGTCCGAATACACATTGCGCAAACGCGACAGGCTCAGCGCCAGGCGGTCTTTCTCGATGCGCTGCGGGGTGTCGTTGGGCGGATAGCCCTGCATGCAGGCATAGATGCACGCGCCGATGGCGTAGATGTCCGTCCACGGGCCAAGCGTGCCATCACGCTTGTACATCTCAGGGGCCGCGAAGCCGGGGGTGTACATCGGACGGATGAAGTTGCCCTCCTTGCTCAGCACTTCACGCGCTGCGCCGAAGTCGAGCATCACGGCCTTGTTGTCGTTGGTGATGAAGACGTTGGCCGGTTTGATGTCCAGATGCAGCATCTTGTGCTGATGCACGATGCGCAAACCACGCAGGACTTCGTCGAATAAAGACCGGATGGTCGACTCACGAAAGACCTTGTCGCGCTTGAGATCGCGCGCGGTGACGATGAAGTCCTGCAGGGTTTCGCCCTGCAGATAGTTCATCACCATGTAGACAGTTTCGTTCTCGCGGAAGAAGTTCAGCACCGACACCACGCTCGGGTGCGAAATCTGCGCGAGCGCGCGGCCCTCTTCAAAGAAGCTCTTGAGCCCAAGCCGGTACAGAGGTTGTTTTTCGGGCTTGACCCGAGGGGTCAATTCGCCGGGTGCTCGTTCGGCCAGCGAAGAAGGCATGTACTCCTTGACGGCCACCAGATGCTGCTTGGAGTCCTCTGCAAGATAGACCACGCCGAACCCGCCGGCGGCCAGTTTCTTGACAATTTGGTATCCGCCTACCACGGTCCCTGGGGGCAAAGGAGCGGGCCTGAGCTTTGACATAATCGGCGGTTTGCAGAGGGTAAAACTCCATGTCAGTCTACAGCATGACCGGCTACGCGAGCACCTCGGCAAACCGCGTGGATGCTCACTCCCAGCCTGCGGTTGCAGATGCTCCAGCCCCGCGATCCGCCCCTGGCTCAAGCGCCAGCGTCACGGTCGAATTGCGATCGGTCAACGGACGTTTTCTCGATCTCAGCCTGCGTCTTCCGGACGAGTTGCGCTCGCTCGAGCCCGCGCTTCGCGAACTGGTGAGTTCGTCGTTTCGGCGCGGCAAGATCGAACTGCGGCTGAGCACGCAAACCAGCAGCAGCACCCCGTGGCCGCAACCGCAGCCCGAGCAGCTCAATCGGCTGTCGCACCTGCAAGGCACGGTTCGTGGCTGGCTGCCACAAGCGCGCGAACTCTCGGTGCACGAAGTTCTGCAGTGGTGCAAGGATGCTTCCGGGCCGGAGCAACTCGACGAGGTGGCCATGGACGCCGCGCGTGGCGCGGTGGCTGGCTTGCAGCAAGCCCGGGCTCGCGAAGGCCAACGCATGGCCGACGCACTGCTCGAGCGGGTGGCCCGCTTGCGCGCACTGGCCTCGCAGGCTGAACCGCTGGTGCCTGCGGCGGTGGCGCGTCAGCAGCAAAAATTCCTCGAACGCTGGAACGAAGCGCTGGCCATCACGGGTGCGGCTCAAAGCCTTCCTGAACAAGCACTGGCCGAGCGTGCCATCAACGAAGCTGCCGCATTCGCCATCCGCATCGATGTGGCCGAAGAGCTCGCGCGGCTGCGTTCGCACTTCGACGAAATGGCTCGCATCCTCAAGACGGGTGGCGAAGTCGGCAAGCGGCTGGACTTTCTGATTCAGGAGCTGCTGCGCGAGGCCAACACACTGGGCTCGAAGTCATCGTCCCTCGACCTCACCAACATCTCGCTTGAGATGAAGGTGCTGATCGAGCAGTTGCGCGAGCTGGTTCAAAACATCGAGTGAGCTTGGCGATGCAAAACACCGGCAGTCTTTTCGTGGTGTCGGCTCCGAGCGGAGCGGGCAAATCCAGCATGGTCAAGGCCTTGCTGGCGGCTGATGCAAGGCTGGGTGTGTCGGTGTCGCACACCACACGCGCTCCACGAGGTCAGGAACAAAACGGCCGCGAGTACCACTTCGTGGATCGGGCCACCTTTCAAAAGATGGTGGCGGCTGGCGACTTTCTGGAGTGGGCCGAGGTTCACGGCAATCTGTACGGCACCTCACGCTCGGCGATCGAGATGCAAGTCGCGCAGGGTCACGACGTGGTGCTTGAAATCGACTGGCAAGGCGCGCTACAGCTCAAGGCGCTGATGAGTCACGCGGTGCTGATCTTCATCCTGCCGCCGAGTTGGGAAGAACTCGCTCGCCGTCTGAACCTGCGCGCGGAAGACACGCCAGATGTCATTGCCCAGCGATTGGTCAATGCGCGGCTTGAAGTGGCGCAGGCTCGGCAATTTGACTTTGTTATCATCAATTTCATCTTTGAGACGGCTGTTTTCGATCTGAAAGCCATCGTTCACGCGCAGCGCCTGAGGTATTCGGTGTTGAGGCAAAACCAGCCTGCCGTCTTTCAGGCCTTGAACCTCGATTGAGGTTGTCACCGTCATACCCCCTGGAGCACCAAATGTCCCGCATCACCGTGGAAGACTGCCTCGTGAAGATTCCCAACCGCTTTCAGCTGGTTCTTGCAGCCACCTATCGCGCGCGCATGCTGAGCCAGGGGCACGCCCCCAAGATCGAAACGAAGAACAAGCCTGGCGTGACAGCGCTGCGCGAGATTGCCGCCGGAGAAGTCGGCATCGAAATGCTGCGCAAGGTGCCGGTCTGACTTCGAACGCCACAGCTTGCCTGATCCAACGGCCCCTTCGGGGCCGTTTTTCATGGCCGCTCGTCTGGCAATGGCCTGCATTCGTGCGAACGGCGTTGGTGATAAGCGATAAATTCGCAGCATGGGCACCCCGTCTGGCAATTCTGTGAAGGAGCACTCCGCGGCAGCGCGGCGGCATCAGCCGCCTGTGGCGCCGATTGCCACCAATGCGGCGGCGGCATCCTTCGATTCGCTGACGCACAAGCTGGACTATCTGGACCCGAGCGAGATCCGTCGCGTTCGCGATGCCTACCGCTTTGCCGACGAAGCCCACCTCGGGCAGTACCGCGCAAGCGGCGAGCCCTACGTCACGCACCCCATCGCCGTGGCCGGCTTGTGCGCCGAATGGAAGCTCGATGCGCAGGCCATCATGGCCGCGCTGATGCACGACGCGATGGAGGACTGCGGCATCACCAAGGCCGAGTTGATCGAGCGCTTCGGCGCGCCCACGGCCGAACTGGTCGACGGGCTGACCAAGCTCGACAAACTGCAGTTTTCGACCCGTGAGGAGTCGCAGGCCGAGTCATTTCGCAAGATGCTGCTCGCGATGGCGCGCGATGTGCGGGTGATCCTCATCAAGCTGGCCGACCGGATGCACAACATGTGCACCATGGATTCGATGGCGGCCGACAAGCGACTGCGCATCGCCCAGGAAACGCTCGACATCTACGCGCCCATCGCCCACCGGCTCGGACTCAACCAGACCTATCGTCAGCTGCAAGAGCTGTCATTCCAGCACCTGCGGCCATGGCGCCAACGGGCTCTGGTCAAGGCCGTCAGCAAGGCTCGCGGCAATCGCCGCGATGTGGTCGAGCGCATCCAGCGTGATGTCGAGCGCTCGTTCGTGCAGGCCGAGCTGAAGGTTCAGGTCTTTGGTCGCGAGAAGACCGTTTTTTCCATCTACCGAAAGATGAGCGAAAAACACCTGAGCTTCGCGCAGGTCAATGACATCTTCGGCTTTCGCATCGTGGTGTCCAGCCTGCCGGAGTGCTATTTGGCCCTGGGCGTTTTGCACCAGCTCTTTAAGCCGCTGCCAGGCCGTTTCAAGGACTACATCGCCATCCCGAAAGCCAACGGCTATCAATCGCTGCACACCACGCTGGTGAGCCCTCTGGGCACGGCGGTGGAGTTCCAGATTCGAACAGAGCCCATGCATGCGGTGGCTGAAAAGGGCATCGCAGCGCACTGGATGTACAAGTCCAAGAACACCGCCACGGCATCCAACGCGCAAGAAGCGCAGCGGCTCGGGGCGATGTGGCTGCAGTCGCTGATCGACATTCAGGACGAAACACGTGACGCCAACGAGTTTCTCGAGCACGTCAAGATCGATCTGTTTCCCGATGCGGTCTATGTGTTCACGCCCAAGTCCAAGATCCTCGCGCTGCCACGCGGTGCGACCGCCGTGGACTTTGCCTACGCCATTCACTCCGACGTCGGAGATCGCTGCGTGGCGGCCAAGGTCAACGCCGAGCCCGTCGCCCTGAGGACCGAGCTGCGCAGCGGGGACGTGGTGGAGATCGTCACCTCACCAGGCGCCAAGCCGAATCCGGGCTGGCTGAACTTCGTGCGCACAGGCCGCGCGCGCTCGAAGATCCGGCATCACCTCAAGACCATGGAGCTCGAGGAGTCCCGAGACCTCGGCGCCAAGATGCTGGCTCAGGCGCTGCGCGCTGAGGGCATGTCCATGCCGTCGGATGACGCGACCAGTTCGCAGCACACGGTGTGGTCACAGTTGCTGCGCTGGAGCGGCAACCGCAACCGCGAAGAGTTGCTGGCCGACATCGGGCTCGGCAGGAAGATCGCGTCGATCGTGGCCAAGCGGCTGACACGACTGTTGGCCGAGCGAGGCGTGCGGCCTGATGCGGTGACGCTGACGATGGGCCGCTATGGCGCGGACGATGCCGCGCCCACCCAGGGCATGGTTCTGATCGACGGCAGCGAGGGCCTTTCGGTGCAGTTGGCCCGCTGTTGCCGGCCTGTTCCGGGCGACGAGATCCTGGGCTATCTGGGCCGCGGCGAAGGACTGCTGATCCACACCGCCGACTGCTCGACGGGAAAGCGCCTTTTCGCGCGTGACAGCGAAGGCTGGCTGGCCGTAGGTTGGGCTGAACAACCCACTCGGGCCTTCGAAACTGCCATCTCCTTGCTGCTGAGCAACGGCAAGGGTGTGCTCGCCGAGGTGGCCACCGCCGTGGCCGAAGCAGAAGCCGACATCACCCACATCGAAATGGGCGACCAGCCGGTGTCTGAAACCGCCGAGCTGAAATTGCTGCTGTCGGTGCGCGATCGGCTGCACCTCGATGAGGTCATGCGCGGCCTGAAGCGATTGGCAGCGGTGCTGAGTGTCGGTCGGTTCAAGCCCTGAGCGACTTGGGCCTCAACCGCTTGCGCAAGACGCTGCCGGGTACTGCACCTGCAGCACCTCGATCGTGTCGACACCCGCCGGGGTCTGAACCCTGACCTCGTCGCCCACACGGGTTCCAAGCAAGGCACGTGCGATGGGAGCAACCCAGCTGATCTCGCCAGCCGCGCTGTCGAATTCATCGACGCCTTTGATGGTGATGGTGTGTTCTTCATCACGGGCGTTCAGGTAGCGCACCGTGGCGCCAAAAAACACCTGATCGCTGCCGTGGTGAACCGATGGATCGACGACCTCGGCGATGTCCAATCGTTTGGACAGGAAACGAATGCGGCGATCGATCTCCCTCAGGCGCTTTTTGCCGTAGAGGTAATCGCCGTTCTCGGATCGATCGCCATTCTTGGCTGCCCATGACACCACGTCGACCACTTTCGGGCGTTCCACATCGAGCAGGCTGATCAACTCAGCGCGCAAACGGGCATAGCCCGCCGGTGTCAGGTAGTTGCGCGTGCCCGCCGGAATCGATGCCGAGACGCCCTCGTCCTCGTCGTCGGCATCTTCAGAGTCCCTGGTGAACGCTTTGCTCATGGGCTGGGCTGTCGGCCCTCACCGGCGCGGCCCGCCAATGACCACGTTGACTGGGGTCGAACGCTGTCGCGAAAGATCACCAATCCCATGATTCCCGCGACCAGCAAGCCGAAGCCCCAGATGAGCCAGTTCACCGGCACGTCGAGCGCCAACAGCCCCGAATAGATGGAGACCATGGCGAGCACGCTCAGGTTTTCATTGAAACCCTGCACGGCAATGGATCGACCTGCGCTCAGCACGCGACAGCCGCGGTCTTGCAGCAATGCGTTCATGGGCACCACGAAAAAGCCGGCCGTCGCGCCAATCAAGATCAGCAGCGGCACCGCCCACATCAGGCTGTGAACCAAGGTCATGCACGGAGTGAGCAGGCCCATGACCAGGCCAATCATCAAAACCCGCTTGGCATGCTCGATTCGGACCCACCTGCCGGCCAGTGCCGCACCGATCACCACGCCAATGGCCACCACGCCCTGAAGATAGGCCGCCTTGTCGAGCCCCAGTTGCAGCGCCTGCTGGGCCCAGTGGAGCACGATGAACTGCAGCGTGGCTCCCGCGCCCCAGAACAGCGTGGTGACGGCCAATGACAAGCCGCCATCGCGATCGCGCCACAGGACAAGGTTGGCCTGGCGAAAGCTGCTCATCATTCGAAGCGGACTTTCCCAGACCACCGCAGCACCCGCCGCAGCCGAGGGAATTCCAAGATTGAGCAGCGAGGCGAGCGCATACAAAAGCGCGATCAACACCAGGCCGGGCGCCCAGGCGGTGGGCGCGGCAAGCCACATCAAAGCCACTTCATGGATCCACTGCGCCACATCAGACGCGGCCAGCTGGGGGCTGATCAGGGCGCCGCCGGTCACCGCACCCAGCAACACCGCGCAGACGATGGACACCTCGATCCAGCCATTGGCGGCCACCAGCAAGGACGACGGAAC
>CAMCNE010000040.1 GCA_945875935.1 Bordetella parapertussis
TTCGAGTCCAAGGGCTCACTGGCCGGACTGACCAGCCTGGTCGATGCGATGGCGCTGGGCAAGCCGGTGATCATGACTCGCAACCCCTACATCGATCTGGACGTCGAGGCCTGCGGCATCGGCAAGTGGGTGGACCCCGGCGATGTGGAAGGTTGGGCCCAGGCCATAGCCTGGTTTGAGAGCCACCCCGCCGAAAGCCACGAGATGGGCCGTCGTGCTCGGGCCTTGGTGAATGAGCAGGGCTACAACTCGTCGAGCTTCGCGTTGCGCATACACCGGCTCATCGAGACTGTCGGATCTTCATGAAGACAAAGCCGATGGACAGCAGCGCCATCACCACCGCCGAGGTCGTGCTGAGCATCAGGTTGCCAAGCACGGTGGAAACGTCAAACACCCACACCGAAATGACCAGGGCCGCCACGTTGACAGGTATGGCAACCGTTGCCGGATAAAACCAGCCGCGCGCGGCGCCGATCCCGTAAGCCGTGCCGCCCCAGGCTGTGAAACACGACGACAGCACCATCCACACCAGCTCCACCTCAAGGTGGCTGTACTTCGGGCCCAGTATCCAAAGCAAGATCTGCGGGCACAGCGTCGCCAGCGCTACCAGCACCAGCGTGAGCAGGCCGAAAAATCCGTTGACCGCGATGAAGCCCTTGACCATGTCACGCGCGTGCTCGAAGCGGGCAAAGTAAGGTTGCACAACCGCCACGAACACCGACCCGATGATGGTGAAGAACACCGCCAATCGACCCAAGGCCCCCACCTCGGCCAGCTTGTCTGCCGAGCCCAGCACGCTGATGAGCCAGATCGTCAACTGACCGCTGACGCTTTGATAAATGCCCAGCGGGGCCTGCTGCCTGACCATGCGGGCGAGCGTCCCGGAAAACTCGCCTGTGCTTTCGACCGGCGGTCCGAGGTCGGCCACGAGGTGGCGCTTCAGCATCCACCATGCCAGGCCCGCTGCCATCGCATTGATGAAGATGGCCACCGGCGCAGTGAGCAGCACTGTGGAAGCCACCGCCACCATCAACAGCTTGATGAGGTTGACCCCGACGTCCAGTCTTTGCAGCATCTGAACATCGCCGCGCAATCGAACCACCGCCAGCGATCTGTTGCTGCTCAACTGCAAGGCCGTCACGGCCACCACCAGCAGCAGCAAGACGGCAGCTGACGCGGCGCTCAAGCCTTGGTGCATCAACATGAACATGAAGGCCGGCAGCAGCAATAACGCCACCCAAGCCAGCCTGCGCTGCAGACGCTCGGCGTCTGCCAGCACGCACCGAAGTTGCCCAGGATTCGAATGCCACGGACCACCGGCTGCGCCGACGGCGGTCATCAAGCCCAGATCAAGCAGTGCCGTGGCCAGCCCGATCATGGTCAGCACCAGGGTGTAGTGCCCGTAGTCGGTCTGGGTCATTGAACGCAGGATCAACAAGCCCGCGGCAAACCCCAATGCCTGAACGAGAACCTGAGCCGAAGCAAAGCGGGTCAGCTTGCCCAACCTCGCCATGCTTCTGGGGCTGAGGGACAAGGCCACAGCTACTGCGGTTTCTCGAGCAGCTTGGCATCGACCAGCATGCGAAACCACAGCACCTGGAAGAACGCATAGAAAAAGCCGGCGCGGCCGTCGAGAAAACCGCCTTGCAGCACGTAGCGGTAGATGAAGAGCAGGAACACGCGCAGCACCGGCGGTGCCTTGTAGTACTGGCCCTTGTACAGGCGGCGGCGCTCGCGCGGGTCGTTCGACAGCCGGGCCTGAATCTGGCCGGCAGCCGCGCCGTGCGGGCGCAACAGCTCAGCGGCTTCCATGTCGCTCCAGCGGTTGTGGCGCGCGGTCCATTCGGTCAGGCTGCCCACGTTCATGTCGTGCAGCACGCCGCGCAGCCGCACACCGGGGCGATCGGACACGAAGTGCTGGTCGTACAGACGGTCTTCGCAGCGCGCGGTGCCGGTCTTGAACAAGCGCAAATGGAAGTTGTCGTTGCCGCCAAAGCGCAGCGCCTTTCCCATGAAGTAGGTGCGCCGCCGAAAGATGAAGCCGGTGGCCTCGCCCGGTGCGGCCAGCACGCGGCGGATCTCGGCGATGGCCACCTCGTCGAGCACCTCGTCGGCGTCAAGGTGCAGTTGCCAGTCGCTGCGTGCACCGAACTCGTCGATCGCCCAGTTGCGCTGATCGGCGTAGTGCTTGAACGGGCGGTTCACCACCTCGCAACCCAGCCGCGTGGCAATCGCCACGGTGTCGTCGCTGGAACCCGAATCGACGATGAACACCGATCGGCTGACCTCAAGCGCGGCCCGCAAGGTGCGCTCGATGACGCTGGCCGAATTGAAGGTGAGCACGATCACGCCCAGCGCCGCCGTTGAAGGCGGCACGCTGGACACGAACTCGGTGGGCATCATGGTGCAGCGATCAACCCAAGATCAGTTGACGGAAATACGCGATGGTCGGCGCCAGCCCGTCTTCGAGCGAGACCTTCGGCTCCCAGCCCAGGCGCGACTTGGCGATGGTGATGTCGGGCCGGCGCTGCTTGGGATCGTCGCTGGGCAGCGGCTTGAAGATGAGCTTGGACTTGCTTTGCGTCAGGCGCAAAACCGTCTCGGCCAGTTGCAGCATCGAATACTCGCCGGGGTTGCCGATGTTGACCGGGCCGGTCAAGCTGGCATCGCTGGCCATCATGCGCACGATCACCTCCACCAGGTCATCCACGTAGCAAAAGCTGCGCGTTTGCTCGCCGCTGCCGAAGATGGTGATGTCTTCGCCACGCAGCGCCTGCACGATGAAGTTGGACACCACGCGGCCGTCGTTGGGGTGCATGCGCGGGCCGTAGGTGTTGAAGATGCGCACCACCTTGATCTCGAGCGCGTGCTGGCGGTGGTAATCAAAAAACAGCGTCTCGGCGCAGCGCTTGCCTTCGTCGTAGCAGGCGCGAATGCCGATCGGGTTGACGTTACCCCAGTAGTCCTCGGTCTGCGGGTGGATGGCCGGGTCGCCATAAACCTCGCTGGTCGAGGCCTGCAAGATGCGCGCACCCACCCGCTTGGCCAAGCCCAGCATGTTGATCGCGCCGTGCACGCTGGTCTTGGTGGTTTGCACCGGGTCGTGCTGGTAGTGCACCGGTGATGCCGGGCAGGCCAGGTTGTAGATCTGCCCCACTTCCACGTACAGCGGGAAGGTCACGTCATGCCGCTGGAACTCGAAGTACTCCGAACCCAGCAGATGGCGGATGTTGTTGCGGCTGCCTGTGTACAGGTTGTCGATGCACAGCACATCGCGCTTGTCCTTGACCAGTCGGTCGCACAGATGCGAACCAAGGAAGCCGGCGCCGCCGGTGACCATCACGGTGTCATTCATGGAGTTGCTTTCTGCAGGGTTGCTAAATAGGAGAGGATCAGCGTGGAAGTCATGAGGGTGGCATGTTCAGCCGCAACAGCGGTTGACGACACGTGCGCACCGGACGGGTCGAAGATCGGCGCACGGGCGCCGCGGCCAGATTCGACGCCATTTTTGTGCCGCGCTGGCCACGGGGCATGCCCGCTTCACGCGCAGCGGCAATGCACAAGCCCGTGAACAGCCAGGCATAGGCATTGATGGTGCCGTTGCCCGTGATCTGCCCCGCGAAGATCGTGACGCCGGCATAGGCGTAGAGCATCACCGGCAGCGGGTCGGCACTGCTTCGCGTGGCCTTGAGTGCTTCAAGTCCGAGCCACACGACGAAGGCCATGCGAAACACGATGTAGCCCATCCCGAAGATCGGCCCGAGGTCGACCATCTGGCGCGACAGGTCGGCCTCGGCCAGCCAACCCACCTGGATGCCGTCGACCTCGGCCTTGAGGATGATGCTGGCGTTGCCACCGTAGCCGATGCCGTAGCCCAGGATAGGCACTTCGTCGAGAAGCCGCACGAAATCGACCATGCCGAGCACCGCTCGCACCAAGATGCCAGCATCGCCGCCCTCAACTCCGGCGGCCGCATTCCAGCGCGACATGAAGGTGGCAAAGCCGTCCGGAAAAATGATGGGGTACAGGATTACGGCTGCGACGACCAGACCTGCGGGCAAAAACACCGCCTTGGCCTTGAGCGCAGCATTCTTCGACACCAGCGCCACGCTGATGGCTGCCAGGCCGACGATGGCGCAATGCACCATCGCCCCGCGGCTGCCGCTGAGCGCCAGACAGGTCAGCACGCCGCAGGCCGTCACCGCAAAGAAGACCACGCCCGATTGCTTTCTGGGCAGCAGCAGCATGGCCAGCAGCAGCGCGAACGCACTGGCAATGAACTGCTGCTGTCCGGCTGGCGACGTGAAGGTGCCGGTGGTGCGGATGCGTTCGACCGTGATGCCCACGCTCTTGAACTGCAGGGCCTGATCTTCGGCCACGCCCACGTTGATGGGGGCGTTGGGTGGCGAAGCAAACTGCGCCAGCACCAAGACCCCAATGGGAATCGCCA
This sequence comes from Bordetella parapertussis, assembly GCA_945875935.1. GTDB lineage: Bacteria > Pseudomonadota > Gammaproteobacteria > Burkholderiales > Burkholderiaceae_C > PBB1. The sequence continues at coordinate 4,451 of CAMCNE010000040.1, forward strand.
ACAGCAGCGTGACGCGTGCGAACAGCAGCAGATCGGCACGGCGAAACTGTGCTCCGATCAGGAATGCCAGTGGCACGTAAAAAAAGTAAGCACGCCAGCCATAGACACCCAGCAGCAGCCGGATGTTGTCCACGCCGAACGCGCCTATTTGCATGAAAAGCAGCAGCACACCGAACACGCACATGAACACGCTGAGCGCGAAGAACCCCCGCTTGGGGGGCCACAGCGCGAACCGCGTGGCAAGGATGTAGACGTAGATCAGGAACGGGTCGCGGATGAAAAAGATGTACTGGCCGAACTGCGGCGCGATGTACTTGCGGATCGCGCCTTCGAAGATGGCCAGCAGATAGATCGCAAGCACCGCCCAGACCAGGCGCTTTCGGGCGCGCTCGCGCGCCGGGCTCATCAAGGCCGCATCGCCAGTGGGGGCGAAGGTGGCCGAGGCCACGCGCCTGTCAGACAGCTCGCGGGGCGCTCTGCGGGGTGCTGCTTCGGCAAGCATCGGCCAAGACTTGAAGGTAATCGCGGGCCACGCGGTCGCGGGTGTGGCGCTGGAGATGGATGGCGCTGGCAGCGCGCAAGCGATTAAGCAGCGCGGGGTCGTCGAGCAGTTCTTCGATGGCCTGGGCCAGCGCCTGGCTGTCGCCGAGCTCGAACACCACACCGGCTGCCCCAGCCGCATCAGGCAGGCCGCCACTGCGAGACACCAGCGGCAGGCAGCCGCAGGCCATGGCTTCGAGCGCCACCACGCCAAACGGCTCTTGCCAGACCGACGGCACCACCAGCACCTGGTGCTCGTTCAATGCAGCCACCAGATCGCCACCCGTTCGCCGGCCGGCGAAATGAACCTGGCTGCTGATGCCCAGAGCGTCGACCTGACGGCGCAGCGCCGGCAGCTCAGGCCCCTCGCCAATCACGGTGAGTCCCACCCGCCGGCCTCGCGTGGCCAGCAAACCCAAGGCGTCGAGCAACACATCGACACCCTTGTCGCTGACCAGTCGGCCCACGAACACCAGTTCGCGCGAGCGCTCGATGTTGTCGACGCGCACAAACACATCGTCGGCATAGGGGTTGGGCACGATGGTGCAGTCGACCGGCAGGCTCTCTGCCACGGCGTGGCTCACGGCGATGTTGCTGGCGTGTCGGATGGCCCAACGCTTGAGTCCAGCGGCCATGCCGGTGGTGGGGATCCAGGTGTGGTGCGCCACCACCCAGGGACGCCGCAGCAGCCACTGGGGCCAGGCGAACTTCAGGCTGATGTTGTTGTGGAACACCACGTCAGCCCAGCGCACCAGCTCGAACATCCGCGCGGCCGAGGGTTGGCGCACCACCTCGAAACCCTCGGCGTCGGGCTGGCTGCCAGGCGTTTGCGTCACCACAATCACGCGGTGCCCCATGCGGTGAAAGCACTCGGCCAGCAGCGCTGACACGGTCTCGATGCCGCCGACCGAAGGGCGAAAGGGGACCGAACACAAGAGGATGTTCATGCGGTCAAACCGGTCCGCTCCTGGTGGGTCAACTCTCGCGTTCATCGACTGCGGTCAAACCCGTATTGGTGATCGGAACCGGAAAATGTATCCAGCGAATGTTTCGGTAGCGAGTCAGGGCCACGCCTTGAGGCGGGCGCGAGGCGCTCGAGAGCGGTCATAAAGCGGCCCTAGGATGATTTGCATGACACCGCGACACACACCACGAACGGTCGTGGTCAACTTCAATTCGCCCGAGCTCAATCAACTGGCCTTGGCCTTGGTGAAACAAGCCGCCCTGGCAGCCCATGTGCGCCCCTATGTGAACAAGGGCCGAACGTGGGAGCGGGTGGTCAGTGCCTTGCCGATGGCCGGCAACATCTACAAGAGCACGCTCGGGCGGCGCACGGTGGCCGACCCGCGGCTGGCCGCCCTCACCCATGAGGCTGGCGTGCTGCCCGACATCCTGGCGGCAGCCGTCGGGCGCATCAAGCTGCTGCCGCCTGACGTGCGGCACCGCTGGGCCAACCGGCTGTACATGTCGGTGCGCAATGGGGTGACGCGTGAGTCCTGCCGGCACCTTGGCGACGCGCCGTGTCTGGTGGGCTACGAAGGCTTTGCCCTGCCCGCTTTCGAGGCGGCGCGTTCGCGCGGCAACTGCCAACTGGTGCTCAATTACCCGGTGGCCCATCACCGACAGCGGCGCCGCGTGCGGCTCGATGAGATCGCGCGCGAGCCCGACTTCGCCGTCACCTGGCCCGACTTTGACGACTGGCCGGCTGGGCATGAAGAGCGCCTTGACGAGGAGATTCGCCTGGCCGATGCGGTGCTGGTGGGCTCGACCTATGCGGCGGACAGCTTCGTGGCCGAGGGCGTGCCCCGCTCGAAGATGCATGTGGTGCCGTACGGCGTGGATCTGCAGACCTTCGCGCCGGGGCCCTCGCTGCGCGCGGCCGACGACACCACCTTCAGGGCCATCTACGCCGGCCAGCTCACGCAGCGCAAGGGCATCGCCCAACTGCTGCGCGGCTACCAGCAGTTCGCGCGCAGCGACACGCAGCTCACGCTGGTGGGCAGCATCGTGGGCAGCGATGCGCCGCTGCAGCCGTTCGCCAATTTGTTCGAGCATGTGCCGCACCAGACCCGCCCAGCGCTGGCGCAGCGCTATCGATCGTCGGATGTGTTCGTCTTTCCCACGCTGATCGAAGGCATGCCGCTGGTGGTGCTGGAAGCCATGGCCTGCGGGCTGCCGGTGATCGTGACGGCCAACGGCCCGGGCGATCTGGTGCGTGATGGCATCGACGGCTTCATCATCCCCGAGCGCGACCCGCAAGCGGTGTGCGACGCACTGGATCGCCTCTACCGCAACCCGGAATTGCGCCAGCAAATGGGGCGCAGTGCCGCGGCCCGGGCAACCGAATTCAGCTGGGACGCCTACGCCACCAAGGCGCTGCGGGTGCTGGCAGGAGGCGGCTGATGCGCGGCATGGCCGGGCGCTGGTTCAGGCGGGCGCTGCTGATCGCCCTGCCCTGTGTGGTGCTTGGCGCCTTGGCGGTTTCGCCAGCGGCCGCTGCCACTCGCGAAACCCCGGCTGCGCTCACACCGTCCGCCGCGCGAGCGACCACCTGGACCTTCACGCTGCCGCGACAAGCCACCACCAGCGCGGGCATCTACGACCTGCGGGGGCGCTTGCTGCGCACGCTGTGGCGTGCAGAAGCGTTGCCTGCGGGCGTGCACCGACAGATGTGGGATGGCCGCGACGATCTGGGCCAGCCGGTCGCTGACGCTGAGGTCGAATTCAGGCTTATCCATCACCGCATCAACCACGTCTGGGAAGGCGTGATCGGCAACAGCAGCACCGGCTTGGGCGTCAACTTGCACAAGGCATTTCTTCTGCCCACCAGCTTGTCGATGCAAGCGAGCCGCGGCTTTTATTCGGTGGGCTACAACGAGCAGCAGCAGGGCATCCACGGCTTCGAGTTGTCGGCGCCGGGCCGCAACACCCGACCCATTGCCTGGAAAGACCCCTTCACTGGGCTGGCCATGATCGCCGTCGATGGAAACCGTCTCTATTGGGCCAACGCGGGCGGACTTTCCAAGACCAGTTTTGTCGGTGCGTTCGAAATCGACTCGGGCCGGCATGTCGTGTTTGCGTCTGGCAAACCGGTTTGCCTGAATGTGCGCGCACCGAGCACCGTGTGCTACGAAGACCAGAACTATCCCAGCGTGATCGATCAGGAAAGCGCTGCTGCCGATGCGCCCTCTGGGTTGGCGGTTCAGCGTCAGGGCCGGCTGCTGGCCGTGTCCCACCCAGGGCTGAACAAGGTCCGGCTGTTCGACAAGACCAGCGGCGCGTGGCTCAAGGAGTTCTCGGTGGCGCTGAACCCCGGCGCGCTCAATCAACTGGCGATGTCCCCGGCGGGTGATCTGTGGGTGATCTCGGGCTCGAAGGTGCTGCGTTACACGGACCTGTCAGGAACGCCGAGGCTGGCCGCCACCATTTCTGATCTGGACAAGCCCCTGGCCATCGCCACCGCCGAAAGCGGCGTGGAAGACATCTGGATCGCCGACGGCCGTGCCAGCCAGCAAGTGCTCAGGTTCGACCGTGACGGACAACAGCTCGCTGCCATCGGCGTCAAGGGTGGCTACGACAACGACCCGCGCGTGGCAGCTGACCGCCTGTGTTTCCGCTCTGCCGAGGGCAAGGAACAAACCGCCCTCGGCGTGACTGCCGACGGCTCGGTCTGGGTGGTCGATCGCTGCCACAACCGCCTGCTGCGCTTCCCGCCAAGTGCATCGGATTCCGCACGCAGCGATGCACAGATCGCCTACTTGCCCGCGTTCTACACCGCCACCGTCGACCACGGCAACCCACAGCGGGTGTTTGCCAACTTCCTCGAGTTCGAGGTCGAGCGACATGCGCCTTTGGTGGCGGGCAAGTCATGGAAGCTGGTGCGCAACTGGCTGATCAAAATGCCGGCCTCGCTGCGTGATGACCGCGCCGTCAATGGCGGGTTCGGCGGTTTCACCTCGGTGGAAACGCTTGCCAATGGCCGCACCTACGGTTTGATAAGCGCCCAATCGCGTCAGGTCATCGTCGAACTGCCGGCCTCTGGGCCCTTGCGGGTGATCAAGACGCTGGCGCAGCCCATGCCCGGGGCCACGGCCAAGGTGCTGTACGACAACGGCGACCTCGGCTACTCGCTCAGCGGGCCGAACAGCCAGACCGTGCTGCGCCAGCCCATCAAGGGCTTTGACGCGTCGGGCGATCCGGTGTGGTCCAGCGAGCCGGTGAAGCTGGCCAGCGTGCCCAAGCTGGAAGGCTCGCCGCACTACCGAAATGCCTTCAGCGGGATGCCGCCGCGCTTTCCGCTCACCGAGTCGGGCCACGTGGTGTTTTTCGATCAGTCGGTGGTCGGCAACGAGGGCTTTCACCTTGGCGCGGCCAAGGCGGGATCCGACCAGTGGTTGTGGCAGGCCAGCCCCACCGGCGCGCTCGATGGCAAGGGCAGCTTCCAGACCAAGCAGATCGACAAGTCGCTGCAGTACGGCGGCAATGCGGTGTGGGCGAGCGGCCGACACATCATCTATGGCTTCCACGGCGAGTTCTACAAGGACATGAAAACCGGCGGCGTCGGCCAGGCCAACCAGTTCATGCACTTCGATGAAAGCGGGCTGTTCATCGGGCAGTTCGGGCAGCCTTCGACACGACCGGCGCCACCTGACATGGCCGGGCTGAGCGGCAATGCCTTCAGCCCCACGCTGGTCCGCGACGGACCGCGGCTGTACCTGTATCACAACGATGAGTCGACCCACGGCGGCGTGCACCGCTGGCGCATCGATGGCTGGGACGACATCGGCGAAGTGCGTGAGCGCGTTTCGGTCGGCCAGACCGGGGGCAAGGCCACATCGATGGCGATCGCTCCAATCAAGTAACCGGATAGGTGTTCAAAAAACCCCAGGGTCTGATGCCCGGTGGGCTCAAACAGGGTTTGCAGGCGCCAACGGGTGATGGCGCCTTCGCAGCATGCGCGCCGGTGCTCCGGCGTAGACCGTCCACGGCTGCAGATCGCGGGTGGCCACGCTGGCCAGACCGAGCACGGCGCCCTCGCCCACCGTGACGCCGGCGCAGACCACGGCGCGCGCGCAGATCCATGCATACGGACCGATGGTGATGGGGCTGCTCACCATCGGGAAAGCCGGGTCGTCGATGTCGTGCGTGGCACCACACAAGTAAGCGTCTTGTGACACCACGCAGTGCGACCCCAGCCGGATCGGCGCCGGGTTGTAGATGACCGCGCCGTCGGCAATGCCGACCGCGTCTTCGCAAATCAGGTTCCACGGCGCCCAGATCCTGGCGCCGGCATACACATGGCAGTCGGGGCCCAGCGTGGCGCCGCACAGCCGCAGCACCATCGCGCGCCACGCATGACAGGGCCGCGGCGAATAGCGCACGAACAGCAGGTTCACCACGCCCCACAGCGCACGCGCCAGCCGGTTGCGCAGAGGCAGGCTGGGTCCCAGATAGGAATTGGTGGGCGGCAAGGGATCGGTCATAGGGAGCGATGCGCACCATATGTCACCCATGTGTCCGGGCATTGACATGCGGTGTCATCGACACGCGGGCGTGTGCGGCCGCAACACGCCTGTGCCGCTGGGCCATGTCGATGTCACAAAGGCTCGCTAGCCTCACTCATCTCTTTCATCGGCTTGCGCCCCATCTGCATGACCACTGCCACAGCCCAGCCCGTGCCACCGGTGTGGCGAGTTCCCGTCGCTCAGTGGGTGGTCTCCGCCCTCGTGGCAGCCGCGCTGATCGCCGCGTTCTTCCCCGGCCTGGAATTCATGGTGGCCAACTGGGAACAGGTCGAGGAATACAGCTACGGCTATTTCATTCCGGTGATCTCGGCCTTCCTCATCTGGCAGCGCAGCGACCGCCTGCGCGAGACCGAATTGCGCGGCTCCTGGACGGGTCTGTTTGCCGTCGTGCTGGGCATGTTGATGGGTGTGGTGGGCGACTTGAGCGCCATTCGCATCATCGGCCAGTACGGTTTCGTCGTCGCACTGGTCGGCCTGGCGGTGGGCTTCATCGGCTGGCGCGGCGTGCGCATCATCGCGGTGCCGCTGCTGGTGCTGCTGTTCATGATCCCGATGCCGCAGTTCATGCTGCGCGAGCTGTCACAGCAGCTGCAACTGGTGTCGTCGCAGATCGGCGTCGAACTCATCCGGCTGTTCGGCATCAGCGTGTTCCTTGAAGGCAACGTGATCGACCTGGGCGCCTACAAGCTGCAGGTGGTCGATGCCTGCAGCGGTCTGCGCTACCTGTTTCCCTTGATGGTGCTGGGCTTTCTGGCGGCCTGCTTCTTTCAGGGCGCCCTGTGGAAGCGCGCCTTGATCCTGATTTCGACGATTCCGCTGACCATCGTCATCAACAGCCTGCGCATCGGGCTCATCGGTGTGACCGTCGAGTACTGGGGGCCGGCCATGGCCGAGGGCCTGGTGCACGACTTCGAAGGCTGGTTCATGTTCATGGTGTGCATCGCGCTGCTCATCGGCGAGATGAGCCTGCTCGCGCGCATCGGCAGCAAGCCGCAGTCGCTGCGTGCGGTGTTCGGCCTGGAATACCCCGAGCCCGTGCCCGTGGGCACGCCCATTCGCTACAACCGCTTCCCGATGCCGATGGTGGTCGGTGGCTTGCTGCTGCTGGCTGTCGCTGCAACCACGCTGTGGGGCCCGCTGAACCAGCAGATCAAGCCGCAACGCACGCAGTACACGCAGTTCCCGCTGCAGCTGCCGGGGGGCTGGGCAGGTCGTCAGGACAGCATCGACAAGGACATCCTGCTCGCGCTGGCCGTCGACGATTACTTCATCGCCAACTACACCCGCGGCAACAGCCCCTGGGTCAACTTCTACAGCGCCTACTACGACAGCCAGAGCAGCGGCGCCTCTTCGCATTCGCCGCGCACCTGCATTCCGGGCGGCGGCTGGAAGCTCGATCGCATCGACGAACACACGGTGGACATCGCCGCGGCAAACGGTCTGCCTGCGAGCAGCCTCAAGGTCAACCGCACGGTGATCCAAAAGGGAGAAGACCGCCAGCTGGTGTACTACTGGTTTGACCAGCGCGGGCGCAACCTCACCGACGAGCTTGAGGTCAAGTGGTACATCCTGCACGACGCCATCACGCGCAGCCGCACCGACGGAGCGCTGATGCGCCTGGTCACCGCGGTCTCGCCAAATGAAGACATCGCCGACGCCGATCGGCGACTGGCTGACTTCATCGGCGAGGTGTCTCCACTGCTGCCAGAGTACGTTCCACGATGAAACACTCGTCCATACGTGAAGGCCCCATTTACGTGGCGGGCCACCGCGGCCTGGTCGGCTCGGCGGTCATGCGCCACCTGCGCCGGCTCGGGCAAACCGACATCGTCACCGCCTCGAGCCGCGAGGTCGACCTGACCAAGCGCGACGACGTTGAAAACTTCTTCAGACGGCACCGGCCGTCGCAGGTGGTGCTGGCCGCAGCCAAGGTCGGTGGCATCCTGGCCAATGCCGAGCGGCCGGCCGATTTCATCCGCGAGAACCTGGCCATTCAAAGCCACGTGATCGACGCGTGCCACCGGCGTGGCGTGCGCAAGCTGGTGTTCCTTGGCTCGAGCTGCATTTACCCCAAGTTCGCACCGCAGCCCATTGCCGAAAGCGCGCTGCTCAGCGGCTTGCTCGAGCCCACCAACGAGGCCTATGCGATCGCCAAGATCGCAGGCATCAAGATGTGCTCAGCCTACAACCGACAGTACGGCACCAACTTTCTGAGCCTGATGCCCACCAACCTGTACGGGCCCGGCGACAACTACGACCCTCGCAAGTCGCACGTGCTGCCGGCGCTGATCCGTAAGGTGCATGAAGCCAAAGTCGAAGGCCGAGACGAAATCGTCGTGTGGGGCACCGGAACGCCCCGTCGCGAACTGATGCACGCAGACGATCTTGCTTCGGCGTGCGTGTTCGCACTCGACAAGCTCAACGCCAGCGACATCGGTGAATGCATCAACGTGGGCACCGGCATCGACCACACCATCCGCGAGATCGCTGAAATCGTGATGCGCGTGGTGGGCTACACGGGCCGCATCGCCTACGACACCGACAAGCCCGATGGAACGCCGCGCAAGGTGCTCGACGTGTCCGCTCTGCGCGATCTGGGCTGGAGCGCGCAGATTCCGCTCGAAGAAGGCATCGCCGATGCCTACCGAGATTTTCTTGATCGCCATGGCGATCAGGACAAAAAAGCCACCTAGAACCCGAGTCCCATTCCATGACCCTGAACCATGCTCTGAAAACCACGGCGGTGTGCCTTGCGCTGTCGTGCCTCGTCGCTTGCACCAGCAAGGCAGACCGTCTGCAGCAAAGCCTTGAAAAAGGCTCGATGTACGTCAAGCAAGCCGAGTGGGACAAGGCCAACGTCGAAGTGCGCAACGCGCTGCAGATCGACCCGAAGAACGCCGAGGCCTACTACATCTCCGGTCAGGTGGCTGAAGCCAAGCGCGAGATCCAGCGCGCCTACGGCAGCTTTTCCAAGGCGGTCGAGCTCAAGCCCGATTTCCTTGACGCGAAGGTGGCTCTCGGACGCATCTACCTGCTGGCCGGCGACACCGAAAAAGCCGACAAGGAAATCTCCGCAGTGCTCGCCGCCAACCCAACGAGCGTGGGCGCGCTCACCATCAAGGCCGCCCTCACGGCACGCCAGGGCGACGTGCCGGGTGCCATCGAGATGGCGCGCAAACTGCTCACGGGCGCCAAGCCGGTGCCCACCGATGTCAGCATGCTGCTCGCAGGCCTGTACAACAGCCAAGGTCGCGCAGCCGAGGCGCTCAACGTGATCGATGCGGCGCTGGCCGAGACCCCGAAAAACCTGGGCCTGCTCGAAGTCGCCGCGCAGATCACGGCGTCTGATGCCGACCCCGCCGCGCAGGCCAAGGCTGCAGGCTACTTCCGTCGTGCCACCGAGGTCGCGCCGAAGAACAACCAGTTGTGGAACGCGTGGGCCGTCTATCAGGTGCGCCGCAAGGACCTCAACAGCGCCGAAGCGGTGCTGCGCGAGGCCATCAAGTCACAGCCCGATGACAGCGAGCGCACTTTGGCGTTGCTTGAATTCCTGAGCGTCACGCGCGGACGCGACGTGGCCGAAAAAGAATTCCTCGCTGTCCTTGAGGCCAAGCCCAAGGACACCACGGTGCGCTTCGGCCTGGTCAGGCTGTACCAGAACTCGAACCGCGCAGATGACGCGCGCCGCGAGCTCTTGCAGATCGTCGAGATCGCCCAGAAAGAACCCGCTGGCCTGACGGCACGCGACCAGTTGGCGGCCGACGCGCTGTCACGCCGCCAGACCGAGGAGGCCCGCAAGCTGATCGACGAGGTGCTGGCCGCCAACCCGCGCGACAACGCCGCCTTGCTGATGCGCGCGCGGATCCTGCTCGCCGAAGGCAATGCCACCAGCGCCATCATCGATTTGCGCAGCGTGATGCGCGATCAGCCAGGCTCGCCCGAGGTGGCTGGCCTGCTCGCGCAGGCGCACCGACAAGCCGGCGAGCCGCAGCTTGCGCGCGAAGTGCTGATGGACGCCCTGAAAGCCAAGCCCGACAACGCCAACCTGATGCTGCTGGTGGCCGCCGACATGGCCGATGCCAAGGACTACAAGGCCGCTGGCGCCGAAATCGACAAGGCCCTCAAGGCTGCGCCGCAAGACCTGCGCGCCTGGGACATGAAAGCCGAGCTGGCACTGGCGCGCAAACAGCCCGATGAGGCCGAGAAGGTCTTTGCGTCGCTGAAAACGCAGTTCCCGAAGAACCCGGCGGGCTGGCTGCGGCTGGGCAAGTTGTACGGCGAGCAAAAGAAGTACGACGCCGCACTGAAGGAGTACGACGCGGCGGCCAAGCTGGCACCCGATGCCGCTGAGCCTGCGCTGTACGGCATCGGCATCCTGATCACGCAACGCCGCTTTGACGACGCCAACGCGCGCATCGACGAGATGGCCAAGCGCGATCCCAAGAACGTGCTGCCGTATCAGTTGCGCGGCGAAGTCGCTCTGGCGCGCGGCGATGCGCCAGCGGCCGAATCGGCCTACCGCAAGATGATCGAGTTCGCGCCCACCGTGCCCGCGGGCTATCTCGGTCTGGCACGCATCAAGACCCAGCGCAACGCGATCGACGATGCGATTGCCGCGCTGCAAGAAGGCGAGCGCGCCATTCCTGACAACAACGCGCTGACCGCCGCGCGCGCTGAACTGCTGTCACGCGTTGGCCGCACCGACGACTCGATCGCTGCTTACGAGACGCTGGTCAAGCGTGCCCCCGATGACGAGGTCTTTGCCAACAACCTGGCGTATCAGCTGATCGAGGCCAAGGGCGACAAGGCCAGCCTGGAACGTGCGCTGACGCTGACCGCGCGCTTCAAGAGCTCGACCAACCCCGGCTACCTCGACACGCTGGGCTGGGCCCACTACAAGCTGGGCCAGTACGCCGAAGCCGCACCGGTGCTCGAGCGTTCGGTTCAATTGGCGCCCGATGCACCGCTGCTGCAGTTGCATCTGGGCATGGCGCTTTACAAGTCGGGCAACACGGCCAAGGGCCAGGAGCTGGTCAACAAGGCGCTGGGCAGCAATGCCAAGCTGCCTGGGGCCGACGAAGCCCGCAAGCTGATCTCACAGGGTTGAGGTCGCTGCCAACCAGGGCGTTCGGGGCTGCGGCCTCCGACGCCTTGGGGCCACGCGGCCTCAGGCGAAGAGCCGACGGCGCGTGATGAAAACCAGCGCGCCAAGCCCGCCCAGCATCAAGGCCCAGGTATCGAGCTCGGGCACGGGGGCAGCCGGAGCGGCCACTTGAGCCAAGGCCTGCGCCTTGTGATGCTCGTCAGCCGCATGCTCAGCGTCGCGCACCAGGACAAAGGCTTCAGGCTGAGACGCCGAGGCGGCGACCAGCAGCAAGGGCGCTTGAACCTGTTGGGGCGGCGACAAGGGCACGATTTCGGCCGCACAAAGCGCCGGGGCGCTCGAGGCGAGCAACACGGCCAAGGCCGCGAATTTCGACAGGGCAAGAGGTATGCGGATCACGTTGGAGATGTTGCCTTGCCGATGTGACGGCACGTCGACCGTGGCGCACGAAAGACACAGTCTGTTCGGATTGATCCGAAATAGCCAGTCGACATGCTCTGAGCGTCACATTCGCCGGCTACGGTGATCCAACACCATGAATGAAGCCCCCGCGCCAAACCCGGTTTCGGCTGTCGAATCGCCCGCGCCAGCGCGCCACACGGTGTGGCGATTGCTGGGCTTCGTCGCGCTGTTCATGGGGTTTCAGGCCATGTGGGAAGCAGCACGCGGCAGCTGGGTCGAGCGGCTGTGGGTTCATGACCTGACCGTGCGCAGCGCCACCGCACTGATCAACCTCATCACCCCCAAGGCCAGCGCCGTGGCCGAAGGCGCACGCATCGTCGCGCCCGCCGGCGGTTTGAACGTGAAGTTCGGCTGCGAAGGCACCGACGTGGTCTTCATGCTGGGCGCTGCATTCATCGTCTTTGCCATGCCGTGGCGTGCGCGGCTGCTGGGCATCGTGGTGGGATGCGTGTGGGTGCTGGCGCTGAATCAGGCCCGAATCCTGGCGCTGTTCTATGCGTTTCGCTCGGACCGCGAGCTGTTCGAATTGCTGCACAACACCGCCGCGCCGCTGCTCATGATCGTGTTGACCGGGCTGTTTTTTCATGTGTGGCTGCAGCGCACCAAGCCCGGCGACGCATGAGCCGCAGCGGTTTTTCGGCACCGCACACACCACGCGTTGCCAGCGCGGCCAGCTTGATCTGGCGTCTGGCGCTGGCCACCGCCGTGGTGCTGCTGGCAGCGCATCTGTGGTCGCATGATGTGCTGGCGCAGCTCAAGCCTGTGCTGTCCTGGGCTTTGGAGACCGTGGCCGGCGATTTCGCGGTGCTTCAGTTCGACTTTGCGAAAGACCGCGGAGCCGATTCGCTGGTCGCGCTGGCACAACTCAAGCGCACCCTGATGTTTGGCAGCACGGCCGTGGTGCCCGATGGGGTTTCGGTCATGGCGGTGGGTTCAGCCACCGGCAATGTGCTGCAGCCTGTGCTGGTGGCGCTGGTGTTGATGCTCGCCTGGCCGGCTCATCCGCTGGAGATGGCCATGCGTCTGGCCATCGGCACCGTGCTGCAAGCCGGGGTGCTGCTGATCAACACGCCGCTGTCGATGGCCGCCTGGCTGTGGTTTGCCCAGCTGCAAAGACACGCGCCAGACCAGTGGTCGGCGCTGGTGTGGTGGAACATCTTTCTCAATGGAGGCGGGCGGCTGGTGCTGGGCCTGATCAGCGCGGTGCTGGCCATTGCGATCGCGCGTCGCTGGACCGCACGCGCGAAGCGCCCTCGGTACGTCTCAGCCGGCTGAGGTCGAGTCCAGCGCCTTGTCCGCGTTGCTGAGGTGGTCCAGCTCCAGCATCACGGCCTGAGCCCGCTTGAGCGAGGCCATCGCCGCTTCAAGCCGCTGAGTCTCCTCAGTTGGGGGCATGTCGCGCAGGTAGGCTTCCAGCCACGCGAGTTGCTGGGCGATGAAGGAAAAATCTTGGCTGTCGGACATCTGGGTGGCGGTGGATGTTTCGAGGCGAATTGGCGCAGCAACCTCGTTGAGCAACTTTATATTCTCCGGCCCGGAGATGACAGTTTGTCACTCAAACCGTGCCTTTAGGCCAAGCCGAAGCAGCCATGCGCAGGCTCACGCCACGAGCTTGTGGTCGCTGATACTGGTAACTCATGGCCATGCTTCACCTCCACTTCAGCAACCGGTTTGACACCCTCACGCAAGCGCTGCTGCGCCAACTGGCAGGCGCTCGTGGCGATGTGTTCGCGGCCGATCAGCTCATCGTGCCCAGCGCGGCGGTGCGCCGTGCGCTGACGCTGGCCATCGCCGACCACGACGGCGTCTTCGCGAATGTGCAGTTCGACTTTCTGGCGCGCTGGCTGTGGCAGCAGGTCGGACGCGTGGTGCCCGACGTGGCCGCCGAGTCGCCGTTCGTGCCGGCCGTGCTGGCCTGGCGCATCTACAGCGCGCTGGGTGATGCCGCGCTGGTCCATGCCCACCCGCGGCTGGCCGGCTACCTGAGCAGCGCCGATGACGTGATGCGCTTCGAGCTCGCGCAGCGTGTGGCCGGGCTGATCGATCAGTACATCACCTACCGCCCCGGCTGGCTCGACGCCTGGCTCCAGGGCCGCAGCGCCCTGCCCGCCACGACAGCCGCCTCGGCCCTGGCCGATGAGGCCTGGCAAGCCGCGCTGTGGCGGCGCATCAGCACCGAGCTGGGCGTGAGCGCTCAGCACCCGGCGCAGCGTTTCATTGACACGCTGCAGCGTCTGGGCCCGTCCGGGGCCATGCAAGCCGGGCTGCCGGCGCGCGCGCACGTCTTCGCGCTCTCGACCATGCCGCCGCAGCACATCGAGCTGCTCAAGGCGATTGCCAGCGTGAGCGAGGTGCATGTCTATGTGCTCAACCCCTGCGAGGCGTACTGGTTCGAGGTGATCGACCGGCGTCGCCTGAGTTACCTGGCCGCGCGCGGGTTGGCCGACGGCCATGAAGAAGGCAACCGCCTGCTCGCCGCCTGGGGCCGAAAGACGCAGTCGCACATCGATGGGCTGGTCGAGGCCATGGGCAGCGGCACCACCGACGACGGCGATTTCGTGCCCCACGGCGGCGAGACGCTGCTCGCCCGGCTGCAAGACACCCTCCTCGCGCTGGAGCCGCTCGAACCCGGTTCGGTGCCCATCGCCGACGATGACCGCAGCCTTGAAGTGCACGTGTGCCACTCGCTCACCCGCGAGCTTGAGGTGCTGCAAGACCACCTGCTGGGGCTGTTTGCGCAGGCGGCGGCTCGGGGTCAGGTGCTCAAGCCTTCAAGCATCCTGGTGGTTACGCCTGATCTGGAGGCCGCCGCGCCCTTGATCGACGCGGTGTTCGGCACCGCACCGAAAGACCGCCACCTGCCGCACACCATCACCGGGCGTGCGCGCAGCAGCGTCAATGCACCGGCGCGCGCGCTGCTCGCGCTGCTGTCGCTGGCCGGCTCGCGCTTTGCCGCGAGCGCGGTGTTCGGTGTGCTGCAGCAAGCCATCGTGGCGCGACGCTTTGGCCTCGACGACGCCGCGCTGCAACAGGTGCACGACTGGATGCTGGCCTCGGGCATGCGCTGGGCGATCGACGCCGACCACCGCGCAAACTTTCACGTGCCGGCCGACGCACGCCACACGCTGGCCGATGGCATGGACCGGCTGTTTCTGGGCTACGCCCTGCCGTCGGATGTGGGCGAGCCGTTCGACGGTGCGCTGCCGTGTGGCGACGCCGAGGGCTCGAGCGCCGTCGCGCTGGGCGCCTTCTGGCGCTACACCGATGCGCTGCAAAGCCTGCACCGATCGGTGGGCGTGGCGCAGCTGCCTGACGTGTGGTCCGCGTTGCTGCTCGAGGCCATCGACACCTTCATGCAGGCGAAGGACAACGAGCTCGACGACCAGCGCGAGCTGCAAGACGCGGTGCGCGAACTGGCTGACAGCATGCGGCGCGGCGGCATCGAGCAGCCCGTGCCGCTGTCTGTGGTGCGCGCCGCGCTCGAGCAGTTGCTCGACGACCCGGCGCGCGGCGGCGTGCCCAGCGGCGGCATCACCTTCTCGTCGATGAGCAGCTTGCACACGCTGCCGTTTGACGTGGTGTGCGCCATCGGCCTGAACGACGGCGCTTTTCCAAGCACCAGCCGCCCGAGCGAATTCGACCTGATGGCCATCGCGCCACAACGCGGCGACCGCCAGCGCCGCGAAGACGAACGCAACCTGTTCCTTGACTTGCTGCTGTCGGCGCGACACAGCCTGTACCTGAG
>CAMCNE010000041.1 GCA_945875935.1 Bordetella parapertussis
CAGCAAAATGTGCCTAGGCCTCAAGTGAGATGGTTAGAATCTGCGGTTTTGCAGGCGCGTAGCTCAGCTGGTTAGAGCACCACCTTGACATGGTGGGGGTCGTTGGTTCGAGTCCAATCGCGCCTACCAGGTATCAGCCCCGGCTCTCACATGAGAGCCGGGGCTTTTTTGTTGGCGGATCAAGACTTGCTGCAGATATCCAGCGCTGCACCTTGACGGGCACCGTTGCCGCCTTCAGTGCACTTGCAGTGGCGCCCCGTGGATACGGGCTGCCTCGCGGTGTCGAACAGGACTTCGGTCTGCTGTGAATTTCTCTTCTTCATTTTTCTTTCTTCGGATCGATAACGAAAAAGTCGCGTGTGCGCCCTGAGCCACAAGGATTTTTTCGATGAATACCCCCTTGTCAACGCCGGCGCTGGAAGCAATTCGGCAAAGTGTCACCAATGCACTCCAGGGCCAAAACCTCGCGCAGGTTTTGGCGCGACGAAGGTTGCAGGCCCACTACCAGCCGATCGTCGAGCTGAAGACCGGCAAGGTCATGGGCCATGAAAGTCTGATCCGCGGGCCTGTCGACTCGCCGTTGCAGTTCCCGGACGCCATGTTCGCTGCAGCCAGTCGCGAGGGACTCACGTTTGAACTGGAGCGGGCCTGTCTGATCGAAGGTTTGCGCTCGTGGGCGAGTCAGAGGCAAGACAAACGGTTGTTCCTCAACCTCAGCGCACAGACCCTGACCACCATGGTGGATCGGTTTTCGCTCGAGGGGATGATGCAGAGCTTGAAGGAACTGGCCATCGCGCCTTCAGCTCTGGTCATCGAGATCACCGAGCATGAGTGCGTGACTGATCTGGTGCGCCTGATTCAGGTGGGGTCCGACCTGCGTGCTTTGGGGCTGCGCTTCGCACTGGACGATTTTGGTGAAGGCCGCTCCAGTTTGCGCCTGTGGGCAGAGTTGCGTCCCGAATACGTCAAGATCGACAAGTACTTTGTCCATGACGTGAACAACCAGGCGGTCAAGGTCCAAACGCTCAAGGGCCTGACACGCCTGGCTGAGACTTTCGGCACCTTGCTGGTGGCAGAGGGGATCGAGACAGAGGCCGAGCTGCAAGTGGTGCGCGATCTGGGCATCGATTTCGGGCAAGGCTATTTCCTGGGGCGGCCCAACCCTGAGCCGGCCATGAACATCTTGCTCCCTGCTGCCAAGGCCATTGCCAGTTCGCAAATCTCCGTCTTGCCCGAACTGACGCGTGCGGCAGGGTCCGACTTCACGGTGCAGCGCCTGTCGACCCCTGTGCCATCGCTCGGCCCGGACGCCACCAACGAAGACATCGCGAGGGCTTTCAACAACGACTCCTCCTTGCGTTCGATCGCACTGGTCGATGACGGCAAGCCCATCGGCTTGTTGGCCCGACAGTCCTTCATCGACCGCTATGCGAAGCCCTATTTCAAGGAGGTGTACGGCCGCAAGCCCAGCCTTCTCTTTGCAAACACGACGCCTTTGATCCTGGACAAGTTCACGGGTCTGGATGCACTGACCGCTGTGCTGACCTCCTCAGATCAGCGCTACCTCAGTGAAGGATTCATCGTCACAGAGGGCGGCCGCTATTTCGGCCTGGGCACGGGGGAACAACTGGTGCGGGTGGTCACCGAGGTGCGCATCGAATCCGCGCGCCATGCCAACCCGCTCACCTTCTTGCCAGGAAACATTCCGATCACTGAGCACATTTCTCGCTTGCTGGCTGGCGGTGGCGAATTCGTCGCCTGCTACGCCGACTTGAACGACTTCAAGCCTTACAACGACCACTACGGCTATTGGCGCGGAGACGAGATGATCCGGCTGGTGGCGCGAACGCTGGTGTCGCGCTGCGACCAGCGTCGAGATTTCATCGGGCACGTCGGCGGCGACGATTTCGTCGTGCTGTTCCAAAGCGATGACTGGATGGACCGCTGTGAAGCCATCGTGGCGATGTTCAACGAAAAGGCGCGGTCATTGTTTGACGACGATGCGCTCGAAAGAGGCGGCATTGACGCCGAAGACCGGCATGGCGTGATGCGATTCTTCGAGTTCACAACGCTGTCGATCGGTGCGGTGCCCGTCAGTCCTGGCACATTCAGCAGGGCCGAACAAGTGGCCTCAGCCGCCGCCAGAGCCAAACACAAGGCGAAAACCCAGCGCGTCGGCGTGGCAATCGAGTCGTCGGACGCCGACCTGTCGCGGTGGTGAATCAGCGCTGACCCAGCGCATGAGCTTCTCGGAAATCGCTCAGCGTGGGTCGGCGATCAAAACGTTTCCCAGTCGTCGGTGCCCGCCTTGGCCACCGCGGCGGATTCTTGTGGCGCACCGTTTGACTGCGTCACGGCAGCCTTGGCCTTGAACGCCGGGCGGGCGACGTTCCCAGCACGATTGGGGCCACGACGCTCGCCGGTGGGCGCGTTGGCGACCGGGGTCGCCAGATGAGCCGTGTGCGCAAGTCCATCCTGTTGGGACAACTTGAACGCCGCCACGGTCTGCACCAGTTGCTGCGCCTGGCCCTTCAGGCTTTCCGCGGCGGCGGCGCTTTCTTCGACCAGCGCGGCGTTTTGCTGGGTGGCCTGATCCATCTGGCTGACGGCCTCGCCCACTTGCTGAACGCCCGCGCTTTGCTCCACGCTGGCTGAACTGATCTCGCCGACGATGTCGCTCGCGCGCTTGATTGTATTGGTCAACCTCATCGGTGGGCGCCGCAGCCTTTGACGAAGGGCCCTTGTGTCGCAGGGCCTTGGGCGTGCGGCCTGCGGGTCGCACGCGCCTGAAGGCGGGCCGCCATCCACCAGGAGAACCCAGCATGCAAACCCTCAGTTTCGATGTCAGCGGCATGACCTGTGGCGGCTGCACCGGCAGTGTTCAGCGCGCACTCAGCAAGCTCGATGGCATCACCGACGCCAAGGTCAGCCTGAGTCCGGGTCTGGCCACGGTGGTGATCGATCCGGCCAAAGTGACGGTTTCAGAGATCGAGTCGGCGATCAGCCTGATGGGTTATCCCGCCAAGGCAAGGCCCGCTTGAGACGTTCGAATGCCGATGCCCACGCCTTTGAAGACTCAAAGCCAGCCGGTATATTCCTTGCCGCATGGAGCAAGCAATCATCTGGTCGATCCCGGCACTCGCGCTGGCCGCTTTGATCGAATTCATCGTGAGCGTGCGGCGTGGTCGCAAGACCTACCGTGGCAATGACACTCTGGCCAATCTGAGCCAGGGGGTGATCAGCCAACTCATTGGCGCTTGCACGCCCTTGCTGCAGATCGGCATCTACACGCTGGTCTTCTCGTACCTCGGTCATGCGCTCGAACTGCCGTTCTGGCACACGTGGTACGGATTTGCGTTGGCGGTGGTGATGTTTGACTTCTGCGAGTACTGGCTGCACCGGGTGGGCCACGAGGTCTCGGTTTTTTGGGCCGCTCACGTGGTTCATCACCAGAGTGAAGAACTCAATATCTGCACCGCGCTGCGTCAGGAGAGCCAGAACGCGGTGCTGGGCTGGCCGTTTTACTTGCCGATGGCCATTGCCGGCGTGCCGCCTGAGGTGTTCGCGTTCTCGCTGCTGCTTGTTCAGTACTACCAGATCTGGGCCCATACCGAGCAGGTCGGCAAGCTCGGCTGGCTCGATGGCGTGTTCACCACGCCTTCCAACCACCGCGTGCATCACGCAGTGAACGATTGCTACCTCGATCGCAACTACGGCGGGCTGTTCGTGCTGTGGGATCGGCTGTTCGGCACCTACGCGGCAGAAACCGAGCGTTGCGTGTTCGGCACCCGTTCACCGGTGCGCAGCTTCAACCCCCTGCGAGCCATCACCCAGGTCTACGGCGATCTGGCCAGGGATTGCTGGCATGCGCAACGGTGGCAGGACAAGATCAAGGTCTGGTTCATGCCACCGGGTTGGCGCCCGGCCGATGTGGCCGAGCGCTTCCCCAAGCCGGGCTTCGACGTGAACCGAAAAACCTACGACCCGCCCGCCACAAGGATGGCGCTGGGGTTGGCCACGGTGGTCTTCTTGTCTCTTTCGGTGGCCAGCGGCTTTGTGCTGTGGAACGCCGAAACCATGGACTACGGCTCACTTTTGCTTTGCACCGCTGTGCTGATCGCCGGGTTTTGCGGGGTGGGCGAGTTGCTCGAGCGTGGTCGGCGTCCGCCCCTTGCATGGCCCGATGGGTCGTCGGGGATCCCATCGTGATGCGTCAAATCGATCCAAATTTGTGGCTCTCGTGCCGCAAGGGCGTCATGAGTCAGGTCTGTCGCTGTGCTTGGCCATCGATTGATGCAAATCATCACGCCGAGGGCTGCGTGATGTTTTCATGACACGTGGGACCGTCTTGCCCATCGATCTTCAATCGAGCCCCAGGCTGATGCAAATTTCGAGTCCATCAATTGATGGGTAGGTCACAAAATCGCCATATTGGCGTCATACGATGCGGCGTGTTCCAATGTTTCAAGGCATTGGAGTGCGTCTGTCAGTGGGAGGTCGAATAGACCGACTTCCGGGGCCGCATCTGGCGTCCCAAGGTACCTGCCCAAAACTTCCGAGTTGTCAATGAACACAAAATATCTGATTCGTCCGCTCGTGGCTGTTGCGGCTCTTGCCGTGGCCACGGTGTCCTACGCCCAAAACGTCACCGGCGCGGGTGCTTCGTTCCCCGCGCCGATCTACAGTAAGTGGGCCGATTCGTACAACAAGGCCACCAAGGTCCAGGTGAATTACCAGTCGGTGGGCTCCGGTGCCGGCATCAAGCAGATCATCGCCAAGACGGTTGATTTCGGCGCCAGCGACATGCCGCTGACCGACGAGCAACTGGCCAAGGACGGTCTGATGCAGTTCCCCACGGTGATCGGTGGCGTGGTTCCTGTGGTCAACATCAAGGGAATTACCCCCGGACAGCTGCGAATGACTGGCCTGTTGCTCGGCGATATTTACCTGGGCAAGATCACCAAGTGGAACGACCCCGCCATCAAGGCGATCAACAAGGACGTGCCCCTGCCTGACACCCAAATCGCGGTCGTGCGTCGTGCCGATGGTTCGGGCACCACTTTTCTCTTTACCAACTACCTGTCCAAGGTCAACCCTGACTGGAAGAGCCGCGTCGGCGAGGGCACCGCTGTCAACTGGCCTACCGGCACGGGCGGCAAGGGCAACGAAGGCGTCTCGGCCTTTGTTCAACGCCTGGACAACTCGATCGGCTACGTTGAGTACGCCTACGCCAAGCAAAACAAGATGAGCCACATCCTCATCGGCAACAAGGAAGGCAAGTTCGTCGCTCCCGATGACGATGCATTCAAGGCGGCAGCTGTCGGTGCGGATTGGACCAAGAGCTTCTACCAAGTGCTGACCGAGCAGCCAGGCGAAGCATCGTGGCCCATCACTGGCGCCACGTTCATCCTGATGCACAAGGTGCAAGACAAGCCCGCCCAGGCCTCGGGCTCGCTCAAGTTCTTCAACTGGGCCTACGAAAATGGCGACAAGACGGCCACCGAACTCGACTACGTACCGATGCCTGCCTCCGTGAAGGATCTGGTGCGCAAGCAGTGGGCCCTGATCAAGGACACCTCCGGCAAGGCCATCGAAATGAAGTGATCACCCTCTTGGGTTGATCGGGCTTGCGGCCCCTGCGATCCTTATGGATCGCAGGGGTTTTTTCTTTTGGGCGTTTGAAACTGTTTGATGTGCGCCACTGTTGCGGCAACTGACCTTTCCCCAGGAAGCGCCCAAGCGCTGAACGTCGCTTCAGTCGCCTGAGGGTCTGCGCAGACGTTTGGTCTGCACCACCCAGCCGTCATGCTCGATCGCGCCCGCAGCGGCTGGAGCCATGCGCTGCGACAGCCAGCAGCGGGTGGGCAGCATCAGATCGCCAGCGCTCATGCGCAAGGCGGCCGAATCACCGGGAAAGCTCGACAGGGTGCTGCGAATGGCCTCGATCTTTTCGGCGTTCAGATCGCGCGCGATGAACACCAGCCGCCCCCGGCCGTCTGAAAATGCCCCGTCCTTCGGCCAGTTGACCAAGCTGATGCAAGGGTAGGCCACGCCCTGAACACACTGGATGACTTGCGGTCTGTCATTGCCGGCAATGTTCATCAGCCCCTTCACGCGCAGCAGCTTGGCGCCATGCGTGGCCAGCACCTGACCCATGGTCACAGCAAAGCCCAGCCATGGCACCGGTGGGTCAAACTCGATGACAAAGCTCGAGATGCCGCTGGAATGCGGTGCGGCCGTGAGCGAGGTGGCGCCCGACTGGCGGGTGCGGTCCTGCCAACGCCCGGCCAGCGGGCTGCCCTCGGGATCGTCGGACTCGGGTGACGCGAGACCCATCAGCCAGCCGCGCGGGTTGTCAGGCGAGTCGTCTGACTCAGCCCGGTGGGCGGCCTCGTCACCGAGCCAGCGCGCAAGGTCTGGTGATTTGTGCGTGGCGCTGTAGATACCCCGACCGAGCAACACGCCGGCATCGATCATGCCGTTGCGCACCGGGTGGCAGGGCGCTCCGGGGTTGAGTCTGTGCAGTTCATCCTCGAGCGTGCGCAGGCTCAGGCTGGAAGCCTGATCGCACTTGCTGATCAGCAGCACGTCGGCTGCGACCACCTGACGCAGCGCTTCGGCGTGGTCACTGATCTGCTGCAGCCCGTGAGCCGCCGACACCACAGTGATGACGCCGTCGCACACATGGCGCGCCGCCACGAAGGCATCTTCCATCAGCGCGTAGATCACCGGAACCGGATCGGCCAACCCCGATGTCTCGATGATCACGCGGGTGACCGGCGCGATGAGGCCACGAGAGCTGCGAGCGGCCAAGTCCTTCAGCGCACCGATCAGATCGCCCTGAACCGCGCAGCACAGGCAGCCCGAGTCGAGCAGCCACAACTGGTCGTCTATCTTGTCGACCAGGTGGTGATCGACGCCGACCTCGCCGAATTCATTGACCAGCACGGCCGCCCCGGCCATCTCTGGCAGCGACATCCAGTGGTTGAGCAGCGTAGTCTTGCCTGAGCCCAGAAATCCGGTGAGCAGGCTGACCGGTATGCGATCGACCGGTGCGGGCACCGACTCAGGCTCCGCGCAGGGCGCTCAAGCGTTCGAGCACCGACTCGGGCCGCAGGCCGGGCTCGATCTGGGCAAAGTAGAACTGGCCGGCGGCCAGCGCTGGCGCCGTGGCCCCGTCGCTCAAGGCTGCCGAGATGTCACGACCCACCGCAGCGCTGGCCGACGTGAACTCGGGCGAGCCCGAAATGAGGGCGTCGAAGTGACTCAGTTCTTCAGCGCTCGCGGTGGCTGTGCCGGGCAGACGCAGCGCCAGCGACCAGCGGTAATGGCGGATCACATTGACCATCGACTGGTAGTGCGACAGATCGTCGGCGTGGAAGTCGGCGGCCTGGCGAGGTTCTTCCAGCAACACACCGGCGAGCGGGTGCGCAGACACCGAGCGCAGCAGGTCGGCGATGTACATGGCGCCGTCTTCCACATCGTCTGCGCTCAACTCCATGGCTTCGCTGCCGGTGAGCGAGTTGGCGTGATGGATCCAGCGGCGCGGCGACGGCATCGACAGCACCAGTGGAGTCTGGCCTCGCAGGTGCGCGAGCACCGCTTCGACCACTTCACCGAGCAGTTGGCGCGGTGCTTCGGGCTCGAGCAGGCGACGCAAGGCGGTGGCTGGCTTGCGCCGCTTGTTCACCGCCTCTGACCAGTCGGGGTGCGCGGCGGCAAAGCTGTCGTACAAGTCGCCCAGCTCCAGCACTGCCACATCCGGCTTGACCAGCGCATGGGCCTGCGAAAAGAAGGCCAGGTACTGCGCCGCACCGGACCACGGGTCCACCGATTCGCCCAGCAGCACCCGCCGAGCGTAGTCGGCGGATTTCAGCCACAGCCGGATCTGGCCGTTGCCCTGCGGCGCCGGCAACCGGGCTGCAAATCCTTCGCTCACTGCTTGTCGTCCTGCAGGGCCCCCAGCTTGGCCAGGCGCGCCTCGAGTTCATCGATTCGCACGTCCTTGGGGTTGCGCATGTAGTTGGGCTTGGGCTTGTTCGCGTCACGGGTGATGTCGGGGCTGCCGACATACAGCGTGCCGACGTCATCGCCCCAGCAGCCGAAGTACTGGAAATGCGCCGGTGGCTTGGGCTTGTTCCAGGTCTTGATGAACTCCTTGTAAGGCACGCCGCGCGCGATGCGCGCCTTGCGCTCGTCGTCACGCAGGGCTTGGGTGGCGGCCGGGTCGACCACCAGCGTCTCGGGGTCGAACTTGACCTTGTACAGGCGCGCTGCCACGCCTTGCGACATCAGCCCTTCTTCGATGTCGCGGATGACTGCTGCCGGATCACGCTCGAGCAGATCACCGTAGCCGGCACCCGCACCCTGCGAAATCATGTACATCTCGCCGCGCTTGGAGATCTCGAAGCCCATGCCCATGTGGTGGGTGGTGTAAGTGGCATCTTCGAACGGCCGCTCGTTCATCAGTTCGGCAATCGAATGCTTGAATTTGTGCGGCTCGTCAAGCAGCACCTCGTAGGCGTCCACGCCCCTTATCTTGCACAGCGGATAGGTGCCGCAGGCGTAGCCGCCGAACAGACCCTGGATGGCTGGGATCTTGGCTCCCTGGGTCGTGGTCATGAAGCCCCACTGCTCGCTGTCCTTGGTGGACGCGATCATGGTGTAACCCTGACCGCCGCGGTACTTGCCCGGGGCGATGGCGTCCCGGGTCATCTTCTTGGATACCAGCTGCAAGAAAGGCACGTCTTCTTCGTTGATTTCCTGCTCGCCGATGTCGGCCATGTTGGCGAAGATCGGCGCCAGCGCGTGTTCGCCGTCCATGTCCGAGCGCGCACCACCGCCCATGCCGTTCAGGTCGGCGCACAGGTTGCCAAGCAACTCACCGTGCTGGCTGACGCCTCCCCAGATGAAGGTGTTGATCATGTTGAAGGTGGGCGCATGCACCTTGGTGTACTTTTCGGGGCAGTTGTAAAGAAACTTGGCCACCGCGTGCTGGCCGGCGCTGAAGCCGGTGAAGATGGACATCAGGCTTTGCGAATTCGGCGCGTCGTAAGACGAATTGACGATCGAGTGCGGATCGGTGATCACCTCGATCGGCGCAAACGCCGCCTGGCTGCGCGGCAGGTCAGGCCACACGTAGCACAGGAAGACCTGCGACAGCATGCCCTTCAAGCCCGCCAGGATGGTGTTGGTGGCGCGGTTGGTGAACTCGGGGGCCGAGCCGCGGAAGTCGAAGATCAGCCGGTCACCGGTCTTGGTGAGCTGGCAGTTGATCTTCACCACGCAGTTCTCGCGCAGCGTCGAGTCCTGGATCATGTAGGTGCGCACCGTCATGTCGGGCCACTCGCTGATGCGACGCTTGACCTCGGTGCGCACGTTTTCCATCGACAGGCGCAGCGTCGAAATCAGCGACTCGGGGCCGTCGGTGCGCAGGGTTTCTTCGATGCGCTGCTTGATGCGCAGGCAAGCAAACAGCTTGACCTTCATGTCTTCGTACTGCAGCTTGGGCTCGCGCACCGAGTTCTGCAAGAAGGTCAGGATGTCGCGCTTGATCTGGTAGTTTTCGACCACGCGGAAGGGGCACATCTTCAGGCCTTCGTCCGACGGGCTCTCGGCCATCGAAGGCATGCCGCCCGGCTCGATGGCGCCGTTCTCGCCTTCGTGCACCGTGCAGGCCACCCAGCACACGATCTTTCCTTCGTGGAAAAGCGGCAGGATCATGCTCTGGTCGGTGTTGTGGATGTTGCCGTAGCGCGAATCGTTGTGGATGAAGCCGTCGCCTTCGCGCACGCCCACGGTGGGGTCGTTGACCCAGTTCTTGATGATGAACTTGATCGGGTGGTGCACCAGCGCCGAGAACACCAGAACGCCGCCCGAACTGGCAATGGCCAGGTCGCCCGCGGCCGAATACACGCCGGTGATGAAGTCCCCCCACTTGGCACCGGGCGCAGCGCCCATCTGCTCGACCATCTCGAAGCCTTCGTCGCAGCCGGCCTGGATGCGGTCGCGAATCTTGGCCACGGTGCGTGCGTCGCTGACCTTGGCGATGGCAGCTTCTTCGACTTCGGAGCGCGGCATCAGGTCGTGCTGGCTCATGATCTCGGGATCGGGCCCGAGGAACAAGGTGGTGTCGTTCAGGAATTTCTTGATCAGTGCCGCCTCGGCCGCCGTGGGCGTCTTGGCTTTGATCGGCGTTACGTTTTCGCTCATGTCAGACCTCGTGTAGGGTTTTGAAGGCGACGCTCAGGTCGCACTGGCGCGCAGGAACCATGAGGCACCTTGGCGAGCGGCGACGAAATTCCAGCCTGGATCGACCAGGAAGGTCGTGACCTCTGAGGCGACGATTGCCGGGCCTGCGATTTGCACGCCGGGTGCTATCGCCGAACGGTTCCACACCGGGGTGTCGACAGGGCCGTCGTGCCCGACGAAATGGCACTTGCGAACGCTCTCGGGAGGCGGTGGTGCCGTGCGCTGCGCGGCTGGCACCGGCTTGATGTCTTCGAAGGTGATGGTCTCGTGTTCCACGAAGGCCGCCACGCGCATGGTGTTGATGCGTATGCCTGCCTCGGGCGCCTGACTGCCTTCGCCAAAGCGCTTGCCGTAGTCGGTCGAGAACTGCGCAATGATCGCCAGCACATCACCTGGGCCGTGCACTTCGTGCAGCGGAATCACCGCGGTGGTGGTCACCATCTGGTTGCCATAGCGCATGTCAAGCTCGAGTCGGTGCTGGACCTGCCCGCGCGCGAGGCCCTGGCGCAACAGATCCTGCGTGCCTTGTTCCTTCAGCTCGGCCACGATGCCATTGAAGCGCTCGTAGTCGTCGAAGATCTTGCGGGTGTTCGAGTCGTACAGCACCATGTACAGCGAGTGCTCGTGGATGTGAAGCTGGTGCATATTGCTTGCGCCCACAGCCGAAAACACCGAGCTCAGCGGTGGTGCCAGGATCTTGTCGATGCCCAGATTGCGCGCGATGCCGCAGCCGTGCAGCGGGCCGTTGCCGCCATAGGCCAGCATGGTGAACTCTTTCGGGTCGTAGCCGCGCGCGCGCAACTCGGTGAACAGGCCGTTGGCCATGTTGGCGTCGACCTTCTCGCGGATCATCAAAGCAGCTTCGATGACCTCGCAGTCGAGGTCGTCGCACAGCGCGTCCTCGATGGCCGCTGCAGCACGGCGCGGGTTCAGAGGGATCGAGCCACCGGCGTAGTTCTTGGGGTCCAGATAGCCCAGCAGCAAGTCGGCATCGGTGACGGTGGCGCTCATGCCTCCGCGGTCGTAGCAGGCCGGGCCGGGGTCGGAGCCGGCGCTTTGCGGGCCGCACTTCACGGTGTTGTACATGCGGTCATAGGTGGCGATCGAGCCGCCACCCGCGCCCAGCGTCACCAGGTGAACCATGGGCACCGACACCAGCCAGCGGTCGATCACCGGGTTGAAGTCGTAGTGCTTGACGCCGCCTTCGACCACGATGCCGATGTCGTAGCTGGTGCCGCCCATGTCGGTGGCCACCACGTTGCCCAGACCGGCTTGCATCGCCAGATGCTCGGACGCTGCAATGCCCGACACCGGGCCCGAGTGGATGGTCTGCAGTGCATCGGTGGAATTGAGCTGCGCCATGCCACCTGAGTTGTGGATGACCAGCATCGGCTTGTCGTAGCGGTGCGCGCGCAGGTTCTGCTCAAGGGCTGACAGCGCGTGGTACATCGTCGAGTGCAGGTAGCCATCAACCGCCGCCGAGGTGGCGCGCACGTATTCGCCCTTGCGGCCGGCCACCTGGTGCGACAGGATGATCGGGATGGCGCCCAGCAGGTGCGACGGGTATTCCTCGAACAGGATTTCCTCGATGCGCTGCTCGTGTGACGGGTTGACCACGCTGTTGACCAGCGCCACCACGATGATCTGCGCGCCGCGGTCGACCAGCGAGCGGATCTGCGTGCGCACGTCGGCCTCGTCAAGCGGCATCACCAGCTTGCCCTCAAAGTCGAGGCGCTCGCGCACACCGTAGATCATGTGCGCCGCCACCAGCGGGGCAGGGCGCTGTGCATTGGGCATGTCCTGCTGTGCCAGCTTGTCCAAGCCGTCGCCGTAGCCGCGTGCGCGGCTGAGCGGTACCGTGGCTTCGAAGCCGGCGGTGACCAGCATGCCGATCTTCGGGCCCTTGTGCTCGATCAGCGCATTGGTGCCCAGCGTGGTGGCGTAGCGCACCGAATCGACCCCGGCGAGGATGGTCTCGAGCTCGAGTCCCAGCACCTTGTTGGCCTTGCCCAGCGCTTCGTTGAAGCCGAGCGCCAGGTTTTGATGGGTCGTGAGCGCCTTGGCCTCGACGTGCTGTCCGTCCCAGACCACGAAGCAGTCGGTGAAAGTGCCACCGATGTCCACAGAAATGCGTCGCATGTTTTCTTCCTTTCGGGGCCGGCGCGCAGGCCGGCTTCATTCATCAGGCCGCGAGGCGTCAGTGCTTGTGAGTCGCCGGCGTGGTCACAGCCGGTCCCACCACGGGTTCCTTGACTTCCTCGCGCTGCGACCACTGCGCACGCAGCGCCGGCAAATCGGGTTGCATGTCGTACAGCGGCGGGTGGCCGGGGATGGCGTACTCGGTCTCGACCTGTGTGCCGCAGCCCGGGCAGTAGAACTCGAGGATGCGCACCCACTCGGGATCGGGGCTGAAGGTGAACTTGTAGCGCTCGGGATCGATGATGGGCGGGTGAATTTCGCGCGGATCGCGGTTGTGCACCAGCAGGCCTTCCTTGTAGTTGGCCATGGCGCTGCCGATCACGTGGTTGCACACCCGGCACTCCCACTGCTCCGCATCCAGATCGATGCGCAGGTATTCAGTCATCAGGACTTTCATGTGCTCGAGACCTTTCTGTTCAGGATGATGTCGCCGGCATCCGAGATGACGAAGCTCCAGCCGTCGAGCACGCGACAGGTGAAGTAGTCCTCTTCCAGGATGGCCGGGCCGCTGGCGTGGTCGCCGCTCTTGAGCGTGGCCATGCGGTACACGGGCACGTCGATGCGCCCCTTGGTGCGCGTGAGCACATGTCGCACACCATCGGCGACGGCCGGCGCGTGTTCGGCAAAGCTGGCGTGGTTGCCCGATGCTGCGCGCAGCCGCTTGATGGCGGCCATTTCCAGTTCAACCGAATCGGCAGCACCGATGCCGGCCGGCAGGATGGGCACCGCGCCCAGAACATGACGGGATTCATGTCCTGATGCATTGGTGATCACCAGCGCCGCGTCGACTTCGAAGTCACCAGCGCCGCAGCCTTCGGCGAACATGTCGCGCGAGGCACGCGTCTTGAGCAGGTTGCAGCTGTCTTCCAGCGCTTGCTGGGTGAGCTGCGTCAGCGGCTCGCAGTAGCGCTGCGAGATGTCGCAGGTGCCGATGCCGTAGGCGCTGAATACCGCAGCCATCTGCGGTATGGCCACCCGCTTGATGCCGGCCACCTCGGCCACGCCGCAGGCGTTGAGCGGACCCGCGCCGCCAAAGGCCAGCAGTACGGTATCGCCTGAGATCTTCGTCACACGCGCCATCTCGGCGGCCACCTTGGACTCGAAGGCCACCTCGATTCGCTGCAAGGCCTCTTCCAGCGTGATGCCCATCGGCTGC
This sequence comes from Bordetella parapertussis, assembly GCA_945875935.1. Classification (GTDB taxonomy): domain Bacteria; phylum Pseudomonadota; class Gammaproteobacteria; order Burkholderiales; family Burkholderiaceae_C; genus PBB1. The sequence continues at coordinate 13,607 of CAMCNE010000041.1, forward strand.
GCCACGTTGGTGTTGATGGCCGCAGCGGCACGCTCGAGATCCAGCCCCATGCCACCGCCAAAGTAGGACGTGGGATCGAACAGTCCGGCGAGCAGGCTGGCGTCGGTGAGGGTGGCGCTTTGCCCGCCGCGACCGAAGCACGCCGGCCCGGGCACGGCACCCACGCTTTGCGGGCCGATCACGATGCGGCCGTCCTCGACCCGAATGATTGAGCTGCCACCCGCGCCTGCGCTGACGATCTCGCACAGCGGAATCGACACACTGATGCCTTCGACGTGACCGCGGCGGTCTTCGGCCACCGTGCCGTTGACGTATTGCCCGATGTCGGTGGTGGTGCCGCCGACGTCGAGCGAGACCACATCGGCAAAGCCGTAGCGCTGCGCAAAGGTTTTGAGGCCTTCAACGCCGCCGCGCGGGCCGGAGCTGTAGGTCTTGACGGCGATGGTCTTGGCCACACGCGAAGCGTCGCCGTCATTGCGAAAGATCAGCAGCGGGTTCTTGGTGCGGTACTGGCGCAGCCGGTTCTCGGCGTTGTACAAAAACGCCTCCATGCCCGGGTGCAAAAAGGAGTTGATCAGCGCAGTCCAGGTGCGGCGGATGGCGTCGCTGTCCTGGCTCAGGTCGCTGCCGTACAGCATGGGCACGGCGCCCAGCAGGTGACGCGGGTACTTGCGCAGCGCGATCTTGCGGAAGATGCCTTCGGTGGCAGCGAAGTCGGCACCGCCAAAGCTCACCACGATGCGCGCCGCACCCATGCCGGTGAGCGCGTTGATGGACTTGACCACGGCCATCGCGGCGTCGTCGCCCTGCAGCTGAGCGGTGTCAATGAAGGCCACCCGATCACCCACCAGCGCCTGGTAGACGTCGCTGTCGCGAGCGGCCAGCTCGGCCACAATCGCGGCCGAAGCGCTGTCGAGCACCAAGCCCAGCCGCGGGCCCTTGCGCTCGCAGATGGCGTTGGTGCCCTGCGTGGTCGAGTAGCGGATCACCTCGACTTCTTCAAGCAGTCGCTTGACGTCGGGCTGGCCGTAGACCACGCCAGAGGCTTTCTCAAGCCCCTCGAAGAAACACTTGCTCAGGTCGTACGGCGTGGTGAGCACCTTGGTCTTTTGGACCCGCTCGCCGTCGATGATGCAGATATCGGTCAGCGTTCCGCCGTTGTCGATGTTGATCTGTATGCCCATGGCAGATTCCCAGTTGGTTTGGCCGACAAGCTGCCCGAAGCGCCAAACGCGCCGCGGGGCAGATCTTTGATGTTGAGTCTTAATCGCCGCCACCGTCAGGGGGGAATCCTTGAGAAGGGCAGTGCTGGGGATGGAGTAAAGGGCTAGGCCCCGACGCGCGTCAGCCCAAACCCGTCTCGCGCGGCATCTCCGGCAGCGCCACGGCGGGCTGCGGCTTCCAGCCTTTCTTGCGGTGCTCGGCAATCACATTGGTGTAGATGCCGCCGCGCACGTACCAGCGCGCGGTGATGCGGGCAAAGCGCGGCTGCGTCACGCCGACGATGTGGCTGAGGATGTCGTTGGTGACCTTCTCGTGGAAGGCGCCTTCATCGCGAAAGCTCCACATGTACATCTTCAGGCTCTTGAGTTCGACGCACAGACGGTCGGCCACGATGTCGATCACGAAATGCGCAAAGTCAGGCTGGCCGGTCAGCGGACACAGGCAGGTGAACTCAGGGATCTGGAACTGAATGACGTAATCGCGCTCGGGGGCCGGGTTGGCGAACACGTGCAGTTCCTTGGACGGTGCCGAAGGCGGATTGGGCGGCATGGCGCGTTCGGTGGGTGTCGAGCGTCGCGAGGGCTTGGCGGCAGCCTTGGCTGCTGGCTTGCGTGCGGGTGATGAGCGGGCTGCAGTCATGGTGTCAGGCAATGGGGAGTTGGTAAAAAAGATCGCCAGGTGGCAGCGCGGAATCAGGGGATGCCCACGGCCTTGTGGGTTTGCACACTCAGCCGCCACTGTGGGTGGGTCAGACAGTACTCGACCGCCAGCCGCGTGTTGCGAGCGCGCTCCAGCCCGTCCATGGGCTGCAGATAGAACAGCCGGAAGTCGAGGTGCTCGAAGCGATCGGGCATCGCGCCGGGCTGCGGAAAGACCAGCTTGAGTTCGGTACCGCTCGTCAGCACCAGTTCGGAGTTGGCCTTGGGGCTGACGCACAGCCAGTCGATGCCGGCCGGCGCATCCTGGGTGCCGTTGGTCTCGACGGCGATCTCGAAGCCGCGTTGGTGAAGCGCTTCGATCAGCGGCTCGTCGAGCTGCAGCAGCGGCTCGCCGCCGGTGCACACCACCAGCGGCTGGCCCGTCGAACTGCCGGCTGGCCACAGCGAGGCGACGTGCGCGGCGAGCGATTCGGGTGACTCGAACTTGCCGCCGCCCATGCCGTCGGTGCCCACGAAGTCGGTGTCGCAAAAGCGGCAGATGGCCTGGTCGCGGTCGGCCTCGCGGCCGCTCCACAGATTGCAGCCGGCAAAGCGGCAGAACACCGCAGCGCGACCGGTCTGCCCGCCTTCGCCTTGCAGTGTGTAGAACGCTTCCTTGACCGAGTACGCCATGCTCACACCGCCAGGGCCAGGCCAGCGCCAGGCGCGATCACCATGGCGCCGCAGCCTTCGGTTTCCAGCAGATCGACGCGATCGAGCTGCGGCAGCTGGCCGCGAGCGCGATCGAAGATCCAGCGTGCCACGCTGGCGCTGTCGCCGTCGGCCAGGTCAGCGATTTCGTGCAGCGGCTGGTGATCGAGCTGCAAGAAGATGGGCTCGAACAGCGACTTCACGTCGCCGAAGTCGATCGTCCAGCCCAGCACCTCGTCGAGTGGCGCCGTCAGGTGCAGCCGCAGCGTGTAGGTGTGGCCGTGCAGACGGCGCAGCGCGCTCGACTCGGGTGCGCTGCGCAGTTGCACGGCGCTGTCGAGCGTGAGCTCTTTCCACACGCGGTAGCGCTGGCCGTCGAAGATGGCGCCGCACGAGGCAGTCTCGTAGACGGTGACCGAAGACAGAGTCGGCAGCTGCGGCTGCAGCCGCGCCCAGATCCAGCTCGACAGCACTTCGCTGGTGGGGTTGGCCAGACCGGGCAGGTCGTTCAGGCAGGCGTGGTCGAGCAGGGCCTGCAAGGGCGCCCAGGCGGCATCGATGTCGTCATGGGCCAGTGCCATCGCACCGGCCATCGACGCATCGGCATGCAACACCACCTCGAAGCCGTGGCCGTGCATGCGACCGCACTTGTGGCCGGCGGGCACTTGCGGCAGCACATGCGCTGACTGAAACACGAAGCGCCGCCACAGGTGGGCGTGGCCTGCGGCATCAATGTCCACACCACGGTGCGGCGTGCTTTGCAGCCGCAGCTGGCGCACCCCGGGCAGCGCGGCCTGCTGCGCGATCCAGTGTGCGAGATGGGCGTCGGTGGGGTCGGCAAGCTGGTCGTTGAGCAGCCGGTGGTCGAGCGGCGCGGTGCACGACTCGATCGCGCTGCGCAGTTGCTGCACTTCGCTGCCAGGGAAGTCGGCCCACGACTGCGGCAGGCTGCAGCGCGCCTGCACCGTGAAGCCGTGGCCATGCAGCCGGTGCTGCGGGTGGTCGCCGGGCGCCGAGGTGATCTGGCGCGCCGCCTCGAAGCGCGAGGCCGCACAGATGAGCAGCTGGGTTTCCATCAGGCGATGCCGTAGCGTGCGAGCAGCGGATCGGCCACGCCGGCCTCGGCAAAGCCCTTGGCGCGCAGCACGCACGAATCACAGCCACCGCACGGCCGGCCGTCGGGCGCGGGGTCGTAGCAGCTGCTGGTTTGCGAATAGTCGACACCCAGTCGCAGGCCCTCGCCGATGATTTGCGACTTGTTCAGGTGCATCAGCGGCGCGTGGATCTTCAGCCGCTGGGTGCCCTCGACGCCCGCCTTGGTGGCCAGGTTGGCCATGGTTTCGAAGGCGGCGATGTATTCGGGGCGGCAGTCGGGGTAGCCGGAGTAATCGAGCGCGTTCACGCCGATGAAGATGTCGGTCGAGCCCAGCGTCTCGGCCCAGGCCAGCGCGTAGCTCAGGAACACCGTGTTGCGTGCCGGCACATAAGTGATGGGAATGCCATCGGCCATGTCGTGGGCCGAGCGACCCTTGGGCACGTCGATGTCGGCCGTGAGTGCCGAGCCGCCAAACGCGCGCAGGTCGATCGTCGCGACCACATGGCGCGCCGTCTGCTGGGTGCGCACCACGGCGTCGGCCGCGCTCAGTTCGTGAATGTGCCGCTGGCCGTAGCTGAAGCTGATGGCGCAGGCCTCGAAGCCCTGTTCGCGCGCGATGGCCAACACCGTCGATGAGTCGAGCCCGCCGCTGAGCAATACCACCGCTGGCGCACGATGCGTGCGGGACTCCACCATTTGCATTGCACTGACCTTGATCGCTTCTGAGTAAGCGGTCGAGTTTAGTGGCGCTCTCTCGGGTGCTGACCCGCATCGTCGCCGGCAAAGCCCTGTGCTAACGTCTTTTTGCCGAGTGGGCTGTGCCGCATCCAGCGATGAAGGCGCACTCTCGACCGAGCACCATCCAACCCCTGCCGCCGGCGTGTGCTGGCTTCAACCCATGTCCTTGAATTTTCCTTTTTCCGCCATCGTCGGCCAAGACGAGATGAAGCTGGCCATCCTGATCGCGGCCGTCGACCCCAGCGTGGGCGGCGTGCTGGTGTTCGGCGACCGCGGCACCGGCAAGTCGACGGCGGTCCGTGCGCTGGCCGCCATGCTGCCGAAGATGCGTGCGGTGACCGGTTGCCGCTACCAGTGCGATCCGGTCTCGCGCGGCATGGTTTGCGAGTCGTGCGCCGAGCTCAAGGCCGCTGGCGGTGCGCTCAAGTCGCACCTGATCTCGGTGCCGGTGGTCGATCTGCCGCTGGGTGCCACCGAAGACCGCGTGGTGGGTGCGCTCGATCTGGAGCGCGCGCTGTCGCAAGGCGTCAAGGCCTTCGAGCCCGGGCTGCTGGCACGCGCCAACCGCGGCTTTTTGTACATCGACGAAGTCAACCTGCTGGAAGACCATCTGGTCGACCTGCTGATCGACGTGGCTGCTTCGGGCGAGAACGTGGTCGAGCGCGAAGGCCTGAGCGTGCGCCACCCCGCGCGCTTCGTGCTGGTGGGCAGCGGCAACCCGGAAGAAGGCGAGTTGCGCCCGCAGTTGCTCGATCGCTTTGGCTTGTCGGTCGAGGTGAAGACACCGACCGATCTGGCTTCGCGTGTGGAAGTGGTGCGTCGGCGCGATCAGTTCGAGCGCGACCCCGACGGCTTTTCCAAGAAGTGGAAGAAAGAAGACGAACGCGTGCGCCAGAGCATCGTCAAGGGCAAGGAGCGCCTGGCGAATGTGGCTGTGCCCGATGCGGCGCTCGAGCGCGCAGCGCAGTTGTGCATGGCGCTGGGCACCGACGGACTGCGCGGCGAGCTCACGCTGATCCGCGCGGCGCGTTCGCTGGCGGCCTTGCAGGGCGACGACGCGGTGGGCGACGAGCACTTGAAGCGCGTGGCGCCGCCGGCGCTGCGCCACCGCCTGCGCCGCAATCCGCTCGACGACGCCGGCTCCACCGTGCGCGTCGATCGCGCCGTGGCCGAGTTGTTTGGCGGATGAGCGTGGGCAGCGGCATGGCCGCTGATCGCTGGCAGCCCACGGCCGCGTCGCTGCCCATGATGGCGCGTCAGGTCGCAGCACTGTTCGCCGTCGACCCGGTGGGCTGTGGCGGCGTGGCCATCCGCTCGCTGGCCACACCAGGGCGCGACGCCTGGTTGCAACTGCTGCACGATTTGTTGCCCGAAGACACGCCCGTGCGCCGGGTGCCGCTGCACATCAACGACGAACGCCTGCTGGGCGGTCTGGACCTGGCGGCCACGCT
>CAMCNE010000042.1 GCA_945875935.1 Bordetella parapertussis
GGCAGCGCGATGTGGCTGGACACCAGCGAGCCGCTGTCGAGCACCCCGCTGCGCCGCATCGTGATGGCACAAGACACCGGCAGCGCCATCGTCGGGGCCGTGCGGGTCGACTATTTCTGGGGCTGGGATGCACCGGCCGAACAGCAGGCCGGCCGCATGAAGCAGCCGCTGCGTGCGTGGGTGCTGGTGCCAAAAACCTGACCGCAAGCCTCGGCCATCGCAGCCGGCACTTTTGATGTATCCCAGCGAGGGTGGTGTTGTTATCCTCGACCGAATGGGCCTTTTCGCAACGACCGTCTTCCTCTCCGCCTTCCTGCTCTTCCAGATTCAGCCCGTGGTGGCCAAGATGATCCTGCCGTGGTTTGGCGGGTCCTCATCGGTGTGGAGCACGTGCATCGTGTTCTTTCAGGCCGAGTTGCTGCTCGGTTATGCCTACGTGCACTGGCTCCACGAAAAAGTGGCCGTGCGCAAGCAGCCCCTGGTGCATGTTGGCTTGCTGGTGCTGAGCCTGGCCATGCTGCCGGTGGCGGCGGACCCCAGCTGGAAAGGCATGGCGCTCGAGCATCCCGGCTGGAGCGTGCTGGTGGTGCTGGCCACGGCGGTGGGCGCGCCTTACCTGCTGCTGTCGACCACCGGACCCTTGATGCAGGCCTGGTACGCGCGGTCGTTCCCCTCGTCGGGTGTTGATACGAAGCCGTATCGGCTGTATGCGCTGTCCAATCTGGCCTCGATGCTGGCCTTGCTGAGCTATCCGGTGGTGGTCGAGCCGGCGCTGACGGTCGGCTCGCAGGCGCTGGCTTGGTCGGCGGGCTACGCCGTTTTCGTGGCTGTTTGTGTGGCCACGGCGCTGTTCTCGCGTGGCCGCATGACGGCAGTGGCCCTGGAAGAACCCGTCGACACCGCCCCATCGCCCAAACCCGGCTGGGGCGAGTGCCTGCTGTGGATCGGGCTTGCAGCTTCGGCTTCGATCTTGCTGCTGGCGATCACCCGCCACCTGACGCAAGACGTGGCGCCGGTGCCGTTTTTGTGGGTGGTGCCGCTGAGCATCTACCTGCTGAGCTTCATCCTGTGCTTCGATGCGCCGCGCTATTACGTGCGGCCGTTTTTTCTGGGTGCGCTGCCGCTGGCCTTTGTGGCGCTCGATCTGGCGCTCGAAGGCGGCTTGGGCGTGCCAATGCTGATCACGCTGCTGAGCGTGTCGCTGTTCATCTTTTGCATGGTGTGCCACGGCGAGCTGGTGCGGCGGCGGCCGCCGGTGCGGCATCTCACGCTGTTTTATCTGATGCTCTCCGTGGGGGGCGCGATGGGTGGCGCGCTGGTGGCGCTGGTGGCGCCGGCCGTCTTCACCGCCTACTTCGAACTGCCGATCGGACTCTTCCTCTGCGCGGCGCTGGTGATCGCCGTGCTGTGGCGCGACCTGCGCCCGATGTGGCGCGGCCTGCTGCTGGTGGCGCTGCTGGGCTATGGCTGGCGGCTTGGCAGTATCTCGCTCGAATACGTCGACGGCTACCGGCGCGTGGTGCGCAATTTCTACAGCCAGCTGCGTGTGGCCGAAGACACCGACCGGCTCGGCACGCTGCGACTGATGCGCCACGGCCGCATCAACCACGGCGAGCAGTACATGGCGCCCGCGCTGCGCCGCGAGCCCACCGCCTACTACTGCGAAAAGTCAGCCATCGGACGCGCCATACGCAGCTTGCCGCAGGATCGTGCTTTGAAGCTCGGCGTGGTGGGCCTGGGCACCGGCACGCTGGCCACCTATGGCCGCTCGGGCGACGAGATGCGCATCTACGAGATCAACGAGCAGGTGCTCGAGCTGGCGCGCAGCGAATTCAGCTACCTCGCGGACAGCCCGGCGACCATCACGGCGGTGATGGGAGACGGCCGCCTGATGATCGAACGCGAGCCACCGCAGCAGTTCGATCTGCTGGCCATGGATGCATTTTCGGGCGACTCGATCCCCACCCACCTGCTGACGCTCGAAGCCATGGAGACCTACTTCGGCCACGTCAAACCCGACGGACTGCTGGCCGTTCACATCACCAACCGCTACCTTGACTTGCGCCCGGTGATGGCCAGCGCCGCAGAGCACTTTGGCAAGGTCGCGCTGATTTACGACCTGAACCCGGACGATGACGACCTGTACTGCCGCAGCTCATCGTGGGTGCTGATGATGAGTCCCGAGCGGGCCGCCAGCTTGCCCGCCTCGCTGCAAGACGGCGAAAGGCTGGCCACACCCGCCGGTTTCCGTCCCTGGACCGACAGCTTCTCGAATCTGCTGGGCATCCTGAAGTAGCGCACCGAGCGCGGCTCACTCAGCCTGCGGTCAGCCAAGCGACCAACCCGGCCACTGACAAGCCGGCGAGCAGCCCGGCGGCCACACGCAGCGCATAAGCGCGACCGCCGGTGGCCGCTGCGACGATGCACCGCGTGAGCGTGTTGGCACTGATCGCCACCAGCACCATCATCTCGAAGCGATGCGACGACAAGTCGCCTGCGGAATGAAGCGACGCCAGCGACGCCACCGGCGCCTGCGCATCGAGCAGCGCGGCCATCGCCGTGCCGACCACCAGCCCGGCGTCGCCGAAGTGGCGCTGCGCATTGCCCACCACCAATGCCGCGCCACCCAGCAGGGCGGCAGCGATCAAGGCCTCGCGCAGGCGCAAGGCGCTGCCAGCTTGGGCGGCGGGCGGTTCTTCAAGCACGGCGCCGAACTTCGATCGCAACAAGCCCAGCCCGATGGCCGCCACGCTGAGCGCAGCCACCAGCGCCATCGGCAGGATCGCCCAGGCCGCCCGTGGCGACAGGGCTGCGGTCATCAGCAAGGCCTGCACCCAAGTGGCCGATGACGACAGCACGGCAGCGGCAGCGAATGCGGCCACCTGCGGGGGATTCGCCCGCGCCCGCGCGCCAAACGAGGCGATGGTTGCGGTGCTTGACACAAAGCCGCCGGCAAAGCCCGACAGCAACAGGCCACCGCGCGCGCCCAGAGCGCGCAGCGCCACGTGGCCCGCGGCCTGAATGACGAGGATGAGCAGCACCAGCGTGAACAGCGGCCGTGGCTGGATCACGCCGAAGCCCTCGACCGGGCCACGCGGAATCAGCGGCAGCACGATCAGCGCCAGAGCTGCCAGCAGCAAGCCGTCTTGCAACTCTTGTTCGGTCAGCAACTGGGTGGCGAATCGGTGCAAGCGTTCACGCGAGGCCAGCAACGCGGTGAGCACCGCCGCACATGCGGCGCCAAAGTTCGGCCACATCACGCACTGCACGCCGATCAGGCAGGTGGCGAACAGCGCGAGCTCGGTGGTCATGCCGGGATCGCTCGAGCGAGTCTTGTAGTGCGACACCACACCGATCAGCGCCACGAAGGCCGCCGCGCACACCACCAGACCCGGCACCTGCAGCCACTGCGCGAGTGCCCCAATCACCGCGGCCACGGTGAAACTGCGCACGCCTGCGGCCTCGCGCTCGGCGCCGCTGCCCTTGCGCCGCTCACGCTCGATGCCGATCAGCAGCCCCGCGCCCAACGCCACGGCCAGCCCGACGATCCCGTCCCCAGTCGCTTGCATGCCTGACAGATGCGCCTTGTGGCGCGCATATCAAGAGCCGTTCGCGCGTCGCCAGCGCCCACAATCGGCTGAACCTTCCGAAAGCACCCATGCAAAAGCTCCCCACCCCCCATGTCAATCGCGACCTGACCGACGCCGAGTTTTCCGAGCTCGACGACCTGCTGGCCGCCACCCCGGAACCCCTCGAGCCTGTTGATGTCGTGATGCTCGACGGCTTTCTGTGCGGCGTGCTGGTGCAGCCCGTGCTGCTGGAAAGCGATCTGTGGATGCCTCATGTCTTCGATTTCGACGGCCAGGCGCTGCCAGACAACGTCGATGCCGAATGGGCGGCGCGCACGACCTCGCTGATCCTGCGCCGCCATGCAGCGCTCAACCGCGCCATCGTGGAAGACGGCTGGTTCGAGCCGCTGGTGCTCGAGTTCGACGAAGAGCACCTGCCCGAGCCGCCGGCCGATGGCGAACCCGATCCGCTCGCGGGCCTGCATCCGGTGTCGCATTCGCTGATGCCTTGGGTGGCGGGTTTTCAGCACGCCTGCGAATGCTTTCCCGATCTGGCCGAGATGACCGACGACGCGGTGCTGTCTGCACTGGCGCGCTTGTACCGTCACCTGCCGGCCGAGACCGACGATGAGCGCGAAGTGGTCGCCACGCTCGAGCGTGAACACCCCCTGACCACGCTAGACGACGCACTTGAAGACCTGGTGGCCGTGGTGGCCGACCTGTCCCACCTGACCACCAAGATGCGCTACAAGGTCGACACCGTCAAGCGTGATGTGCCCAAGCCGGGCCGCAACGATCCGTGCAGCTGCGGCAGCGGCAAGAAGTTCAAGCTGTGTCACGGCAAGTGACGGGCTGACGGGCGCCGCCGCCAACCGCTGGCGGCGCGCCCCATGACGGCCGCGGCTGTCAGTAGGTCTTGTAGGACAGGAACTTGCCCGACATCACGATGTTGACCCGATCGCCAGCGTCGTTGGGCTCGCGCGTGAGGTCCATCTTGAAGTCGATGGCACTCATGATGCCGTCGCCGAACTCTTCGTGGATCAACTCCTTGAAGGTCGTGCCGTAGACGCTGATCAGCTCATAGAAGCGGTAGATGAGCGGATCGGTGGGCACCGAGGTCGGCAGCGACCCCTTGTAGGGCACGACCTGCAACCACTTTTCGGCTTCGGCGCTCAACCCGAAGGTCTTCGCGATGACTTTCGCCTGCTTCGCATCGAAGGTCATCTGGCCCAGGCAGCCGGCGGTGACCCACTCCTTGCTCAGGCCGACCTTCTTGGCCACGTCCTCCCACTTCAGGCCTTTCTGGATCTTGGCCTCGATGATCATTTCGGTAACGTCGTTGCGGTTCATGTGCGCTCCTTGGGGTTGATGGAAAAGGTTCAGGCGGTGGTCTGGGCCGGCGCGAGGCCAGGCTCCACGACAGGCGGCACCGCGGGTGCTCGGCCATGCGACAGCTCCTTCGAGCGCGCGACCAGAAAGTCGACCAGGTGGTTGCGAATGCGGTAGTACTGAGGGTCGTGGTGCAGCGAGGCACGCTGTCGGTCACGCGACATCGTGTTGCGCACGATCTCGGCGATGCGCGCCTGCGGCCCATTGCTCATCAGCAAGATCTTGTCGGCCAGCAAGATGGCTTCGTCCACGTCGTGCGTGATCATGAACACCGTCTGGCGGGTCTCGGCGCAGATGCGCAGCAGCTCGTCTTGGATCGTGCCCCGCGTGAGCGCGTCGAGTGCCCCGAACGGCTCGTCGAGCAACAGCATCCTCGGCTCGATCGCGAAGGCCCGCGCGATGCCCACTCGCTGTTTCATGCCCCCGGACAAGGCAGACGGATTCTTGTCGATCGCAGGCGTCAGCCCGACCAGCGCGACGTACTTCTCGACCTGGGCATTGACCTGCGCGGCGCTCCAGCCAGGCCACTTGCTGCGCACGGCGAACGCGATGTTCTTGCGCACCGACAGCCACGGCATCAGTGCGTGACCCTGGAACACCACGCCACGCTCCAGGCTGGGACCGGCGACCTCGCGGCCATCCATGAACACGTAGCCGTCGGTCGCCTGATCGAGCCCGGCCAGCACGTTGAGGATCGTCGTCTTGCCGCACCCCGAGTGGCCGATGATGCAAACGAACTCGCCTTGCTGAATGCCGAAGTTGACGCTGTCGAACACCGGCTCGCCGGCCTTGCCATCCGCCGACGGATAGCGCTTCGAAAGCCCTTCGACGCGCAGAAACGGCGCGTCGCTGGCAGTGCTGGGGTTCAACTCATTCGACATAGGAAATCGCCTTTTGCGCCCGGGCGAATAGGCCGTCGAGCAGCATGCCGACCACGCCGATGACCCCGATCGCGAAGATCACGTTGGTGAGAGACAGGTTGTTCCATTCGTTCCACACGAAGTAGCCGATGCCGGTGCCACCGACCAGCATCTCGGCGGCCACGATCACCAGCCAGGCGATGCCCATGCTGATGCGCATGCCCGTCAGGATGGTCGGTGCGGCGGCCGGCAGGATCACCTCGAACGCCAGACGCAGCCGCGACACCTCGAGCGTCTTGGCGACGTTCAGCCACTCTCGCCGCACCCCGGCCACGCCGAAGGCAGTGTTGATCAACATCGGCCACACCGAGCAGATGAAGATCACGAAGATGCCCGAGATCGACGAGTCCTTGATGGTGTACAGCGCCAGCGGCATCCAGGCCAACGGCGAGATGGGCTTGAGCACCTGGATGAACGGATCGAGCGCTCGGTAGAGCATGGGGCTCATGCCGATCAGGAAGCCCAGCGGGATGGCCACCAGCGCGGCGATGGCGAAGCCCAGTCCGACGCGAGCCAGCGAATGCCCGAGCTGGATGCCGATGCCTTTGTCGTTCGGGCCGTTGTCGTAGAAGGGATGGGACAGCTGCTTCACCACCGTCTCGCCCATTTGCGCGAGGGTGGGAAATCCACTGTTCTTCTTTTCGCCCTCGGCCGCGCCGGGATCCTTGCCGAGCAGTTTCTGGTACTCGATCTGCTCGGCCGTCAGTGGCACGACGGAGACCGCAGCCGATTTCACGGGCAACGTCGCCAGATGCCACACCAAAAGCAGCACAACGAGGATGAGCGCGGACAGGGCGCCCGATTGCAGCGCCTGCAGCTTGTGGGTTTTCACCGTGCGGCCTCAGATGCGGCTGATGGCGAAGCTGTTGGCATACGCCTCAGCCTTGGCGGGATCGAACTCCTTGCCCATGATCTGGTACTTCCTGTAAGCACCCTCGGGCACCTTCTGATCGAGCAGCTTCATCTGCTTTTTGGCATCGGTCAGCAAGAACACCTGCTCGGCGATCTGCTTGTAGTTGACCTCGCCCTTGAGGTAGCCCCAGCGCTTCATTTGCGTGAGCATCCACACCGCCATGCTTTGCCACGGCACCGGGTCGAAGTCGGCGCGGTCGGGCACGTTCTTGATGCCGCCCAGCCCGTCAGCGAACTTGCCCGTCAGCACCTGGGCTACCACCGTTTCCGGCTGGTTCAGGTAGGCGGTGGGGGAAATGACCTTGGCGATCAGTTCACGGTTCTTCGGGTCGCGAGCCATGTTGGCGGCGGTCAGCACCGCACGGAACAACGCGGCGAAGGTGTTGGGGTTTTGCTTGATGAAGTCGTCGCTGACGCCAAAGGCGCAACACGGATGACCGTCCCAGATTTCCTTCGACAGGATGTGGATGAAGCCGACCTCGTCGTACACCGCACGCTGGTTGAACGGATCCGGGCCGAGGAATCCGTCGATGTTGCCCGCGCGCAGGTTGGCCACCATTTCAGGCGGCGGCACGACGCGGATCTGCACATCGGTGTCGGGATTCAGCCCGTTCTCGGCAAGGTAGTAGCGCAGCAGAAAGTTGTGCATCGAGAACTCGAACGGCACGGCGAACTTGAATCCCTTCCAGCCCTTCGGATCGCGGTTGTCCTTGTGCTTGAGCGCCAGAGTGATGGCCTGGCCGTTGATGTTCTGGATCGTTGCCACGCGCATCGGTTGCGCGACCGAGCCCACACCCATCGAGATGGCCAGCGGCATCGGCGACAGGAAGTGCGAGGCGTCATGCTCCTTGTTGAGCATCTTGTCGCGGATGAGCGCCCAGCCTGCGGTCTTGTTGAGCTGAACGTTAAGCCCCTGCTGGCGATAAAAGCCGAGCGGGCTGGCCATGATGAGTGGCGTCGCGCAGGTGATCGCGATGAAGCCGAGCTTCAGGTCTTTCTTCTCGAGGGAGCCGGTGTCCTGCGCCATGGCTTCGAGCGCCCCCAGCGGCAGCAGCGAGGCAATGGCCGCACGGGCGGTGTTCGCGCCGACAGCTTGCAGGAAGCGGCGGCGAAGCGGCTCATGCGGAAACAGCGCTTTGACCAGCGAGGCCTCGATGAAGTCGCGCGAGTAGGCCTCGGCCGACATCGCCTGCGCTTCAGCCTGGTGATCGGCAGCGCTGTGATCGCGACCGCAGCCACATTTCATCATCAGCGGCCGGTCGGCGTTGTAAGGGTCAAAACTGTTGGTCGTTGGTGCCTCGCTGCGGCTCATGGTGGGACTCCTGTAAGACGATTGAAAGATAGGGGGTGCACCCCATGCCGCGGCACTAGCAGGTCAGCTCGGGCAGGTCGCCGACCCGGCGCTCAGGCCAGCCGACGTCCGCAGGCTTCGGTGGGAGTCCACCGACGGCAGGGTCTTGCGTGGGGGCGATGGTCGGTTCGTGGATCATGCTGAGGGCCAAATGGACCCCACTCACTCAGCAAGGTGCATGCCAGCCAGAGTTTTGGAAGGCCCACAATCCGGTGTCGCACCGGCGGCCGCCAGGCCTATTCCCCGTCATTCCCCTCATTTCCCCCATCAGCCACATCTTGAAAATCGCCGTCGTTTCCATGCTGACAGCGAGGCCCGCCCCGCAAATGTCGTGCGGCTGGCCTGTTGCACCGGTCTTCCCGAAAGGCAGCACCTGATGCGCTTGCAGGTCCTGTCCGACCTTCATCTGGAAACCGAGTCCTTCGAACCACGGCCTGCGCCGCATGCCGAGTTGCTGGTGCTCGGCGGCGACATCGACAGCACCTGGCGCGAGCTCGACCGCTTTGGCGGCTGGCCGGTGCCGGTCATCTTCGTGGCGGGCAATCACGAGTTCGATCAGCGCGAGCTCACGACCGCCCTACCCGCCCTGCGCGAGCGTTGCGAGTCGCTGGGCGTGACGCTGCTTGAGCGCGACAGCTGCATCCGGCTCGATGCGCAGGGCCGGCGCATCCGCTTCGTGGGCACCACCCGCTGGAGCGACTTCGACTTGCTGGGCGAAGCCGAGCGCGATCGCGCCATGCGCGCGGCCACCTACTTCGTCGACGTGATGCGCTCGACACAGCGCGGTGCGGTGTTCGATGCGGCGGCCGTGCGCACCGAGTCACTGGCCTGTCGTGAATGGCTGGAAGGTGAATTGGCGCGCAGGCCAGAAGCGGCGGCTGAGCCCTGGGACGCCACCGTGGTCATCACCCACTACGGCCCGAGCGCACGCAGCACCGACCGTCGCTACGGAAAACAGCCCGGCAGCGCCAGCTTCTGCAATGCCGATGACGACTTGATGCCCGGCGCCGACCTGTGGATACACGGGCACCTGCACTGCCGCCACGACTACCGTGTGGCGCATGCGAATGGTGAAACCAGAGTGATTTGCAACGCCCGCGGACACAGCCGCAAGGGCGAGGCCGATGGCTACGACGGGCTGCGCACCTTCGAGGTGTGACGCGCTGCGATAAGCCGATACGGCAGATCGGCCAGCGGCGTGTCGTCAGATGACCGAGCGGCCGTTGAGTCGATCTGCTGCAGGGTAGACGGCGTCGCCGCCGAACTGCGAGTTATCAGCCAAGACGCGGCTTTCGGGGTCGGCCTGCAAGCGGGCCTCGAGCGCCAGATCGGTGCCCATGCCGCCCATGTCGTCGGTCTCACGTGGCACGCGGGGCAACGACCAGCGTCCCCCCAAGGCCTGCCACCATGAAACTCTGCGACCGTTTCGCACCACCGCTCTCCTGTTGACCCCCACTTGGGCCATGGAGACAGTTTGCGGCCTCAGCGTGATGGCCAAGTGACAAAAAGCAACGGCAATCACCGCCAGTTCGTGACAGGCGGCGCGGATGTCTCACCGGCGGCGGCCGGAGCCTCGCGCTGGCGGCGCACCCGGGCGCACCGCAGGCCCGCGCGGTCTGGACAAATCCGCCAGCAGCAAGGTCGCACGCACGAGTTCTTCCACCGCGTCGGCCAGCTGTGACGGCGGCTCGAGCGATTCGATTTCGGCGAGCAACTCGTCGGCGTCTTCCAGATCCTCGGGGTCGAGATGGCGATACAGCAAGGCGAGCGGCGCGGTCATCGTCTTGGCGTCAAGCCGCATCAGCGCCGGAAAAAACTCCTGCGCCGTGGCAAAGCCGGCCACCCACGGATAGACCGCATCGCAAGCGGTGGGCTCGCGCTCACCATCGTGGTCGTCGCCTTCTTCCATCTCGAACACCCAGGGATCGAACCACTGGCGATCGGCAATGGCCTGGCTCAGCTCAACATGGCGGCGGCGCACCAGCGCATGCAGCCCGGTGGCATCGAACGAAGCCGGCAAGGCACGCCCGTCGGCGTCGGTGATGTGCGGCAACCACTGTGCCTCGGCCACTGGCTGTGGCTGCAGCAGCACGCCGCACAGAAAGCCATCGACCATGCTCACATCGAGCGGCTCGAGCGGCGCTGGCACCGCATCGAGGGCGTCTTGCAGCTCATCGATCTCGCGCTCATCCAGCGGCACGGCGGCTGGTGACTGAGGAGCGCTGACCGAAGGTGCAGCGTGCGTGCCGCCGGAGCGGGGTCGAAAGGTGTTGGCCATGCACAGATTGTGGCCGTGCGCCACCGCGCCGCGGCTGGTGCGGGCCTGAGGGGCAAAGTGGCGCGCGAATTGCCTAGACTGCAAACACCCGACCTCACCCCCCACCGCCATGAGCACCCACACCGCACCCGTTCCCGCGTTCACCTCAGCCACCGAGGTGGCGCATTTCATTGACGGACGTCACGTGAGCGGCAGCAGCGGTCGCCGCCAGAGTGTCTACAACCCCACCACCGGCGCGGTGGCGCGACAGGTGGCCCTGGCCAGCGCCGACGAGGTGACGGCGGCCGTGGGCGCCGCGCGCGCCGCCTTCACCGGCTGGGCCGACACGCCGCCGATCCGCCGCGCCCGGGTGATGTTCAAGTTTCTCGAGCTGATGAACCAGCACCGCGACGCGCTCGCCGCCATGATCACCGCCGAGCACGGCAAGGTGTTCACCGACGCCAAAGGCGAGGTCAGCCGCGGCATCGACATCATCGAATTCGCCTGCGGCATCCCGCAGCTGCTCAAGGGCGACTACACCGAGCAGGTCTCCACCGGCATCGACAACTGGACGCTGCGCCAGCCGCTGGGCGTGGTGGCCGGCATCACGCCGTTCAACTTTCCGGTGATGGTGCCGTGCTGGATGTTCCCGGTGGCCATCGCCGCGGGCAACACCTTCGTGCTCAAGCCCAGCGAGCGTGATCCCTCGGCCAGCATCTTCACGGCTGAGCTGCTGCGCCAGGCCGGCCTGCCCGACGGCGTGTTCAACGTGGTGCAAGGCGACAAGCTGGCGGTCGACACGCTGCTCAAGCACCCCGACGTCAAGGCCGTCAGCTTCGTGGGCTCGACCCCGATCGCGCAGTACATCTACGAAACCGGCGCTCACCACGGCAAGCGCGTGCAAGCGCTCGGCGGTGCCAAGAACCACCTGGTGGTGATGCCCGATGCCGACCTCGAGCAAACCGTCGATGCGCTGATTGGCGCGGGCTACGGCTCGGCCGGCGAGCGCTGCATGGCGATCAGCGTGGCCGTGGTCGTGGGCGACGTGGCCGATAAGCTGGTGTCGGCGCTGGCCGCGCGCGCGAAGACGCTCAAGGTCAAGGACGGCATGCAACTCGACGCCGAGATGGGCCCCATCGTCACCCGTCAGGCGCTCGATCGCATCACCGGCTACATCGCCGCCGGCGTGGCCGAAGGCGCGACGCTGGTGGTCGACGGGCGCGTCGATGCGCACACCGGCGCGCCGTTCCGCGTGGCCGGCTTCGAAGACGGCTTTTTCATCGGCGGCACGCTGTTCGATCACGTCACCACCGACATGAAGATCTACCGCGAGGAGATCTTCGGCCCGGTGCTTGCGGTGGTGCGCGTACCCGACTTCGCCGCCGCGGTGAAGCTGATCAACGACCACGAGTTCGGCAACGGCGTGGCGTGCTTCACCAGCGACGGCAACGTGGCGCGCGAGTTCGCGCGGCGCATCGAGGTGGGCATGGTCGGCATCAACGTGCCGATCCCGGTGCCCATGGCGTGGCACGGCTTTGGCGGCTGGAAGAAGAGCCTGTTTGGCGACATGCACGCCTACGGCGAAGAAGGCGTGCGCTTTTACACCAAGCAAAAAAGCGTCATGCAGCGCTGGCCCGCGAGCATCGCCAAGGGTGCCGAGTTCGTGATGCCCACGGCCAAGTGATCGCTGGCCGCGCCGCGAGCGGTCGGCGCCGTGGCTGCCCCTAAGCGCTCAGCGCGCCGAGCGCCGCTACGGTCATCGCCTTGAGCACAAGCTGCAGTCGATCGGCGTGCGCTGGCTGGTAGTCGAACGGCGCTTGTTCGTTCATGTAGAGGCACTGGCACAGCTCGAGCTGGATCGCGTGCACCCGCTCGGTGGGGTGTCCGTGGTGGCGGGTGATGTAGCCGCCCTTGAATCGGCCGTTGACCACCGAGGTGTAGCCGCTGGCCTGCGCGACGGCCACCACCGGCGCCAGCACCTCGGGCGCGCAGCTCGCGCCGTCGGCGGTGCCCAGGTTGAGGTCAGGCAGCTTGCCGTCGAACAGACGCGGCAGGCGGCTCGCGATCGAGTGCGCTTCCCACAGCAGCACGCGGCCGTGCAGCACCTTGAGACGCTCGATCTCTTCGGCCAGCGCATCGTGATACGGCTGCCAGTACAGGCCGAGCCTGCACTCGACTTCCGCCGCGTCGGGCTCGCGACCGGGCCGGTACAGCGGCTCGCCGCGAAAGGTCTCGCCCGGGCACAAGCCGGTGGTGACCTGGCCGGGATACAGGCTTTGGTTGTCGGGCGGACGGTTCAGGTCGATCACGCAGCGCGAATGCACAGCCGACAGCACCGAAGCACCCATCTCGTGCGCAAAGGCATACAGCCGATCCAAATGCCAGTCGGTGTCGGCGAGTTCCAGCGCGGCATCGGTGTAGTCGCCACGCAGCACCTCGGGGATGTGCGTGCCGACGTGGGGGATGGACACAAGCAGCGGCCGCGTGCCGCGAACCAGGCGACAGGGTGGCAAAGCGTCAGGGGTCGTCATGCGCAGGGCCTTGAGAGAGCGCGTCAAGCGGCGCCGGATCGCTCGGGCGTCGACCACTGCAACGCCTCGGATGGCAGTGTAGGCATCGGCGACGGCTTAGCCAAAGAAGCCCGGCACGCTCAGGTGAGCGCCATCTCGTTAGCGTTCGACGGTCTGAGCGACAAGTTGGGACAGTTCCTGCTGTGCCGCCCACGCCTTGAGGCGTGGATGACGTGAAACGTTGGGAAGCATGGGCCGCAAGGTTGGCGACCACTTTCAGCACTGATGGGTGGTGCGCCCGGCTGGGATCGAACCAGCAACCCCTGCCTTCGGAGGGCAGTACTCTATCCATTGAGCTACGGACGCAACGAGGGTGATTGTAGTCAGCGCCCTTTTGCCCACCGGCCGCGACGGCACCCCCGCTTATACTCGCGCGCCGGGCTGGAAGACCCCAGGTTTCCGGCGCAACTTCTCCCCAATCGCACCACCCGCCACTCGAGGATTTCATGAGCGACGCCAGCCACTCTCACGAAGAAGAAGCCCACGAAGGGCCGATCAAGACCCCAAAGCAACTGATCACCGCCATTGTTTTTTCGATCCTCGTACCCGTCTTCGCCATCGTGCTGCTCGCCACCTATGTCACGACTGACAAGCGACCCGCAGCAGGCAGCGACGGTCTCGGCGCCGAAGCCACGGCCCTGCGGATTTCGCGGGTCGGCCACGTGGAAGTGAAAGACGCTTCGAGCCCCGCCGCCTTGAAGACCGGCGAGCAGGTCTACACGGCACAGTGCTCGGGCTGTCATTCGGCCGGCATGCTGGGCGCGCCTAAATTCGGTGACGCCGAAGCCTGGGCTCCACGCATCGCGCAAGGCTACGAGGTCCTGCTCAACAGCGCACTCAAGGGCAAGAACTCGATGAGTGCCCAAGGCGGTGGCGACTACAGCGATGTGGAAATCGGCCGCTCGGTGGTCTACATGGCCAACCAGAGCGGCGCGAAGTTTGCCGAGCCGGCAGTGCCTGGCGCAGCCGCCCCGGCTGCAGACGCTGCCCCAGCAGCGGCCAGCGCAGAGGCTTCCGCACCAGCTGACGCCGCCAAGTAAGGCAGCGAACGGCTCATCTCAAACGGCCCCAGTCGGGGCCGTTTGCACGTCTGAGTCAGGCGCGGTGTTCGGCAGCCGGGCTCAGCGTGACACGAAAGCGCTGCTGCAATTGAGCAAAGGTGGTCTCGGTCACCGCAGGCCACAGGCCTTGCTCGATGGCATCGGCGGCGGTTTCCATGTCCAGGGTGTGAACCAGGCCTAGGCCCAGGTCGGTGGCCACGAAGAGCCGACCGAGCTCGTCCAGCCATGTCGAGTCCAACACAGCCGCGCGGCCGCTGTGGCTGAGCAATTCGACGCGCTTGAGGCGGCCGCTGGCATCGCGCGATCCCGAAAGCCGCCACACCCAAGGCGCAGCCTCTAGCTCCACATAGACGCGCTGCGGTCCGTTCTGGAAAAACCAGGCACCGGACTCATCGCTGGCGTAATTGCGCTCGATGAAGTCGCGCAGTCCGACGTGCTCCAAGCGGCTGCCCTTGGCCTGCGGAAACAGCCCGGCGGCCTGCGTGCGGTCGTCGCGCAAGTACCAGTCACCACGCGCATCAAGCGCCAGCCAGCCTCGGCAATGCGGCACCTTGGGCCATTTCTTCAGCGCAGCGGCAACGATGTCGTCCATGGCCGAGTCAGCTCCAGCCGTGCGAGCTCAGCCAATGCAGCACGCGTTGGGGCGTGGCCAGCAGCCCACCCGGAAATCGCCCGGTCGCAAAGCCGTTGTGTCCACCGCGCTCGGGCTGCCACAGGGTGACGTGCTGGCCCACCTCGGCCTGACGCGGCAAGGACCACGCCGGCACGAACGGGTCATTGCGCGCGTTGAGCACCAGCGCCGGGAGGCGGATGCGGTGCATGTGCGGCTTGGCCGAGCCACGCAGCCAGTAGTCCTCGGTGTTGCGAAAGCCGTGCACGGGCGCGGTGTAGAGGTTGTCAAAGGCGTACAGATCGCGAGCGGCCAGCATCTTTTCGCGGTTGAACAGGCCCGGGTTCATGCGCAGTTTTGCCAGCGCCTTGGGTCGCAGCGAATTCAGGAACATGCGGGTGTAGACCTGCCGGTTGAAGCCCGCGCCCACCGCATGGCCACAGGCGGTGAGATCCACCGGCGACGACACCGCGGCAATGGCGCCAACCCGCGCCGAGGCCTGTTCGCCGGCTTCTTGCGCCCAACGCAGCAGCGCATTGCCACCCAGCGAGATGCCCAGCGCCACGCGGGGCCCGGCGTGAACCGCCGCAAAGCGATCGAGCATCCAGCCGATTTCCTCGAAGTCGCCCGAGTGATAGGCCCGCTGCGTGAGATTGGGCGAACCGGAGCAGCCCCGAAAGTGCGGAATGGCAAAGCGCCAGCCCAGTTGCTGCGCCACCTGGGCAAACGGCCGCACGGTGTGGCTGGACGATGAGCCTTCGAGTCCGTGGAACAGCACCAGCAGCGGCGTGGACTCGGTCCGCGCGGTCAGGGGCTCGAGCCAGTCGACGTCGATGAAATCGGCATCTGGCGTGGTCCAGCGCTCACGCACAAAGCTCGGCTTGAAGCCATCGAGCCGCTTGCACACCAGCGCTGGCCAAATCGTCTGCACGTTGCCGCCCAGAGCGCCGCCACCCAACAACCACCTGGGTGTGGCGTCGGGGTGCTCCATCAGTGCAGCACCGTCGCCATTTCAGCCATCTCGTGAACCTCGTGAGGCGAGCCCGGACTGGCGTGGTGCGCCACCATGCGCCAGCCCAGTGGCGTCTTCAGGTACACGTTGGTGGCGACCACCCAGTTGGACTGAATGCCCATCTCGACGGGCATCTGCACGCGCTCGAGCACGCTGTGAACCGCGCTGAACGGGGTTTGCAGTCGAACGACACGCTCGGGGTGCACATCGATCACGCCCTGCGCAAAGATGGCCCCAAAGCTCTCGCGGATCGCGATCACGCCGACCAGGCGCGGCCCCGCGGGATGCACGCAGCAGATCTCGTCTTCATCGCCCCAGACCGCCATCAGCCTATCGAGTTCGCCGTGCTGCAGGGCTTCGTAGAACTGCTGCTCGGCCTCTTCGGGGCTCGCGAGCGTCGCCGGTGGAACCTTGGGGGAGTTCATGCAGCGTCTTGGCTGGCTCAGTGAGCGTGGACTTTTTCGCCGGCCTTCAGCGCGTACACCGTGCCGCAATACGGGCACTTGCCCGATCCGGTGGTGACCACGTCGATGAAGACTCTCGGGTGGTTGCTCCACAACGCCATCTTGGGGTTGGGGCAAGCCACCACGCCCGGGCCTTGCAGCTCTTTGGCAGTGACTTCAATGGCTTCGGTGGGTGCGCTCATGGTGTCGCTTCTCGGTGGGTGGCTTGGAGAGGACGGATCAGACCGCCGTCAGCCAGGCGGCGTACTTCGGGTTGCGTCCGTTCACGATATCGAAGAACGCGGCCTGTATTTTCTCGGTGATCGGCCCACGTGAGCCCTGACCGATCTCGAGGCGGTCGAGTTCACGGATCGGCGTCACTTCGGCGGCGGTGCCGGTGAAGAAGGCCTCGTCGCAGATGTAGATCTCATCGCGGGTGATGCGCTTTTCGACGATCTTCAGGCCCAGGTCGGCGCAAATGGCGAAGATGGTGTTGCGGGTGATGCCGTTGAGCGCACCAGCCGACAGGTCGGGCGTGTAGACCACACCCTTGTGGATGATGAACAGGTTCTCGCCAGCGCCTTCGCTCACAAAACCGGCCACATCGAGCAACAGTGCCTCGTCGTAACCATCGTCGGTGGCTTCCATGTTGGCGAGGATGGAGTTGGTGTAGTTGCTCACCGCCTTGGCCTGCGTCATCGAGATGTTGACGTGATGGCGCGTGTAGCTGCTGGTCTTCACGCGGATGCCGCGCTTCAGGCCCTCTTCACCCAGATACGCACCCCAAGTCCAGGCCGCCACCATCAGGTGGATGGTGTTGCCCTTGGGGCTGACGCCGAGCTTCTTGTCGCCGATCCACACCAGCGGGCGGATGTAGCCGCTGGCCAATTTGTTCTCGCGCACCACCGTGCGCTGCGCCTCCATCACGGTGTCGAGATCGAAGGGGATCTTCATGCGCAAGATCTTGGCGCTGTTGAACAAGCGCTCGGTGTGCTCGCGCAACCGGAAGATCGCCGGGCCTTGCGCGGTGTCGTAAGCCCGCACACCTTCAAAGGCTCCGCAGCCGTAATGCAGCGTGTGCGACAGCACATGGATCTTGGCGTCGCGCCACTCCACGAGTTCGCCATCCATCCAGATCTTGCCGTCACGGTCGGACATCGACATGAAAGTCTCTCAATGCAAAAAGTTGGCGGATTTTAGGTGGGTGCCGCGATGCCGGGGCACTGTATTCAGAGCCCGCGCACGACGTCGATGGCCTGCTCGATGCGTTCGACCGCATGGATGGTCAGGCCCTCGATCGGTTTTTTCGGGGCGTTGGCCTTGGGCACGACGGCAACGCAAAAGCCGAGCTTGGCGGCTTCTTTCAGGCGCTCCTGGCCGCGCGGCGCGGGGCGCACCTCACCGGCCAGGCCGACTTCGCCAAAGGCGATGAAGCCACGCGGCAGCGGCTTGCCGCGCAGGCTGCTTTGAATGGCCAGCATCACCGCCAGATCGGCGGCCGGCTCGGCAATGCGCACGCCGCCCACGGCGTTGACGAACACATCCTGGTCCGAGCACGCAATGCCGGCGTGGCGGTGCAGCACCGCCAGCATCATGGCCAGACGGTCGCGATCGAGACCCACGCTCAGGCGCCGCGGGCTGGGTCCGCCGCTGTCGACCAGCGCCTGGATTTCAACCAGCAACGGCCGCGTGCCTTCCAGCGTGACCAGCACGCACGAGCCGGCCACCGGATCGCCGTGGGTCGACAGGAAGATCGCGCTCGGGTTGGCCACGCCCTTGAGGCCGCGCTCGGTCATGGCGAACACGCCGATCTCGTTGACGGCGCCAAAGCGGTTCTTGATGGCACGCACCAGCCTGAAACTGCTGTGCGTGTCGCCTTCAAAGTACAGCACGGTGTCCACGATGTGCTCGAGAACGCGCGGGCCGGCCAGCGCGCCTTCCTTGGTCACATGGCCGACCAGCACGATGGTGGTGCCGCTTGATTTGGCGATGCGGGTGAGCTGCGCCGCGCATTCGCGCACCTGCGCCACCGATCCTGGCGCCGAGGTGAGCGCGTCGCTGTAGACGGTCTGGATGGAATCAATCACGCACACCGCGGGCTGCTCGGCGGTGATGGTGGCGGCGATCTTTTCGAGCTGGATCTCGGCGATCACGCGCACCTGCGAGCCGCCGGTCGCCTCGCCCAACCCGAGGCGGCGCGAGCGCAGCGCCACTTGCGCGCCCGACTCCTCGCCGCTCACGTACAGCGTGCGCACGTTGCGCGACAGCGCGTCGAGCGCTTGCAGCAGCAGCGTCGACTTGCCGATGCCCGGATCGCCACCGATCAGCACCACGCCGCCGGCCACGATGCCGCCGCCCAGCACACGGTCGAGCTCATCGATGCCGGTGGGTTGGCGGTCGACGTCCGAGGCTTCGATGTCGGCCAGCGTGGCCACCGGCAGCGCGCCGGCCAGCGCTTGGTAGCGGTGCTTGGGGCCGGCGGCTTCGGCGACCGATTCGACCAGGCTGTTCCAGGTGTCGCACGACGGGCATTTGCCCAGCCACTTGGGACTGGTGCCGCCGCATTCGGCGCAGGTGTAGATCGATTTGGGCTTGCTCACCGGACGAATGTAGCGGTGGGATGCCGATGCGCCGCACCGCGAGTGGCGGTGGCGATCATTCGCTGACCTTGCCGCGCGCGGCCTTGACCTGCGAGCGAATGCTCTTGCCCTCGAGTCGGCGCTGTTTCGAGCCGTAGGTGGGCTTCGTCGCCCGGCGTGCGCGCGGTGGCTCGGCCACGCTGTCGACCATGGCCTGCAGGCGCGCGAGCGCATCGGCACGGTTGGCGTCCTGGCTGCGCGAGGTCTGCGCCTTGATCACGACGACGCCCTCGTCGGTGATGCGCTGATCGCTGATGGCGAGCAGCCGCTGCTTCACGTCGTC
>CAMCNE010000043.1 GCA_945875935.1 Bordetella parapertussis
CGCATCGGCTTGTCGAGGTAGATCGTCGAGCAGGTCGGCACGTCGAAGCCGGTGATCCACATCGCGCAGACGAACACCAGCCGCAGGTCGTTCTTTTCGTCCTTGAACTTCTCGGCCAAGTCCTCGTCGAGCAGCCGCTTGCGGTGCGGCACGATGTCCAGGCCTTTTTTCTTGAGGTCTTCCACCTCGTTTTGGCCCTGGCTCACGACCACGGCCATGTCGGTGGTCTGCATCCGGTGGATGCGGGCAATCAGCGCCTCGCGGGCGTCGCCCTGGGCGGGCAGGAGCGCCGCGTTCAGCCGAACGATCTCGGCCTTCCAGTGCGATTGCACCTTGTCGTGCATGCGCACCGCGGTGGCCTTGTCGATGCACACCATCATCGCCTTGCCGCGGTAGCCGCGGCCGGTGAAGTGCGCCACCATGTCTTTGGCGATGGCCTCCAGCCGGTCTTCGCGGGTGATGATGTGGTACTCGCGGCCGAACTCGCGCTCGAGCTTCTTTTCCTGCGCCTCGTCCAGCTCGGCCTCTTCGAGCAGCTCCTCCAGGTGGCGGTTGAGCTCCTGGTTGGTGAGCTGCACCTCGGGGATGCGGTTCTCGTAGTACAGCGGCACCGTGGCGCCGTCTTCGATCGAGCGGGCGAAGTCGTACACGCTCACGTAGTCGCCAAACACCTCGCGCGTGCGCTCTTCCTCGCCCTTGATCAGCGGCGTGCCGGTGAAGCCGATGAAGCCGGCGTGGGGCAGCGCGTTGCGCATGTTCAGCGCAAAGATGTCGTACTGGCTGCGGTGCGCCTCGTCGGTGATGACGATCACGTCCGAGCGGTCCGACAGCATTGGGTAAGGCTGCCCGGGCTCGTTCCTGAACTTCTGGATCAGCGTGAAGATGTAGCGCTCTTTGCCGCGCAGCAGTTCCTTCAGGTTCTCGCCGCTGGTGGCGCGCACGTCGTCACGCGTGGTGGCGCCGGTGGCCTTGAAGGTCTTGCTGATCTGGTCGTCCAGCTCCTCGCGGTCGGTCACGATCACGAAGGTGCAACTGCCCAGCACCCGGCGCAGCACCTTTTGCGTGAAGAACACCATCGACAAGCTCTTGCCCGAGCCCTGCGTGTGCCAGAACACGCCCAGGCGTTTGCGCTCGGTCTTCTCGGTCTCACGCAACTCCACCAGCCGCGCGATGGACTTGTTGACGCCCAGAAACTGGTGGTTCTTGGCCGTCTTCTTGATCAGGCCGCCTTTGCCCTCTTCAAAGACGGTGAAGTTCTCGATGTAGTCCAGCAGCCGCACTGGCTCCAGCAGGCCGCGCAGCGCGCGCTCCAAGCTCACCTTGCCGCCCTTGCCGCTGCCCTTGCCGACAACTTCGTCCTCGTCGGCCACGCGCTTCCATTCAAAGAAGTGCTCCCAGGCGCTGGTCAGCGTGCCCACCTTGGTGTCCGAGCCGTTGCTCAGCAAGATGAAGGCGTTGGGGTGAAAGAGCTGCGGCACGCTTTGGCCGCGGTAGTCACGCAGGTTGTCGTCGAAGGCGCTCTTCAGCGGCACGGCCGGCTTTTTCAGCTCGATGAGCACCAGCGGCAGGCCGTTCACGAAGCCCAGCAGGTCGCAGCGGCGGCGGTACATGTCGCCGGCCACCCACATCTGCGACGCCACGAAGAACTCGTTGTTGGCGGGCGTGGTCCAGTCGATCACGCGCAGTGTCTCGGTGCTGTGCCCGCCGTGCTCGTCAGGCACCTTCACCTGCACGCCGTCTTTGAGCAGGCGGTAGAAGTCGCGGTTGGCGTTGACGGCGATCTGCTTGGAGCGGTCTTGCGTGAGCTGCTCGATGGCCTGCCCGTAGGCGTCGGCCGGCAGTCCGGGGTTCAGTGCCACCAGCGACGCGCGCAGCCGGCGCGTCAGGATGACCTGCGACTCGCTTTCGCGCCCCTCGCTGCCCAGCACACCGAGGGTCTCGGCGTACAGGTTCTTGAAGCTCCAGCCCAGCGAAGTCAGCAGGTCGATCGCCGGCATTTCGACAAGCGCCAGCTCGCCGTAGCCAGCCGAGATTTCTCTGGCCACGAGCGTGGTGGCCTTGCTCGAGTCGTTGCTCACCGGGTGCGTCCTATCCAACAAAAAACTCGAGGTGCATCAAGTACTTGCGGCGGGCCTGCTGCGTTGAATTGGATAAGTCTTTGGCTAAAAACCGGCCCTGACGCCCAGCTATCCAATGCGTCCCTCGCCATGGCGTCAGTTGGTGAACTGACAATTCGGCTGACCCTTCGGGTCTTATGAATCAAGCACTTGGCGCTCTTTGGCAGGTATTGAACTGACGCGCGCTGCATGATTGGCCCTGGATTCACCGTTTGGGCGTCAGTTCATACCGCCGGCCACCCGCTTGGCCAACCGGCACCAACAAGCCGGCATCCACCATGGCTGCCAATTCAGTGCGCAAGGTGCGCTCGGGGATCTCGGCGCCAATGCGGGCGTGAATCTCGCCTCGCTTGGATTGGCCGTAGATGCTGAGGTCGCTCAACACCAACTCCCTCAGCCGATGCCGCTCAATGCCGCGCAAGCTGGTACGGCCGCGATACTGCGTCGCCTTGAGCACATCGGGGTTCACCCGGTACGTCATGCCCTTGGTGCGCCCGTGGGTGACTACCAGGGCCAAGTCCAGCAGACGGCCTAGCCAAGGGCGCAATTCATCAGCACCCTTCAGTGCCAACGCCTTGGTCAGTTCCAGCGCGGTGATCGCCTCGTGCTGGGCAATCAACCCCAGGGTGGTGCGCTCGCGCGCTTGAAGCTGAAAGTTGGCGTCAGCCTTAGCAATCAGATCGATCACTTCCGGGTGGGCGATGCGGCGCTGCACCGTCACGATCACGCGGTCGTCGCCTTCTTCCACCTTCGGGCCAGGCCGGCCGCTGGCGAGCAACTGTTCGTACAGCCGGTCGTAGCCCGAGCCTTCACGCTCCATCAGCTTCAGGTCGTAGAACACCCGGGCCAGGTGGTCGTTGCGCTTGCGGCTGGTGTGCAGGATGTTGGCGGCCGTCACTCCCAGCGGCAGCAGGCCGGGGTTGTGCACCTCCAGCCGTTCGGGGTACAGGTTGATGAAGATGTCGCCGCCCTGGGTGTAGGGCCGGTGCACCAGGGCATTGGCCAGCAGCTCGCGCACCACCACCTCGTCGAAGTGCGGCACGTTCTTGCGGAATAGCCCATCGGGGAACTCGTAGCTGTCTTGCCAGTCGGGTACCTCGCGCCACACGGCGTCGATCAGCTCCTGCGGGTTGAGGCTGTAGTCGTCCCACACGCGCTTGAAGACCTTCAGCCACCGCTCATCGAAGCGGGTGCACTGGATCACCGGCGCATGGCGCAGCACCGCGCGGTCTGGCCGCTGGCCCACCCACAGCACGCCCAGGTTCGTCAGATGCTCGGCATCGGCCATCAGGTAGTGGTCCAGCAGCTCGGCGTCGGTCTTGAGCTTGACGCGGGCGCTCACGCGGTCGGAAGCACGCACGCCCTGCACGAAGGCGTTCAGCTTGTTGGCGTCCACCCGGCTGCGCGGCACCTGCCGCTGCGGCTGCGCCTCCCAGACGAAGGCCGACTTGTCGCCGGCCAGGCGCGCCAGGTCTTCGGGCATCAAGGGCCGCGACTCGTCGCCCACGCGCAGGTAGTAGCGCCCGTCCGATGTGGCGGCCATGGCCTGGCGCGATGCAAACACCTGCAGATCGATCCACTCGCCACCGTTGTCGGCCACCTGGCGCGTGGCGGCCACGGCCACGTTCAGCGTCAGCGTGGGGATGCGCTTGCTCAGGCGCATCACCTGCTCGTCGGTGACACGCTGGTCGGGCGGCGGCTGGGGCGCTTCGTCTTCCACACCGATGGCCAGCCGCCCCCCGCTGGCATTGGCCATGGCCACGCAGTCGGCCGCCAGCTCGCGCAGGCCCCGATCGCCGTCGTGCAGCACGCGCAGCGACTTCTTGTCGAAGAGCTGGCCTTCTTCGCTCATGCGACGAGCGCCTCCGGTTCGGGCATCACCGACACGTCCAATTCGCCGGAGATCAGCTGGGGCAGCAGCAGGTCGCGGGTCGTCCGTAGGTTCTCGTTCGCCAACTCCAGCCGTCGTTTCAGCTTGATCATCGGGCCGACGACATCGTCGAATGCGGTAAGCACAATGGCCGTTGGTCGCACTACGGGTAGGCCATGAATGTCGTTCCGATTCAGCGTCGGCACGGCCGCGCCCGAGTTGAAGCCGCTGAGGTCGATCGACCTCAGAACGTAGAACGCATACAAGGCGGAGCCGACTGCGAATTGTTTGACCCAAAGCGTCGTGTTGAGTGGCCAGAAGTCGCCCTCCACCAACATCACTGAACCGAGTGACCCAGACCGCCCTGTGACCACGCCAGGGCCTCTGACCTTGTACTCATGATGCGAGCCGCTCGTCCCCGTCGCCGAGACGATCGGGAACGGTCCCTCAGTGCGGTCTTGCTTTGGCAAGTCGAAGCCCCGCTGAAGCACAAGTACCTCGTCTAGGCGAACTATCGGCCACCCCTCTGGCACCAGCCCCAACTCGGACTCGATCATCCGCACGCCCTCGTGGCCGGGGAAGCGGAAGCGGACGAACCACTCCTCGTAGATGCGCCGGGCCATCTCCTCCAGGATCGCGATGCGGCGCGTGTTGTTGTCGATCAGGTCGTCGTAGGCAGCGAGGATCGAGGCGATGCGACGTTGTATTGGCAGCGGCGGTAGCGGTATCGACTGCTGCTCGATCAAGCTGGGACTGATGTTGGGCTGTGCCGCACCATAAGCATGGGCCTCGAAGACGGCGCGAACCTCCGGCAACCGCAGCCACTGAAACAGGTACTCGGCGTTGATTCGGTCGCGCTTCTTGATCGAGAACCGGCCGACTCGCTGGTTCAAGAGCATGCGGCCCTCATCGCGCACTTTGGCGACCTGCCCGATGTGGCCCGTCATCGAGATCAACACATCGCCTCTGGTCAGTTCAAAGGCCCGTGCAGAGTGCGCCACTTCTTCGCTCACGAACGAGCAACCGTCGAGGGTGACCCAGCCGTCCTTCACGTTGGCAATCTTGATCACCGGCACACCAACGTCGAGCCAATCTGCGCTCTTGAAAGCGAAGCCCGACTTGACGGCGACTACGTCGCCTAGGCGCGTTGACGTCATGCGGCAGCGCCCCGTTCCAGAATCTGCTGCACCGAATCGGCAATGGTCGTCTGGAGCGCCGCCGCTTCGATGTTCAACGTCTCCAGCCCCTCGTTCAATTCTCCAAGCCGCACTGCAAAGTCGAAC
Organism: Bordetella parapertussis; assembly: GCA_945875935.1. GTDB lineage: Bacteria > Pseudomonadota > Gammaproteobacteria > Burkholderiales > Burkholderiaceae_C > PBB1. The sequence continues at coordinate 5,271 of CAMCNE010000043.1, forward strand.
TCGTCGGCAGCCCGCTCGCCGATACCGACGTAGCGCCCGGGATTGAGGCTCCAAGTTTGGGCTTCGATCTCACCCACTGTCGCCACCCCACACAGTCCCGCCACGTCGGAGTAGGTGCCAGCGGGGAAACGCTCATTCAGCAACTGTTGGCTACCTGCGTCGAACTCCGGCGCCTCCCCGCGATACAGCCGCACGATGTTGGCCAGGAATTCCAGTTGCTCAGGCATGAACTCGCGGATCGCCCGCGACACCTGCTTGAAGAACGGCCGCGCATCGAGGAACAGCACCGTGTCCTTGCGCGGCCCGCGCGCCTTGGCCTTGTCAAAGAACCACAGCGTGCACGGCAGCGTGACGGTGTAGAAGAAGTTGGAGCCGATGCTGACGATCACGTCCACCGCGCCGCTTTGGATCAGCTTCTTGCGGATTTCGAGCTCGCTGCCGCGCGCGTCACCGGCCGAGTTGGCCATCACGAAGCCAGCGCGGCCGGTCTCGTTGAGGCTGGACCAGAAGAGCTGGATCCACAGGTAGTTGCCGTTGTCGGTGCTGGGCAGGCCGAGCGGAAAGCGAACGTCGTCCTTCAGTCGGTCCTTGTCGACGCCGGAGACGTTGAACGGCGGGTTGGCCATCACGAAGTCGAACCTGCCGCCGTTGCCAGCGACCGCCTTGTGCGGGTCTTCGTAATAGGTGTTGGCCTCGCGCACGTCGCCCGACAGGCCATGCACCGCAAGGTTCATCTTGGCGAGCTTGACGGTGTCGGCGGCTTTTTCGGTGCCGAACACGGTGAGCTCGGTGGTGGCGTTGCGCTGGTGGCGCTGCACGAAGGCGGCGCACTGCACGAACATGCCGCCGGAGCCGCAGGCGGGATCGAAGATGCGGCCATGGAAGGGCTGCAAGATCTCGACGATCAGCCGCACGATGCTGGTGGGCGTGTAGAACACGCCGCCCTTTTGGCCCTCTTTCAGCGCAAAGTTGCCCAGGAAGTATTCGTACACCTTGCCGAAGGCGTCGCCCTCCAGATCCAGCGGGGCGAGCAGGCGCAGCAACTCGACCAGCGTGGCGTTGGGCAGCAGGTTGTAACCGCGCGGCAGCACGCCCTTCAGCTCAGGGTTGTGCTCTTCGACCAACGACATGGCGGTGGCGATGGCGCGGCCCATGTTGGCGCCTTCGGTGAGCGTGAGCAGGTGCGAGAAGCGCGCCTCTTCGGGCAGAAAGAGCACGCCCTCGGCTTGGTAGTCCACCGCGTCAATCTCGTCGGCCGGCGTGCCCTGGTCGTGCAGCGCCTGCGTCAGCTCGGTGAAGCGCTTGTCGGCGTAGCGCAAGAAGATCAGGCCGAGCACCGGGGTGGAAAACTCGGCCGGCTTCAGCCCGGTGTTGGCCCAGAGCTGGTCGGCGGCGGCCCAGAGGCGGTTTTCAATTGCGACGAGGTCGGATGACATGCGCGCCCGGGGTGGTTGAGGAATAGGCCGGAGTATTCCCCATGTGAACGGGCCAGCGAGCCCGGGAAGCTAGCCGCTCTTTGTCCAGCCTTCACCAGAGCAGGATGCCCACAGACCCAACGAGAAGCTGATATCCGTCCTGGCAACGGGCCATCAGGCCTCGTTCATGCCACTGGCTTGGGTGGCAACCACCGGCACTGCCGCGCCGATGTTCACGATCTTGCCGTCCTGCCAGACGTAGCACGGCGTGCCTGTCTTGTGCGCCAGTTCCTGCGCGGCGCGGGCCGCGCGCAGCAGGGCAGCGCCGGCCTGGAGCAGATCGGGGTCGCGCAGCTTGGGGGCGGTTTCATTCATGGGTTGTCTTCGCCTGCGAGGAGGGTGGGCGTCGTGCCTGAATTGTGGTGGTGCACGCGGTCGTCGCCAAGCCGGCTCCTGACTCCTGCCGCGCGAGGACGTCCTCTTGACGCTCTCGACTACCCGCCCTGCGCCTCAGGCGCCCTCACCAACGCCGACAGCGCCTCCAACCCGATGGGCGCGCGCACCAGCCAAGGCAGGGTGAACACACGTTTGGCCAGACCGGCGCCGATGCGTTCGATCTGCTGGCGCTCGCCGGCCAGTCGGGCGGCGAGCAGGCGGTCGTGGGTGCCGGCGGCCAGCACGCTCTTGTTGATCACCCAGGCGTAGGGCTCGATGCGCGCGCGGCGCAGGTCTTCTTGCAGCGCGGCGGCTTGCGACACCGGCATGTGGCCGTCGATGATGACCGCCGGCGTGGCGTGCACGCCCAGGTGCTGCATCTCCTCGCGCGTTTCAACCTTGACGATCTTGACGGCCACGCCGGCGTCTTGCGCCGCCCGCTCGATGATGCCCACGGTGCTGCGGCACTTGCTGCACCCGGGCCCGACAACCGTGATTTCCATGTAGTGACCTTGCGCTTGCATCCCGTGGAATCGCCCACGCACATCCCGTGCAGTCTGGGCGAAGGCTGGCACAGGGCCTTGCGCTGGGTCAAGCGCTGCCTTTCAAGCGCAGCACCTGATCGCCAAGCGCGGCGCGTTCAGCCCAGGCCGCCGAACTCCTCGGAATTGGCCGTCACCGTGCCCAGCGTGATCAGACGTGCCGACAGACCCACGCCTGAAGACGCGCCGGTGACGATGACGGTGGGATGGGGGTGGCCGTGCATACGAGTGTTTTGACCAAGGTGTGAGAGTTGGAACCGCGTCTCAAGCGGGACGGCACCGGTCAAGCCGGCAATGCTGCGAGAGGAGCCGGCCCTGCCACGTCAATCGGTAGTGGGCGCCACCACCTGACCGTGCTTGGCGGCCAGCGCAACGAGCTTGGCGCGGTCCGCGCTGCCCCACGAGCCTTCGCGGTCGAAGTCGACGTACATCCGCGAGGCGCCTTCGCGCGAGGTCATCGAGATCATCTCGATGCCGCCCTGGCCGAACTTGTAGGAGTGCGTGGCGCCGCCCGGAACATGCACCAGGGTGCCCGGCCCGGCGACACCCTCGGTGCCGTCGATCACGTAGCTGAGTTGGCCGCTGATCACGTAGAAAGACTCGTCCCACGGGTGCGAGTGATTGCCAGGGCCCGTGCCCTCGGGGCCGGTGGTGTGGAAGATCTCGTAGCCCGCGGTCTGCGCGCCCGAGGCCAAGATGGTGATGGCGGTGCCGGCGATGTTGAGCGCGCGCGGGCGATCAGCGGGGCTGACGATCAAGGGGGAGGGTGCCATGTCATGTCTCCGGATTGAGCGGGTGGTGCGGCGATGCTGCTGCCAGCGACTAGCGGCGAACGCCCGGGATGATCACTCGTTTTTCGAGCGCCCGCGCGGCGATCACGATGACCGACACCAGCGCCAGGTAGACCAGCGCGGCAAACGCATAGGCCTTGAAGAACTGGAAGTTGGTCGACGCGAGTTCCTGCACCCGCGCGAAGAACTCGGTGTACTGGATGAGGAAGGCCACCGAGGTGTCCTTCAGGTTGAGGATCACCTGGTTGGTGAGCGCCGGCACCGACAGCCGCAACACCTGGGGCAGGGTGATCAGCGAGAACACCTGCGCATGGCTGAAGCCCTGGGCGCGCGCGGCATCGAGTTCGGTCTGATCGAGCCCGTTGCACGCGGTTCTGAGATACGCCGCGTTGTAGGCCGCCACATTGAGCGTGAAGCCCAGCCACGCCACCATGAAAGGCGAGATCCTCACGCCCCACTGCGGCAGCCCGTAGTACATGAGAAACAGCAGCACGATCAGCGGCATGCCGATGAAAAACGAGATGTAGCCCTGCGTGATCCGGCGCACCATGGCGTTCGGGCTGAGCGTGAGGTACAGCACCCCGATGCCGCCGAGCAGACCGGTGATGCTGATGGTCACCGCGAGCAGCAGCGTTTGCCACAAGCCGCTGACGATCAGCGGCCACTGCTCGATCAGGTCGCGGCTGAAGCTGGCCCATTCGTTCACGGAGCAGCGCCCTCACGGCGAAAAAAGTCGCGCACCCGCGCGTCGTCGTGCTGCGTCGACAGGCGCTCGATGGTGTCTTCGGCGCGCACCACGCCCTGATCGAGAAACACCACCCGCTCGGCGATCTCGCTGGCGAGATTCAGGTCATGCGTGACGCACAGCATCGTCACCTTGTCGCGATGCAGCATCTGGATGACCGATGCCACCTCGCGCGACATCAGCGGGTCGAGCGCCGAGGTCGGCTCATCGAAGAGCACCACCGCCGGGTCCATGGCCAGTGCCCGGGCGATGGCCGCGCGCTGCTTTTGCCCGCCAGAAATCTGCGACGGGTATCGATCGCGCTGCGCGCTCAGCCCCAGCCGATTCAGCTCGTGCATGGCGCGCGCTTCGGCCTCGACGCGGCTCATGCCGCGCAGCTTGCGCAAGGCCAGCGTGACGTTGTCGATCACGCTCAGGTGCCGGTACAGCGCGAACTGCTGAAACACAAAGCCGATGCCCTGGCGCAGCTCGCGCACGTCGACGCCGGGGCCGGTGATCTCTTGCCCGCGGAAACGTATCGACCCCGACGTGGGTTCGACCAGCCGGTTGATGCAGCGCAAAAGCGTCGACTTGCCGCAGCCCGACGGGCCCATCACCACCTTGACGTCGCCTTCGTTGACCGCCAGGTTGACGCCGCCCAGTACGGCACGCTCGTCGAAGCGCTTGACCACATCTTGCAATTCGATCAGCGCCACGAGGATTTCCTGGAAAGGGGTGGTGGCCGGCGCATCACTGCGCGCTCAGGCCGGGCACGCGCAAGCGACGCTCGATCAGCTGCACACCGATCAGCAAGACGCGGTAGATCGCGAAATACAGCAGCCCCACCGCCAGGTAGATCTCGATGCCGCGCAGCGTGGTGGACGCCAGCGACATCGCCTGCTTGGTGATCTCGGGGATGCCCACGGTGTAGGCGAAGGGCGAGTACTTCAGCACCACCGTGAACTGGTTGACCATGCCCGGCACCGCCAGCCGCAGCATCTGCGGGAACTCGATCCACACCATGACCTGCAGTCGGCTGAACCCCATGGCCTCGGCGGCCACGATCTCGGCGTCTTCAACCGAGTCGAGCGCGCCGCGAAACACCTCGGCCAGATAGGCGCCTGACATCAGCCCCAGGCTGAGCACCATGGCCATCAGCGGCGACACCTTCAGGCCCACGCTGGGCAGCCCGAAGTACACCAAAAACAGCAGCACCAGCACCGGCACGCCGCGCAGCACAAAGGTGTAGGCATCGAGCAGCCAGCGCAGCCAGCGCACGTTCAGCCGCCACATGCCGGCCACCAGCAGCCCGGTGAGCAGGCCGGTGGCCGCGCAACAGAGCGTCACCACCACGGTGTACGCCACGCCTTGCGCCAGCTGCGCAACGATGGCCGCGAAATCCATGCCGTGCGGCAAGCGCAGTCAGACGCGCGGGATCACTTCATCCACTTGTCGAGGATGGCCTTGACCTTCTCGGGACCCAGTTCGACGAGGTACTTGTCGAAGTCGTCGCGCATCGGCGAGCCTTTGGCAAAGGCGAAGCCCAGCTTGTCGAAGCCGGTGAACGAGTAGCTGCTCTCGATGGGCAGCTTCTTCTTGAACTTGAAGTCGGCGAACACCGGCTCTTCAATGAAGGCCAGATCGAGGTTGCCGTTTTGCAGATCGGCCACCGTCTCGTTGTAGCTCGGGTAGAGCTTGACCTTGTCGAGGCTGTAGTAGCCCTTGGGCTCGAGCTCGTTTTTGATCAGGTCGCTGTAGGCCATGCCGCGCGGGTAGCCGATCGAGTACTTCTGGAGCTCGGCCAGATCGGTGATCTTGAGGTTGCGGCTGGTCAGGCTGACCAGGTGCCAGGCGTTGTCGTAATAGGGCTGCGAGAAGTCCATCACCTCCTTGCGCTTGTCGGTGATGCTGATGCCCGAAAACGCCACGTCGGCCTGGCCGCTCGACACTGCGCCGAGCATGCCCTGCCAGTCGTAAGGCGTGATCTGCAGCGTGCAGCCGCGCGCCTTGCAGTAGCCCTCGAAGATCTCCATGTCGGCACCCACCGTCTTGCCGTCTTGCTCGAACACCATGGGCGGCGAGGTGGGCGACACCGCCACCTTGACCACCTTGGCCACGGTGCCGGTGGCCGATTGCGACGCCGCTGCGGGCGCGCCGGAGTCGGCTGATTTCGAGCAGCCAGCCAGCGCGAGTACCAGCGCACACAGCGCGACGAGGGTCTTGTTCATCAGAGAGCTCCATCCATCAGGGTTGGGAAATCGCGGCGGTGTACGCACGGCTTGACCGGCCCCGCTCGAAGGCCGAACCGGCTGTGAGTTTATGGCCTGCACCCCCTCATTCAGGGGTTGGTCTCGATCGACCCTGACGCGTTGGGTCTCAACCCGAAGCCGGCTGATGACAGCGGCAGTGACAATCCCCCCAAGCCCTGACGTGACACGCCTTCTCTCATGAAATTTCATTCAACTGCACTGGCCCTTGGCTTGGGGCTCAGCTCACTGGCCTACGCCCAAGCGGACCCAGCCGGCCTTCAGCAACGCTTCGAACGCGATCGGATCGATCGCCTGAAGCGTGAGCAGCAGTTGAACAAGCCGGCGCCGACGCAGCCTGCCATTTCGCTGCCCGGCGAAAAGCCCGTTGGTGAAGTCTCAGGCGTGGTGAAGATTCGGCTGGTCGAAGCGCGCCTGGGCGGCATCAGCATCAGCGGCGACAAGTGGTTGAAGAAGAGCTTCGTGATGGACCGCATCCATCAAAAGCCGGGCGACTTGCTGTCGGTGGACCAGCTCGAGCAGGATCTGGTGCGCTTCAACACCCTGTACGACGCCAAACTGCGTGCGAACCTGGCAGCAGGCGCCGAGGCGGGCCAAACCGATCTGTCGCTCGAGGTGGCTGAACCACCGCGCTACAGCCTGTCGACCTTCTTCAACAACTCCGGCAGCTACTCCACCGGGTTGGGTCGTGGTGGCGTGATCCTGGGGGTCAACGGGCTGGCGGGCTACGGTGACAACCTGATGCTCACGGTCGGCGGCACGGATGGTTCGCGAAGCTATGGCATCAGCTATTCGATCCCGGTGAGCAGCGACGACCTGCGGCTGGACCTGTCGTACTCGCACGGCACCATCGATGTGATCAACGGCTCGTTCGCGCCGCTGGACATCAGCGGCCGATCGCATGACGTGACCGTCGGCCTCACGCAGCCTTTCGCGGTGAGCCTGAACCGTCAGTTCGCCGCCTATGGACGCATCTCGTCGCGCAACTCGCTGACGCAGTTCAGCGGCATCACGCAGCAGGAACAGGACCTGACGGTGATGGCCACCGGCCTGAGCGCCGAGGCGCACTACGACGATCTCGCGTGGACGTTCGACAACAGCTTCAACTTCGGAGCCAAGACCCTGGGCGGTGACGCGAGCTTCACCTACTACCGCCTCAACGCATCGCGCGTTGACAGCCTGTCCCAGGTCTTCCAGCTGGTCACGCGTTTGGGAGCGCAGTATTCATTCGATGAGCAACTGCCCTCGAGCGAACAGTTCCAGGCCGGCGGCCTGTTCAGCGTGCGTGGCTACTCCGAGGCCTTGCTGACCGGACGCAACGGCTACGCCGCCAGCGCCGAGTTGCGAGCGCTGGTCTATTCGCCACCGCCACAGCAGGGCACGGGCATACGCCCTCAGGTGCAGGTGATAGCGTTCATCGACCACGGCGCGGCGTTTCCCTACGGCTACTCGCAGGGCACCAACACCGATCACTACCTGACCAGTGCCGGCACGGGCTTGGTGCTGGACTTGGGCGCCCGGGTGTCTGCCCGTTTTGCCTTGGCCTGGGCGCTGGACAAGAACCCGGCCGAGCCCCGCTCGATCAACCCTGCCGTGCTGGCCGGGCTGAGGATCTCCTGGCTTTGAGCCATGGGTTGCGGTGAGCACGGCCCTGGGGGGTTGAACGGCGGGAAAGCGTTCGGGCGTGCCTGACACAATGACCACGCCAGTGTCATGAATGTGCTGCGGACTCGCCCTTTGGCACTTGACTCAACCACCGATTGCCGATGACCTTTGCGTTTTCCCCCCAGGACGAATCCGCCATGCGCATCGCGCTCGATCAGGCGCACAACGCGTGGCTGGTGGGCGAGGTGCCGGTGGGCGCGGTGATCGTGCGCGCGGGGCAGGTGATCGCCACCGGCTACAACCGACCGATCACGCAGCACGACCCCACCGCGCACGCCGAGATCGTGGCCCTGCGCCAAGCGGCCACGCTGCTGGGCAACTACCGCCTGCCCGAGTGCGAGCTGTTCGTCACGCTCGAGCCTTGCGCGATGTGCGCAATGGCGTTGATGCATGCGCGTTTCAAGCGGGTGGTGTTCGGTGCGCTCGATCCCAAGACCGGTGCGGCGGGTTCGGTGGTCGATCTGTTCGCCCAGCCGCAGCTCAACCACCACACCGCGCTGCACGGCGGCTTGCTGGCCGACGATTGCGCCCGGGTGCTGCGCGACTTCTTTGCCGAACGCCGGCAGCAGTACCGGCAGCGCCGAGCGGCCTTGCCCGAGGACATCGAGGACGTGCTCAACGTCCATACGGCAGATATCCCCACCGGCGAAGCGTTTGAACTCGCGATGCCGCCCGAGCCCGTCTGATTGCCCATGACCTCGCTTCACATCTACAGCCCCTCGGGCGTGATCGCCCAGGCCCCGGTGCTGCGTCGCGCGGCCAAGCGTCTGGGCGCGCTGGGTTTCGAGGTGACCCTCGATGCCTCGGCGCTGGCCAAGCACCAACGCTTCGCCGGTGACGATGCCACCCGCCTGGCGGCCTTGCACCGGGTGGCCGCGGCCGCGCCCAACATCGCGATGGCCACCCGCGGCGGCTATGGCCTCACGCGCTTGCTGGGTGGCATCGACTGGGCGTCGATCAGCCGCAGCATCGAGGCCGGCACCCGCTGGGTGGGTCACAGCGATTTCACGGCGCTGCAGCTTGGCTTGCTGGCCCACGCCAAGGGTGCGGGCGCGGTGACCTGGGCCGGGCCGCTGGCCTGCGGCGACTTTGGCGGCGAGGCGGTTGACGACATCACCGAGCCGTGTTTCGTCGAGGCGATGGACGGCTCGCTCGAGGCGGTGGGCTTTCGCACCGAGCCGGGCTTTGACGGCCTGGCGGTGCGCGGCACGCTGTGGGGCGGCAACCTGTGCATGGTCAATTCGCTGCTGGGCACGCCGCATTGGCCCAAGGCGGCCGTGACCCGCGGCGGCGTGCTGTTTCTCGAAGACGTCAACGAGCACCCGTACCGCATCGAGCGCAGCTTGCTGCAGCTGCATCAGGCCGGCGTGCTCGACGCGCAAAAGGCGGTGCTGCTGGGCGAGTTCAGCGACTTTCGCAAGTCGCCGCTGGACCGCGGCTACACGCTGAAGTCCATGGTCAGCCATCTGCGCAGCGTCACCAAGACGCCCATCCTCACCGGGCTGCCCTTCGGTCATGTGCCCACCAAGGTGACGATGCCGGTGGGCGCACGGGTGCAGTTGCTGGTGCAAGGCCGCGATGTCTTGCTGGGCTGGTGAGGGTGCAGGCCGTGGCTGAAGCCGTGATGCAGGCGATCAAGATGGCGCGCCACGTCTGGCGACGATTGGCGTGGCTGCTGAGCGGTGTGTGCTGCGTGGCGCTGGCCGGCTGCAACAACAACCCATTGCCCGATGGTGCGGCGGCGTCGAACACGCTGTATTCGGCGGTGTCGGGCAGCTCGCCGCGGCACCTCGACCCCACTGCTTCGTACTGGAGCAACGAGGCGGCCTACACCTATCAGATCTATGAGCCGCCCTATGGCTACCACTACCTGAAGCGGCCGTTCGAGCTGGTGCCCAAATCGGCGATGGCGGTGGCGCCGCCGCGCTACATCGACAAGCACGGGCAGCCCTTGCCGGCCGACGCCCCGGCGGCCGACATCGCCGAGAGCGTGTACGACGTGCCCATCAAGCCCGGCATCCTGTTCCAGCCGCACCCGGCGTTTGCGGTGGATGCGCAGGGGCGACACACCTACCACTCGATGAAGCCGGGCGAGCTGGGCGACCGCCGTTCGCCGTGGCAGTTCGAGCAATTGGGCACCCGCGAGCTGGTGGCCGACGACTTTGTCTACGCCATCAAGCGCCATGCCACCACCCGCATCACCACGCCGATTTACGGCATCTTTGCCGAGTACGTGCTGGGCCTGAAGGAATACGGCGAGACCATCAAGGCCGAGGACGCCAAGCTGCGCGCGGGACTCAGCCCGGCGTCGCTCGACAAGCCGTTTCTCGACTTCAGGCGCTGGCCGCTGGCTGGCGCCACCGCGCCCGAAAAACACCTGCTGCGCATCCGCATCAAGGGCAAGTACCCGCAGTGGAACTACTGGATGGCGATGACCTTTTTGTCGCCGCTGCCGTGGGAGGCCGATGCGTTCTACGCGCAGCCGGGCATGGCGTTTCATGGCCTGTCGCTCGACCGATGGCCGGTGGGCACGGGCCCGTACATGATGGCCGAGTACGTGCAGGACCGCCGCCTGGTCATGAAGCGCAACCCCCACTACCGCGGCGAGCCGTATCCGTGCGAGGGCATGCCCGGCGACAAGGAGGCGGGCCTCCTCGACGACTGCGGCAAGACCATGCCCTTCATCGACTCGCTGGTGTCGACCATCGAAAAAGAAGGCGTGCCGCTGCGCGCCAAGTTCCGCCAGGGCTACTACGACATTCCGCGCATCGAGCGCTTCGACGACGGCATGGAATTCCTGGTCGAGATGGACGACTCGCCCGAGGTGCGCCGCGACTACATCGCGCGCGGTTTCCAGCTGCCCAAGTTCGCCGACGTCAGCGTGAACTACCTGGGCTTCAACATGCTCGACCCCACCGTCGGGCGCGGGGCCACGCCTGAGCAGCATGAGCGCAACCGCAAGCTGCGCCAGGCCATCTCGATTGCCGTCGACTGGGAGGAGTACAGCCGCATCTTTCCCAAGAACGCGGGCGAGGTCGCGATGAGCCCGCTGCCTGCCGGCCTGTTCGGCTCGCGCCACGGCCAGCCCGAAGGCCTGAACCCGGTCACGCACACGCTGCAATCGGGCAAGCCGCAGCGCCGCTCGATTGCCGAGGCCAAGCAGCTCATGGTCGAAGCCGGTTACCCCGATGGTCGTGATCTGGGCAGCGGCCGTCCGCTGCTGCTGAACTACGACGTGTCCAGCGCGCCTTCGCCCGAGTCGCGCTCGCAGATCGACTGGATGGTCAAGCAGTTCGCCAAGATCGATGTGCAGCTTGAAGTGCGCGCCTCGGACAACAACCAGTTCCAGGAAAAGGTGCGCCAGGGCAAGCACCAGATCTATTCCGCCGGCTGGCTGGCCGACTATCCCGACGCCGAGAACTTCATGTTCTTGCTGTACGGGCCGAACGCGAAATCGACCTCTGACGGCGAGAACACCTCGAACTATGCCGATGAGGAGTACGACAGCTTGTTCGCCCGATTGAAGGACGTGGAAGACGGCCCCGACAAGCAAGCGCTGATCGACCGGATGACCGCCATCGCCCAGCGCGATGCGCCGTGGTCGTTTGGCTACTTTCCATATTCGTCGGGGGCGTTCCAGTCGTGGGTGCACAACGCCAAGCCGGCCGTGCTGGTGCGCGACATGGCGCGCTACTACCGCATCGACTCGGCCACGCGGGTGGCGCGCCAGGCCGAGTGGAACCGGCCGATCTGGTGGCCGCTGCTGCTGGGGTTTGGCGCGGTGGGTGGCGTGGTGTGGCTGGCGGTTCGCAGCTTGCGTCGGCGCGAGCGCGTCGACGCGCACGGGCGGGTGATTCCATGAGGCGGGCCCCAACATGTTGAGCACCATCGTGCGGCGTCTGGGCTATGGCGTGCTGATCCTCATCGGCGTCAACCTGGCGACCTTCTTCCTGTTTTTCACCGTCAACACGCCGGACGACATGGCGCGGCTGAACATCGGCGGCAAGCGCGTGACGCAAGCGCAGATCGTCAAGTGGAAGGCCGAGCGCGGCTACGACAAGCCGCTGTACGTCAACGAAGCGCGCGAAGGCAGCGAGCGCTACACCGACACCATCTTCTGGGACCGCTCGGTGTCGCTGTTCACGCTCAACTTCGGCCGCTCCGACTCGGAAAGCGCGGGCGACATCGGCTACCAGGTGCGCGAGCGCATGGCGGTCAGCCTGCAACTCGCGCTGCCGCTGTTCATCTTGCAGGTGATCGCGAGCACCGCGTTCGCGCTGCTGCTGGTGATGTTCAGACACACCCGCTTTGACGCCTGGGGCGTGGTGCTGTGCGTGGTGATGCTGTCGATCTCGAGCCTGTTCTACATCATCGTCGGGCAGTACTTCTTCTCGCGCGTGCTGGGTCTGGCGCCGATTTCCGGCTACGCGAGCGGGCTCGATGCGGTGAAGTTTCTGGTGCTGCCGATTGCGCTGTCGCTGCTCGCGCGGCTGGGCGGCGAAGCGCGGCTGTACCGCGCGATGTTCCTGGAAGAAATGGGCCGCGACTATGTGCGCACCGCCCGCGCCAAGGGCCTGGGCGAGCCGCGCGTGCTGTTCGGCCACGTGCTGCGCAATGCGCTGATCCCCATCGTGACCAGTGCCGGCGGCTACCTGCCGTATGTCTTCCTGGGCAGTCTGGTGTTCGAGAGCTTCTTCGGGCTGCCGGGGTTGGGCGCCTATGTGATCGACGCCATCTCGAATCAGGACTTTGCGGTGGTTCGCACGATGGTGTTTCTGGGCTCGCTGCTTTATGTTCTGAGCTACATCGCGATCGACATCGCCTACACCTGGATCGACCCGCGCGTGCGGCTGTCCTGAGCTGCGAGACGAGTGAGCACCATGTTTCCCAAGTTTGTTTTGCTGTGGACCGATGCGGTGATGTGGGCGCTGGTGGTGGCCATGCTGGTCTACGCCGGCTTCGTGCAGCGGCGCGCGCCGCTCAAGGCGAGTTGGGCGCGCGTGTTTCGCGATGCACCGGCGTTTGCCTCGGCCATCGTGCTGGGGCTGTGCCTGGTCGTGACCCTGCTCGACAGCGTGCATTTCCGCCGCGCGCTGCCGTCGTCCGATGCGGCAGGTACGGCTGTGGCCTACGACACGCGCACGCAGTCGGTGCTCGACGCGCTGCTGTCTGGCCTGATCGAATCGCGCGAGGCGACCTATTCGCGTCCGCTGTCGTATCAAAGCTTCACCTTGCAGTCGCTGAGCATCGATGGCGAGGTGCGTCGCGCGCCACCGCGTTTGCTGCATGCCGGCGTGCACCTGAAGGATCCGGCCGCCGAATGGGCCGCCGACATCACTCAGCGCGTGCTGCTCGGTTTGCTGATCGGGGCGCTGGCCGGCGCGCTGCTCTGGGCGGCCGTGGTGTTTGCCTTGGCGCGCCAGCATCGGCTGAGCTGGCGCGAGGCGGCCGCACAGGTGTGGCATGACGAGACCGTGCTGCGCTGGCGCGCCGGCTTGCTCACGCTGTTCGCGCTGTGCCTGCTGGCCGGCCCCGCAGCGATGCTGATGAACGACTACCACCTGCTGGGCAC
>CAMCNE010000044.1 GCA_945875935.1 Bordetella parapertussis
CTCTTGGCGGGACTGCTGCTCGACCTCAACCAGTTCGATCAGCACATCGGTCGTGCCGTCCATCTGGGTGACGATCACATGCACCGGCAGCGCGTCGCCGTGGTTGAGCACCGGCCGGCGCAACATCGCCTCGAAGCGGCTGGTCGAAAAGTCATTGCGAACGACCGCGGCGATGGTGTCTCGCATGACGCTGGAATCGACAAACCAGTCGTAGAGCGACTCGCGCAGGCGGCTGCGACTTGACCAACCCAGCACATGCCCGAAAGCCGCGTTGGCAAACACGCATCGGCCGTCTGGGCGAACCACGGCCACCAACGTGGCCAGGTGGTCAAAAGCCCGGTAGGGTGAGTTCACCACCCCGTCCATCAAATGCGGCCTGTTCGCGCGGCCAGCGCTGCGGCGCGGCTCATGGCGGCAGCTTGGACAACTCGCGCTTGATGGCAGCGATGTCGCTTTCCTTGCGGGCGATCGATGCCTTCAATTCGGCTGTGCGGTCGATGTACTTCTGGTAGTTGCGCTCGTTGCCCAGCCGTTCAGGCTCGCCGCTGTTGTATTCCTTGCGCAGCTCGGTCAGGCGATCCTCCTCGCGGCGCAATTCAGCCTCGAGGATGCGCCGGGCATCGCTGTCGCGGGCGCGCTGCAACTGAGGATCGATCTTGTTGGCCGACGCACTCGGCGACGGCGCAGCAGAACCCGCGCGCTTGGGCGAAGCGATCACCGTGATGGGCGCGCCTTCGAGCGTGCGGCAGCCTTTGTCGCGCGCCTCTTTGGCCGACAGCGCGTTGGTGTAGAGATCGCCAGGACAGCGGTACATCTGGGACTCAGTCTCGGCCGATGCGAGACCTGCCGAACACAGCAAGAAGGCCGCGCCAAAGTGCATTCCAATCTGAGCGACGTTGCAACGATTCATCTGGGGGACCTTGTCACTGATGCGCCGGCTTGCTCACGGGTGGAACGGTGTGCGCTGCACACGGCCCGGGCAGGGTGGATTGTCGGCCATCGATCAAGGCAACCCCACAACAAAAAAGGGACGGCCCAAGCCGTCCCTTTGATGGCAGCCTGCTTTGATCAGAGGCTGTAGTACATGTCGAACTCGACCGGATGGGTCGCCATGCGAAAGCGCGTGACTTCCTGCATCTTCAGATCGATGTAGGCATCGATGTAGGCATCGGTGAACACACCGCCCTTGGTCAGGAAAGCGCGGTCCTTGTCGAGATACTCCAGCGCCTGGTCGAGGCTGTGGCACACGGTGGGGATCAGCTTGTCTTCTTCTGGGGGCAGGTGGTACAGATCCTTGCTGGCAGCTTCGCCCGGATGGATCTTGTTTTCCACGCCGTCCAGACCGGCCATCAGCATGGCCGAGAAACCCAGGTACGGGTTCATCAGTGGATCGGGGAAACGCGCTTCGATGCGGCGGCCCTTGGGGTTGGCCACATACGGAATGCGGATCGAAGCCGAGCGATTCTTGGCCGAATAAGCCAGCTTGACCGGGGCCTCGAAGCCAGGCACCAGACGCTTGTAGCTGTTGGTGCCGGGATTGGTGATCGCGTTGAGCGCGCGGGCGTGCTTGATGATGCCGCCGATGTAGTACAGCGCGAATTCGCTCAGGCCGGCATAGCCGTCACCGGCGAACAGGTTCTTGCCGTCTTTCCAGACCGACTGGTGAACGTGCATGCCCGAGCCGTTGTCGCCCACGATGGGCTTGGGCATGAAGGTGGCCGTCTTGCCGTAGGCGTGAGCCACGTTGTGGATCACATACTTTTGGAGCTGGATCCAGTCAGCGCGCTGGATCAGCGTGCTGAACTTCGTGCCGATTTCCATCTGGCCTGCGTTGGCCACTTCGTGGTGGTGAACCTCGACCGGAATGCCCAGCGACTCGAGCACCAGGCACATCTCGGAGCGCATGTCTTGCGCGCTGTCGACCGGGGGCACGGGAAAGTAGCCGCCCTTGACCGCAGGACGGTGGCCGGAATTGCCGTGCTCGTACTCCTTGCCGGTGTTCCAGGCGGCTTCTTCGGACTCGATCTTCGAGAAGCAGCCCGACATGTCGTTGCCCCAGCGCACGCTGTCGAACACGAAGAATTCAGGCTCTGGGCCGAAGTAGGCGGTGTCGCCCAGACCGGAGGCCTTCATGTAAGCCTCGGCGCGCTTGGCCAGCGAACGCGGGTCGCGCTCATAGGCCTTGCCGTCGGCCGGATCGACCACGTCGCAGGTGAGGATCAGCGTCGGCTCTTCAAAGAACGGGTCGATGTTGGCGGTGTTGGCATCCGGCATCAACAGCATGTCGGAGGCTTCGATGCCCTTCCAGCCAGCAATCGACGAGCCGTCGAAAGCGTGACCTGACGAGAACTTGTCTTCGTCAAAGTGGGACACGGGCACGGTCACGTGCTGCTCTTTGCCGCGGGTGTCTGTGAAGCGGAAATCAACGAACTTGATTTCGTTGTCCTTCACCATCTTGATCACGTCGGCAACGGTCTTGGCCATCAGGAATCTCCTAGCGGGTAACTCATTCGGTGGAAGGGAAGACGTCGGAATGACGCCTCAAAAATGCGCACGGGAATGTAGCAGAAAGCGTGCCTAAAACTGGCGCTCAGCGCGCCTTGATCCGGTGCATGCAGGCCGGCGCTACCGCACCAACTCGGGGCCCAACTTGGCGCCCAGGTCACGCAGACCCGCCATCAAGCGTGCATAGGCGAGGCCCACCTCGGCGCCCTCGCCCTTGACGCCCAACTCGATGTGCGCGCCCCATTGGGGGTGGTCCACGCTGGGCAAGCTGAACACACGGGTGCTGGGGTGATGCGCCTCGATCGCCTCCATCAGCGGCGTCAGCAAGGACTCCATGGTGCCCTTGACGATGACCGACAACTCGCGCGTGGCCGCAACGCGGTGCAAATGGGCCAGATGGTGATCGAGCACCCACTCGATCATCGGCCAGGCCATCACCGGAAAGCCCGGCACGAAATAGACGCTGCCCACCTGAAAGCCCGGGATCTTGTTGTAAGGGTTGGGGATGATCTCGGCGCCCTCGGGAAACCATCCCATTTGCAGCCGATGCAGGTTGTCAGGGCGATCGGGCTCGAAGGCCTCGCCTTTTTCGGCAGCCACGTCGCGCATGCGCTCGATGATCAGTTCGCGCGCGCGGGGATGCAGCGCCAGCGGCCGGCCCAGCGCGTCGGCAGCGCACCGGCGGGTGTGATCGTCGGGTGTGGCACCAATGCCGCCGCACGAAAAGACCACATCGCCGCTGGCAAAAGCATCTTTCAGATCGGCGGTGATGCGCGATGGCTCATCGCCGACGCAGCGCATCCAGCTGAGCGCCAATCCGCGCGCAGCCAGCAACTCGATCACCTTGGAGAAATGCTTGTCTGATCGTTTGCCCGAGAGGATTTCATCGCCGACGATCAACAAACCAAAGGCCATGCCAGCCACTCAGACGGGCGGCAGCAGCGCAGTGACCGGCGCCGGCGACACCTCGAGCGGCGTGGCCGGCACCGCTGCGGCAGATGCACGTTCGGCGCGCAAGCCGGCCAGTGAGGACAGCGCGAAATGCGCGAACCACAGCGCAGAAAAAGCAAACACCAGCGTGTAGATCCAGATGGCCAGCGGCAGCAGCACCGGCGCCAAGGTGATGAACAGCGCGCCGGAAGCCCACACCAACGAAGGTGCGGCGCCCAGGTAGCCGCTGATCACACCGATCACCAGCAGCGCGCCGCGGTGGCGCCGGGACAACTCGAGCCGTTCCTCGGTGCTGGCGTGTTCGGCCAGCACGTCATAGGTCATCACCTTGCAGGTCAGCCAGCCCCAAATCAGCGGCGGCACGATCAGCACCAGCGGCGGTATGAACCACAGCGGGATCGACAGCAGCAGCACCAGCACGGCCACCAGCGTGAAGAAAAAGGCGGCCAGAGCGCCTGCGGTGGCCGAGCCGCCATGCTTGAGCTCCAGCGTCGCGAAGCGGCGCTTGGCCACCAGCGTGACCATGGCCGGCGTCATCAGCGCGGCCACCACCAGCAAAGAGACCACCACGATCACCGGCGTCGCCACCGTCACCAGCAGCAAGGGCGCGAGCATGGCCTTCAGGCCGACCAGACCCCAGCCTTCGAGCCAGCCCAGCACCGTGGACACACCAGTCATCGTCCCCAGGCTGGACTCCACCGCAGCCACCGCAGGCGCCCAGAACCAGTAGGCCAGACCCAGCGCCACCAAGCCCATCAAGACCAGCGGCAACAGTGACAGGAAGATCACCCGCGGATGCAGGCAGTAAGCCGCAGCCCGCCACGCCGCATCGACCACAGGGCTCATCGGGCGGTCACTCGTCATCGCCCCCGAACGCGCCACCCAGCAGCCCGCCACCGAGCAAGCCGGCGCCGAGCAGCGAACCTTCTTCACGCGAGCCACCGCGCTGGGGTGCCGCGGCGAACACTCGCGAGGCAAGCCTCGAGAACGGCAGGCTTTGCAGCCACACGGTGCCCGGGCCGGTCACCTTGGCAAAGAACAGGCCCTCGCCACCGAACATCGCCGTCTTGATCTTGCCCACGTACTGGATCTCGAAATTGATGTTGGGCGTGAAGGCGACCACGCAGCCGGTGTCGATGAGCAGCGTCTGCCCAGGCTGCAGTTCACGCTTGACGACCGTGCCGCCCGCGTGCACGAAGGCCAGCCCGTCGCCTTCGAGCTTTTGCATGATGAAACCCTCGCCGCCAAAGAAGCCGGTCGACATCTTCTGCTGCAGGTACAGGCCCAGCGACACGCCCTTGGCCGCGCACAGGAAGGCGTCCTTCTGGCACACCAGCATGCCGCCGAGCTGGCGCAAGTCCATGGGAATGATCTTGCCGGGATACGGCGCAGCAAACGCGATGCGCAGCTTGCTTTGGCCCTGGTTGGTGAACACGGTGGTGAACAGCGACTCGCCGGTGATCAGGCGCTTGCCCGCGCCCATCAGCTTGCCAAACAGCCCGCCGGTGCTGGCCGAGCCGTCGCCAAACACGGTGTCCATGGCGATGCCCGCGTCCATGAACATCATGCTGCCGGCTTCACCGACGGCTGCCTCGCCGGGGTCGAGCTCGACCTCGACGAACTGCATTTCGGAACCCTTGATCTCGTAGTCGACGACGTCCATGGCCATGCTGCGTGCTCCTGAATGGTTGGGGTGCGGCGGATGTTATCGCCGGCACATTGCCCCCAACCGACGTGCGGAGGCTGTGCATACACTGACCGCCCCACAGCCGTTGCGGGTCGCGCCGCCTGACCATCATGAACCGACAAGTCCAGCTCCAGTCCCGCCCCAACGGCATCCCGCAAGCCGAGAACTTCCGAGTCGTCGACGCGCCGATGCCCGAGCTGCAAGACGGCCAGGTGCTGGTGCGCAACATCTATTTGTCGGTCGAGCCGGCCATGCGCGGCTGGGTGAGTGCGGCGGCCAACTACTCGGAGCCGGTGGCCATCGGCGGGGTGATGCGCAGCTTTGCGGTGGGCCGCGTTGTGGCGTCCAAGCATCCTGACTACGCCGCGGGCGAGTACGTGACCGGCCTGTTCGGCTGGCAGGACCACGCAGCGGTCGATGCGGCCACCATTCAGCGCAAGGTGTCGGCCGACGGTGCGCCGATCTCGACCGCGCTGGGCGTGCTCGGCATCAACGGCCTGACCGCGTACTTCGCACTGCTCGACATCGGCCAGCCCCAACCGGGCGAAACGGTGGTGGTCTCGACCGCCGCCGGCTCGGTGGGCTCGTGCGTGGGGCAGATCGCCAACATCCACGGCTGCCGCACGGTGGGCATCACCGGCGGGCCTGACAAGGTCAAGCTGTGCCGCGACACCTTTGGCTACGAAGTGGCCATCGACTACCGCGCCGGTGACCTTGATGCACAACTGGCCGCCGCCTGCCCGAAGGGCATCGACATCTATTACGACAACACGGGCGGTGCGATCAGCGATGCGGTGCTCAAGCAACTGGCGGTGGGTGCGCGGGTGGTGATCTGCGGCACGGCCTCGGTGGCCAGCTGGGATCCGGTGCCACAGGGCCCGCGCGTCGAGCGCTACATCCTGGTCAAGCGCGCCCGCATGCAAGGCTTCCTGATCTTTGATCACGTGGCGCGCTATCCGGCAGCGCTCAAGCAACTCGGAGAGTGGATCGCTTCCGGCCAGCTTCGTTACCTCGAAGACGTGCTTGAGGGGCTGGAGCAAGCGCCCGATTCGATCGCCGGTCTTTACCGCGGCGACAACCTCGGCAAGCGGCTGATCCGCATCGCGAAGGACGACGGCAGCGCGCTGTGAACGCCGCGCACCGCCGGGCGCTTCAGCCCAGGCGAGCGCGGTGGCGGGCGATCTGCAAGCGCACCTGCGCCGGCGCGGTACCGCCGAGCACATTGCGCGCGTTGAGCGAGCCGCGCAGCGTGAGCACCTCGTGCACCGAAGCGTCGATGCCGGGGTGGAAGCCTTGCAGCGTCTCGAGCGAGAGTTCACTCAAATCGACGCCCTGGCCGATCGCGGTCTTGACCGCGTGCGCCACCGTCTCGTGGGCATCGCGAAACGGCACGCCCTTTTTCACCAGGTAGTCGGCCAGATCGGTGGCCGTGGCGTAGCCCTTGAGCGCGGCGCGCTCCATTGCCTCGGGCTTGACGATGATGCCGGCGACCATCTCGGCCATGATGCGCAGCGTGTCGCGCACCGTGTCCACCGTGTCAAACAGTGGCTCCTTGTCTTCCTGGTTGTCCTTGTTGTAGGTCAGCGGCTGACCCTTCATCAACGTGATCAGGCCCATCAGGTGGCCGACCACGCGGCCGCTCTTGCCGCGCGCCAGTTCGGCCACGTCGGGGTTGCGCTTTTGCGGCATGATCGATGAGCCGGTGCAGTAGCGATCGGCCAGATCGATGAAGCTGAAGTTCTGGCTCATCCACAGCACCAGCTCTTCGGCCAGGCGCGAGATGTGCACCATCGTGATCGAGGCGAAGGCGCTGAATTCGAGCGCGAAGTCGCGATCGCTCACCGCATCAAGACTGTTCTGGCACACACCATCAAAGCCCAGCGTGCGCGCCACACGCTCGCGATCCAGCGGGTAGCTCGTGCCGGCCAGGGCCGCCGCACCCAGCGGCAGGCGGTTGACGCGGCGGCGCAGATCGACCAGCCGCTCGGCATCGCGCGCGAACATTTCAACGTAGGCCAGCATGTGGTGACCGAAGCTCACCGGCTGAGCCACCTGCATGTGGGTGAAGCCAGGCAAGATGGTCTCGACGTTCTTGTCGGCCACATCGACCAGCGCGGTCTGCATGGCGCCGAGCAGCGGCAAGATGGTGTCGATCTCGCCGCGCAGCCACAGCCGCACGTCGGTGGCCACCTGGTCGTTGCGCGAACGTCCGGTGTGCAGTCGCTTGCCGGCGTCGCCCACGAGCTGCGTCAGGCGCGCTTCGATGTTGAGGTGCACGTCTTCGAGATCGAGCTTCCATTCGAAGCGACCGGCCTCGATGTCCTGCGTGATCTGCGCCATGCCACGCTCGATGCTGGCGGCGTCGTCAGTGCTGATGATCCCCTGCGCGCACAGCATCTCGGAGTGCGCGAGCGAGCCTGCAATGTCGGCACGCCACAGGCGCTGATCGAAGAACACGCTGGCGGTGTAGCGCTTGACCAGCTCGCTCATCGGCTCTGAAAAGAGCGCCGACCAGGCTTCAGATTTCTTGTCGAGCTGGTTGATCGGCGCGCCTGCGTCAGGTGCTGAAGGGGTTGCAGACATGGTGTCTCGCCGACCGGTGAGAGGGCCGTCGACGGTGTTGTGGAGGGAGTTGTTGACAATGCTGCCAACCGTGAGGAATTCTATCGACGCCCTCCCCGCCCCATGAAGTCGACACGCCCCGACAGCGCCTCTCGCACCGCAGGTGTCGAGCTCTTCGACGTGTGCCACGTCGGGGTGGTGCTGCGTGCGGCCTTGTTCGTGCATGCCGCGCTGGCGGTGGGCGTGCTGTTCGAGGTGCAGACCCTGCGCGGTTTCGCGCTCGAGTTTTCGCTGGCCACCGCCATCGCCTTGCCGGCGGTGCTGGCCTGGCTGATCGCCACGTGTTTGCTGAAGAACCTGATCGCGGACATCGCGGCGAGCGCGCAGGCGGCCATTTCGGCAACGCTGGGCTCATTGAGTGCTCTGGGCGGGCGGGCGCTGGCGATGCAAGCCAACCCGGCCGGGCTTGAACAGCTGACACCGCTGGCCACCGCCGCCGCAGGCGCTGCGCTCGCGTTGGTGATTCACCAGTGGTTGCGCATGCAGGCGCTGGCACGCACGCCGGCCGACACCGCCGCCCAACTCGCCGAACTGCAGTCGCGCATCAGGCCGCACTTTCTGTTCAACACGCTGAACTCGGCGCTTGCGCTGGTGCGGCTGGATCCGCAACGCGCCGAGTCGGTGCTCGAAGACCTGGCCGAGCTGTTTCGCGTGGCGCTCAACAGCACCGATGCCGATGTGAGCCTTGCCGATGAAGTGGCACTGGCGCAGCGCTATCTGGCCATCGAGCAGATCCGCTTTGGCAGCCGGCTGCGCGTGACCTGGGACCTGGACGAGGCTGCCGCTGCGGCTCGGGTGCCGCCGCTGCTGCTGCAGCCCCTGGTTGAAAACGCAGTGCGTCACGGGGTGGAGCCATCGCCCGATGGTGGCGAGATTTCCGTGCGCACCCAATTCAGGCGGGGTCTGGCGGTGATCTCCATCGTCAACAGCGTGGCGGCCCAGTCATCGCAGCCGGGCCATGGCATGGCACTGGCCAATGTGCGCGAACGTCTGCGCTTGATGCACGACGTCACCGCCCAGTTCGACGCGCAGCTCGAAGGCGACCAATTCGTGGTGCGCATCGTGGTGCCGGCATGAGCACGCACGGCGAGGCGCTTCGGGTCTTGCTCGTCGATGACGAGGACCTCGCGCGGCTTCGGCTGCGCGCGCTGATCGACGCCTGCACCGAGCCGCGCGCCACAGTGGTCGGCGAGGCCGCCAATGCAGCTCAGGCGATGGTGTGGCTGCAGCAGCACGGACAAGGTGCCGACGAGCCAGCACCGCGCATGGCCTGCCATGTGGTGCTGCTCGACATCCACATGCCCGGGCGCAGCGGCATGGAGCTCGCCGTGCAACTGCGCGGCCTGCCGCAGCCGCCTGCGGTGGTGTTCGTCACCGCGCACGCCGAGCATGCGCTCAAGGCTTTCGACCTCGAAGCCGTCGACTACCTGACCAAGCCGGTGCGGCTGGAGCGACTGCAGCAGGCGCTGCTAAGAGCGGTGAGCCGGCTGGGTTCGTCGGCGCCGACCACGTTGCCGGCGGGCGCAGCTGCTGCGGTTGAACCTGTGCTGGTGGTCACCGAGCGCGGTCGCGTGATCCGAGTGCCCCTGGCCGAGGTGCTCTATTTGAAGGCCGAGTTGAAGTACGTGACGCTGCGCACCGCCTGCCACACCCATGTGCTCGATGACGCCCTGAGCGACCTCGAGCAGCGGCTCGGGCCGCGCTTTTTGCGGGTGCATCGCAACGCGCTGGTGGCCCGCTCGGCTGTGATGGCGCTGGAGCGCAGGCCCATGGGCGACGACGAGGAACCCGGCGACTCGTGGGCCGTGCTCGTCGGGCCGGTCGACGAATGGCTGGCCGTGTCACGCCGGCAGGTCGCTGCCGTGCGCGAGGCGCTGGAAGCCAGCGGTCTTTGATCCCCGGGATCAGACCCGGGCGATCTTGCCGACCAACTCGTCGATCGAGTGGTCCCAGGTCCAGTACAAGACCGAGTTCCTGACCTCCTCGGGGTTGAGCCGGATCTTCTGGCTGTAGACGTCTTCCATCACGGCGAGCAGCTCGTCCACGCTGGTTTCGCCCCAACCCACATTGCATGTCACGCCGTCGCTGGGCACCTGTGACTGATCGCGAAGCGCGATGCATCTGGCGGCGTTGACCAGATCGCGCTGGCCGGTGTTGTCAGCCACCGCCACGGTCAAGCCGCAGGCCAGCGCCTCCATGGCCACAAGATTGGTGCCACCTTCGCACCGGTTGGGAAAAACTGCCAGGTCGACTTCTCTGAGCACCTCGGGCATCAACTGGTTGGGCGCGCACGCCAGATTGACAAACTGGCGTCTGTCCACGCCATTGGCCAGCACCCAGTTGTCGAGCGCCACGCCAAAGTCTTCCTCGATCACCAGGGGCTGGCAAAGCCCCGACGCATTGATCGTCGGCGCAATCGACTTTTCCCAGGCCGAACGCCAGCTGGTGATCAGCAAGGCCTCGGGATGTTTTTTGGCAAACAGTGAAAACGCCTTCAGGACGATGTCCTGGCCTTTCCTGCATTCGAGTTTGCCGCCGCTGAAAACGACAAACCTGTCCTTGAAGTTCCTTTTCTTCTGGATGCGAAACAGATCGGTGTTGATGCCCTGGATCACCCGCTCGGATGCCACGCCCATCTCGGCCAGTTTTTCCTGATTCCAGGTGGAGCCGGCGACGATGGCGTCGAAGCTTTTCAGCTTTTCGATCTCGGCCGCCGGCAGCGGGTTGATTTCAAAAAAAATGACGCCGATCTCCTTGATGCCGGCAGCCACCTCGTACTTCTTGATCGTATTGCCCAGCGCCGTGAGCATGTAGTCGCCGCGTCGGGCCTCGACATTGCCCTCGAACAAGCTGAGGCGATCCATCATCTGCAGCTCGGAGATGGGGTCGACCGGATACAGAAACGAGGGCGGCCACTTCACCGGAACCGCACGAAACGGCGGCGTGTGGCCTGCGCGCATGAACAGGTTGAAACCGTAAACGCCCCAGCCTGAGTGGTCCGAGACCTCCCAGCTGAAAAAGATGTTTGTGTAAGTCAAGGTCAAACCCCATCGGTGTCGAGTCGAGCTCGCGGCCAGCGCTGCGCAAGCGCCAAGCCCTTGCGATCGTGTCGCCATTGGACAGCAAAGTCCGGCGCACATCGGCCAGCCCATGCGGTTTGATCGACCTTGCGAAGCAGGTTTTCGCGCGCTGCGGGTCGGGGATTTCGCAAGCACTCGGCAGCAGGCCCGCCTGCTAGCATTTGGAGATGAGCTCACACATCATCATCGCCACCCGCGAAAGCCGACTCGCGCTGTGGCAGGCCGAACATGTTCGCGACCTGCTGCAAAGCCGCTTCGGCCTTCATGTTGAACTGCTCGGCATGACCACGCGAGGCGACGAGATTCTGGACCGCACGCTGTCCAAGGTCGGCGGCAAGGGTCTGTTCGTGAAAGAGCTGGAGACCGCTCTTGAAGAAGGCCGCGCACAGCTCGCCGTGCACTCGCTCAAGGACGTGCCCATGGATCTGCCCGCAGGCTTCGAGCTCGCGGCGGTGATGGAGCGCGAAGACCCACGAGACGCCTTCGTGTCCAACGATTTCGTCTCGCTCGCTGATTTGCCACAGGGCGCACGCGTGGGCACCTCGAGTCTGCGTCGGGTGGTACAGCTGCGCGCATTGCGCCCCGACTTGCTGATCGAGCCTTTGCGCGGCAATCTCGACACCCGGCTGCGCAAGCTCGACGAAGGCCAGTACCACGCCATCGTGCTGGCCGCAGCCGGCCTCAAGCGGCTGGGCTTGGCCAGCCGCATCCGCGGCGAATTCCCCACCGATCAGATGCTGCCGTGCGCAGGACAAGGCGCACTCGGGCTCGAGGTGCGCAGCGATGCGACACAACTGCGCGAAACCCTGTCAGCGCTCATTCACCAGCCGACTTTCCTGGCCGTGCATGCCGAACGCGCCGTCTCTCGCGCGCTTGGCGGCAGCTGCAGCATGCCGCTGGCCGCGCACGCGGTATGGCAAGGCAGCGAGCTGAGCCTGCGCGCCTCGGTGGGCCACCCCGAAGATGCCTCTGCCCCGCTGCTGTCGGCGCATGTGCTGGCCACGGTGGCCAACGAAGCCGAAGCCCGCGCACTCGGCGAGCGCGCCGCTGCCACGCTGCGTGACGCGGGCGCTGGCGCCTACTTGGCCTGCATCTGATCGCAGCACGCATGTCGCCCGTGGCGTTGCCATTCACGCAACGCCCGATGGCTTGATCAATGCGCGTCATCGTCACCCGCCCCGCAGCGCAAGCCGACTCATGGGTTGATGCCCTTGGTGAACTCGGCGTGGAGGCGGTGGCGTTGCCTCTGATGCGCATCTGTGCGGTGTCCGACAGCGCGCCCGTGGTCGAAGCCTGGCGGCAGCTCGCAGCGAGCCGGCTGGTCTTTTTTGTGAGTGCCAATGCGGCAGCGCACTTCTTTGCGCAGCGTCCTGCCGATGTCCTCTGGCCTGCCAACGTGTGGGCGGGGTCCACCGGGCCGGGCACCACGGCAGCGCTTGAAGCCTGCGGCTTGGCCGCAGCACAGATCCTCGAGCCAGCGGGCGACAGCGCGCAGTTCGATTCCGAATCGCTGTGGCAGCAGCGGCTGTGCTCGCTTGACTGGCAAGGCACCGCCGTGCAGATCGTGCGTGGCGATGGCGGTCGCGACTGGCTGGCCGACACCCTGCGCGATCGGGGTGCCAGCGTGAGCTTCGTGGCGGCCTATCAGCGCGGCGAGCCTGAATGGGACGAGCGCGCCAGAGCGCTTGTGGCCAAGGCGCTGGCCCAGCCCGCTGGTCACCTGTGGTTGTTCAGCAGCTCTGAAGCGATCGACAACCTGATGCTTCATCTTGGGCGTGCCACTCAGCCTTTGTCGCTGCCCCTTGGCTGTCGCGCGATGGCCACCCACCCGCGCATTGCGAGCGCCGCGCAGCGCGCGGGTTTCTCGCGGGTCTTGCAGTCCAGACCTGGCGTGGCTGAAGTGGTGGCCTCCCTACAATCTGCGGCATCGTGAACGACACCTCCAGAGCCGAAGAACCCGCCCAGCCGGCACTGCTTCCAGCGCCCAGCGCTACGCCCCAGCCATCGATGCCACCTGAAGCGCAGGGCAGCGACATCCGCTGGTGGTATTCGCTGGCAGCGGTGCTTGCGGTGGTGGCCGGTGTGAGCCTGGTGATCGCCTGGAAAACCAGCCAGCGCGTCGAGTCCATCGAGAAAGAACTCGTGCTGCGCCTTGACGAGGGACAAAAGCAGTCCAGCCAGGCCCAGATGCTGGCCAAGCAGTCCCAAGACAGCGTGCTGGCGGCGTCGGCCAAGGTGGCGCTGCTCGAAGCGCGGCTGGCTGAAGTGGCCATCCAGCGCACCCAGCTGGAAGATCTGATGCGTTCGATGTCACGCTCGCGTGACGAGAACCTGCTGGTCGACATCGACACCGGCTTGCGCGTGGCGATGCAGCAAACCGCCATCACCGGCAGTGCGGAGCCGCTGGTGGCCATGCTCAAGCAGGCCGATGAGCGCCTGGCCCGCTACGACCAGCCACGGCTCGAAGGCGTGCGCCGTGCCATCGCGCGCGACCTTGATCGGGTCAAGTCGGTGAGCGCGCCCGATATTCCCAGCCTGAGCATCAAGCTCGACGAGGCGGTGCGCCTGATCGACGAACTTCCGCTGCTGTCCAACGCGCAAGCGCCAGCGACTGCCCCAGTGGCACCTGTACTGCCCACCTGGTGGCCCGACTGGAATGCGAGCTGGAAGGCCGCCTCTGAACGCGTGTGGCTGGAAATCAAATCGCTGGTGCGCGTCACCCGCATCGACCACCCCGAAGCCATGCTGCTCGCGCCCGACAACGCCTTCTTCGTGCGCGAAAACGTCAAGCTGCGTCTGCTCAACGCGCGGCTGGCCTTGCTGAGTCGGCAGTTCGACACCGCACAGCGTGACTTGCAGGTGGTGCAGGCCGCGCTCGAGCGCTACTTCGACCGCAGCTCGCGGCGCACCGGGCTGGCGCTTGATCTCGTGCGTCAGGTCTCGTCGATGTCACGACAGGTCACCACCCCCAGGCCCGACGACACCCTGGTCGCGCTGGCGGCCGTCTCGGCAGGTCGCTGAGCCCCAGCCGACGCGATGCGCGCCGTCATCTGGTTCATCTTGCTGTTCGGCGCGGCCGTGGTGGCGTCGTCGACGCTGGGTGCCAACGACGGTCTGGTCAGCGTGTACGCCGGCACCTGGCGGTTTGACATCTCGCTCAATCTGTTTTTGCTGATCCTGGTGGGCAGCTGCTTCGTGCTGGTGTCGCTGATCGATGCCATCAACTCGCTCACGGGGCTGCCCAAGCGCGCCCGTCTGTGGCGCGTCGCACGTCGCGAGAGAACCGCGCAGGCGGCCTTGCGCGAGTCGCTGTCGCAGTATTTCAGCGGCCGCTTCAGCCGCTCTAAAGCCGCCGCGCAGCGCGCACTGGCGATTCAGGACGGCACGCCCGAGCTGCAGCAAGATGCCGAATTCAGCGCGCTCGGCATGCTGCTGGCCGCGGGCAGCGCGCATCGACTGCAAGACCGTGCCACACGCGACGACATGCTGTCGCGCGTGTTCGAGCGCGCCAAGGGCAATGCCTCGGCACGCGCCGCCGAAGAAGGCGCTCGACTGCTCGAGGCCGAATGGGCCATTGACGACCGCGACGCACCACGCAGTCTGAGCCTGCTCAACGATTTGCCGCAAGGCCTGTCGCGGCGCACCCAGGCACTGCGCCTGAGGTTGCAGGCATCCAGGCTGGCGAGAAAGCCGCAAGAGGGCCTGAAGACCGCGCGTCAGCTGATCAAGCACCAGGGTCTGTCAAAAGACGTCGGGCTGGGCATGCTGCGCTCGCTGGCCATCGAATGCCTGGAATCTGCGCACGACATCGATCAGCTGCGCCGCATGTGGAACGCGCTGGATGCGGCCGATCGGCGCGATGTCTTTGTGGCGTCTCGTGCCGCGGTGCGCGCCGCCAAGTTGGGTTGCCCAGAAGACGCCCGCACCTGGCTGCGTCCGGGCTGGAACCGCATCGAAACCACAGCCGCAGACGAACGCGAAGCGCTGTCGCACGCGCTGGCCTGCTCGGTCGGCGGCATCGGCGCCGACTGGCTGCCACGGCTCGACTCAGCCCGCCTGGCCTTTCCGCGCGATCCTGCGGTGGCGCATGCCGTGGGTGCGGTGCTGGCCGAGCGCCAACTGTGGGGCAAGGCCCGCGAGCCGCTCGAAGCCGCTGCCAAGCACCCCGATTTGCCGATCGCCTCGCGCCGCATGGCCTGGCTCACGCTGGCTCAGCTCGCGCAATCAGAAGGCAACCCCGAACGCATGGCCGAGTGCTATCGGCAAGCTGCGATCCTGGGCTGAGGCCGCCGTGAACCCAGGAGATCGCTGACATGAACAGCAGCCGAATAGCCGTGATCGTGCGCGCCTTCCAGCGCTACAAGAACCTGCCCGTGCTCATCCACTCATTCCTGGCGCAGACCGATCCGCGCTGGACGCTCTATGTGGTGCACGACGGCCCCGATGAACCGCATGCCGCGCTGATGCAACCCTTCCTGCGCGAGCACCCGAACATCCGCTACCAGCAAACGCCCACTCGCCACAACGACTACGGCCACACGCCCACCTCATGGGCCTTGCAGAACTTCGTGGGTGACGAAAGCCACGTGCTGTTCACCAACGACGACAACTACTACATGCCAGTGTTCGTCGAGTACGTGCTGAGGGCCTTCGAGCGCAAGCCCGAGACCGTGATGGTGGCCAGCCACTGCGTGCACAACGAGGCCGTCCATCACAACGGCAACCGCGACACCTACGGCCTGTTCCGCACCCACTTTCGGCCCGGCTACATCGATCTGGGCGCCTACGTGACCGACGCGCGCGTGGCCAAGTCCGTGGGCTACAACTCGACGGCCTTCGAGGCCGACGCGGTTTTTGTGCAGGAAGTTCGCGCAAAGCACCCTGATCCCTCGGGCTATGTGGTGCTGGACCACGCGCTGTTCGTGCACAACTGATCGCGGTTGTCCAAAGAGCAGCGCCGTGGCCCAGACCCTCGAGACCGTCATCCAAGAAGCCGAGGCCTTGCAAAAGGCCAAGCGACCGGCCGATGCCATCGCGCTGTACGAATCTGCGCTGACGCGCTGGCCTGACCAGCCCGGGCTGCTCTACAACCTGGGCAACCTCCAGTTGCAAACCAAGGATTTCGCCTCGGCCGCGAAGCACTTTCGCCGGGTGACCGAACTGGCGCCGCAGTTTTCCTGGGCGCACCACAACCTCGGCCAGTGCCTGCTCAACACCCGGCGCGAGAGCGAGTCTTCCATGGCCTTTCAAAAGGCGCTCTCGCTGGACCCGCAACTCAGCATGAGCCGCATCGCGCTGGCCACGCTGCTGATCAAGAGTGATCGGCACGGCCAGGCCCTGCAGCTGCTCGAAGAAGGTGCGCGGCTGCAGCCTTCAAGCGTTGAGCTCCAGATCGAGCTGGGCAATGTGCTGCGAGTCGAAGCAACACCGCAAGCCGCGCTGGCCGCCTACGAACGTGCTCTGGCAAGGGCACCCGATTCGTTTGCCGCTCACTTCAACATCGGCACCACCCTGCACGCCCAGGGGGACACCGACCTGGCCCTGCCCTACGCGCAGCGCGCGCTCGAGCTGCGTCCCGACTCAGGCGTGGCCCATGAAGGTCTGGCCAACATCCTGGCCCACCAAGGCGAGATCGCCGCAGCACAAACCGCCTATGCCGCGGCAGCCCGCCTGAAGCCCAGCGACGCGCGGCGCAACCTCGGCCTGGAGGTTCGCGCCGGACTGCTGTTGCCGCCCATACCGCAGTCCACCGCTGACATTCGCGAGGCCCGCTCGCGCTTCGCCCGATCGATCGAAGCACTGCGGCAAACCGATGGCAGTCTGTTTGACCCCATGAAGGAGGTGGGTGCGGTCACGCCCTTCTATCTGGCCTATCACGGGCTGAACAACCGCCGGCTGCTCAGCGATCTGGCCGCGATGTACCGCGACATCTGCCCCGCGCTCAACTTCGTGGCCGGCCATTGCGAGCAGCCGCTACCCAAGACCGGCCGAGCGATTCGCGTGGGCATCGTGTCGACCTACCTGCGCGACCACACGGTGGGCCGCTATGTGCTGGGGCTGGTGAAGGAGCTCGCGCGCCCTGAGTTCGAGGTCTTCGTCTTCACCACCCGACAGCCGCCCGATGCCACTTCAGAGGCATTCAAGCGCGCTGCAGACCACCACGCCGTGCTGCCGAACCGGCTGGGAGAAATGCAAAAGCAGCTCGGCGACGCGCAGCTCGACGTGCTGCTCTACGCCGACATCGGCATGGAGCCAGTGACCTATTTCCTCGCGTTTTCGCGGCTGGCACCCGTGCAATGCGCCTTCTACGGTCACCCCGACACCACCGGCGTGGACACCATCGATCACTATTTGTCGTGGGCGAGCGCCGAGTCCGACGACGCGGCCGACTGGTACAGCGAGCGGCTGGCCCTGCTCTCGCCGTCAGTGACCTACGCCCACTTGCCCAAGGTCGAATGGGCGGGCCGCCCGGCAGACCGCAGCGCGCTCGGCGTGGCGTCGGGTGAGCGGCTGTACACCTGCGTGCAAACGCCCTACAAGCTGCACCCGGACTTTGACGATCTGCTCGCAGGCATCCTCGAGTCCGACCCGCAAGCCCGCATCCGGCTGGTGCAAGCGCCCATCAAGGCCTGGGGCGTCGCGCTGACCCAGCGACTGACGCGGCGTCTGGGGCCCCTCATGAGTCGGGTGGCTTTCCTGCCCTTCATGGCGCGGGCCGATTACATGGCGCTGCTGGCCGCGTCTGACGTCGTCCTCGACACACCGCACTTCAGCGGCGGCGGCACCACGCTCGATGCGATTGCCACGGCCACCCCGGTGGTCACGCTGGCCGGACCCACGCTCAGGTCATCACAGACCCGCGCGCTGTTCGGCCGCATGGGCGTGGCAGACGGCATTTCAGGCAATGGCGCCGACTACGTGCGCCGAGCGGTAGAGATCGCGTCGCGCAGCGAACTTCGCACCGACATCTCGCAGCGCATGGCGCAATCCAGAGAGCTGCTTTTCGAAGACGTCGGCATGGTTCGCGAGGTCGAAGCCTTGTTTCGCCAATGGGTGGCGCAAGCGCCTCGCTGAGGCTTGCGCGACAAGCGCACAAACTGCCGCTGCGGCCCCGGAGAAGCTGATTTGCCGGTGTATAGTCGCCGCTCGCTGCGGCTGTAGCTCAGCTGGATAGAGTACTTGGCTACGAACCAAGGGGTCGTGGGTTCGATTCCTGCCAGCCGCACCAGTGAATCAAGGGGTCAGTTCTCAAAAGGGACTGACCCTTTTTGATTTGTGGGCCAGGCTTCATCTTTGGCCC
>CAMCNE010000045.1 GCA_945875935.1 Bordetella parapertussis
AGGGTGAGGGCCAGCGGCTCAGGCGACCACGCGGCCCAGTCGCAGTTTCAGCACGCGGTCGCAGCGCGCGGCAAGCGACTCGTCGTGGGTGACCAGCACGAAGGCCATGCCGCGGCTGCGGGCCAGGTCGAGCATCAGGTCGAACACGCCGTCGGCGGTTTCGCGGTCGAGGTTGCCGGTGGGCTCGTCGGCCAGCACGCACGCGGGTGCGCCGACCAGCGAGCGGGCGATGGCCACGCGCTGGCGCTCGCCGCCCGACAACTGCGCGGGCCGATGGTCAAGCCGGTGGCCCAGGCCCACTTGCTGCAACACGACCGCGGCCGCGGCTCGCGCGGTGGCCTGATCGACACGGCGAATGCGCAGCGGCATGGCCACGTTGTCGAGCGCCGAAAACTCGGGCAGCAGGTGGTGAAACTGGTAGACGAAGCCCAGGTGCCGGTTGCGCCACTCGCCTTGCGCTTGCGCGTCCAGGCGCTGCAGGTCGCGGCCCATCAGCGTGACGGTGCCTTGCGTGGGCGCATCGAGCCCGCCCATCAGGTGCAGCAGCGTGCTCTTGCCCGAACCCGACGCGCCGACGATGGCCACGGTTTCGCCCGCGGCGATGTCGAGGTCAATGCCTTGCAGCACCGCCACATCGAGCGCGCCTTCGCGAAAGCGCTTGTGCAGGCCGACGGCGCGAATCACGCTGCCGGATGCTTGTGGTGGCGTGGCGGCGAATGCGGCGTCACTCATGGCGCAACGCCTCGGCGGGCTGCACGCGGCTCGCGCGCCAACTCGGGTACACGGTGGCCACGAAAGCCAGCGCCAGCGAGATCGCCACGACGGGCAGGATGTCGGCACTTTGCGGATCGCTGGGCATGTGGCTGATCAGGTAGACGCTGCCGGGCAGAAAGCTCATGTGCAGCGCACGCTCGATGGCCGGCACGATCACATCGACGTTGAACGCCACCAGCAGCCCCATCCCCATGCCCGCCAGCGTGCCGATCACGCCCGAGGCCGCGCCTTGCACCATGAAGATGGTCATGATCGAACGCGGGCTGGCACCCAGCGTGCGCAAGATGGCGATGTCGGCTTGCTTGTCGGTCACGGTCATCACCAGCGTCGACACCAGATTGAAGGCCGCGACCGCGACGATGAGCGTGAGGATGATGAACATCAGCCGCTTTTCGATCTGCACCGCCTGAAACCAGTTGCGGTTGGTGCGCGTCCAGTCGCTCACGCGCACCGCGGCGCCCAGACGCATCTGGATCTCGTCGGCCACCTCGCGCGCTTGCTGCGCGTCTTTCAGGCGCAGTTGCACGCCAGTGGGGCCGGCCACGCGAAACAGCCGCGCGGCGTCGTCAACGTGCATCAGCGCCAGACCGCTGTCGTATTCGTAGTGACCGGCCTCGAAGGTGCCCACCAGCGTGAGCTGCTTGAGCCGCGGAATCACCCCCGCCGGCGTGACCTGCCCGCCGGGCGCGACGATGGTCACGCGATCGCCCACCTTCACACCCAAAGACCGCGCCAGCTCACCCCCGAGCACGATGCCCCAGCCGCCGGGAACCAGCTTGGCCAGCGTGGTGTCGCGCAACTGCGCGGCCAGCGCGGTGACGGTGGCCTCGTCGGCCGGCGAGATGCCACGCACGACGGCGCCACGCATATCGTCGCCTCGGGCAATCAGCGCCTGCGTCGCGATGAAGGGCGCCGCACCCACCACCTGCTCATTGCGCCTGGCCTCGGTGGCCGTGGCCTGCCAATCGGCCAGCGCCTCGCCTTGCGGCTGATAGATCTCGACGTGCGAGATCACCGACAGCATGCGGTCGCGCACCTCTTTTTGAAACCCATTCATCACCGACAACACGATGATCAGCGCCGCCACCCCGAGCGCGATGCCCAGCATCGACACCATCGAAATGAACGATATGAACCCATTGCGCCGCCCACTGCGACCCGCCCGCGTGTAGCGCCAGCCGATCTGGAGTTCGAAGGGGATGTTCATGTGGCGGGGATGCTACCGGAGGGGTTTGTTCGCTTCCCGCGGGGTTTGTTCTCTGGGCGAGAGCCCGCAGTGTCTTGCTTGCCGCAGCGCTGGTTCCCTGCGGGAGAGCCCGCCGGGGCGGAACCCGGCGCGCTGCAGCGCACTGCACCAAGCCCCGCCGGGCGCAGCCCCAAACGAACCCCATCGCAGGGGAGCGAAACAAGCCCCCTCGGGATGCCCATCCCGATAATCAGCCCATGCATCTCCTCATCCCCCACGCCAGCGCCACCAACGACGCGGCAGCGCAAAGCCTCAGGCCGCTCAAGCTGCCCAACGTGGCGCGGTTGATCACCGGCTTGCAGCCAACGACGCGGGATATCGATGACGAATACACGCTGTCGCCGCCGCATGAGCGGGCGCTGGCAACCGCCTACGGCTGGCACGGAAACGACGGCTGCTGGCCTTGGGCGGCGCTGGCAGCGCGCGGTGACGGCATCGAGGTGGGCTCGAAGGCGTGGGGGCTGGTCACGCCGGTGCACTGGCACGTGGGGCGTGAGCACATCTCGTTGGCTGATCCGCAGGAACTTGATCTGCCCGAAGCCGAATCGCGCGCCCTGTTTGACGCGGTGCGCCCCTTGTTTGAAGAAGGTGGCGAAGGCGGCTTGCTGAGCTGGGGCGCGGCCGCGCGCTGGTATCTGGCGCACGAGCGTCTGGAAGGACTGGCCTGCGCGTCGATCGATCGGGTGATCGGCCGCAACGTCGACCTGTGGCTGCGCGGCGATGCCCAGGCCTCCGAAGAGCAAACGCAACGCCTGCGCTGGGTGCGCCGGCTGCAAAACGAGGTGCAGATGCTGCTGCACTCGCATCCGGTGAACGAAGCGCGTGAAGCGCGCGGGGCGCTGCCGGTCAACTCGTTTTGGCTCAGCGGCTGCGGCCGCTCGCAGCGCGCGGTGGCCGAGGTGCTGGTCGACGACCGGCTGCGCGCGCCGCTGCTGACGCAAGACTGGGCGGCCTGGGCCGACGCCTGGCGCGCGCTCGACGCCGAAGTGGTCTCGGTGTTTGCCGACGGCGCTGCCCATGACGGCGCGGTCTCGCTCACGCTGTGCGGCGAGCGCGGCTGGCAGCGCTACGACGCCTTGCCGCGTTCACGCTGGCAGTGGTTTTTTGATCGCTTTCGCACCGTCGAGCCGCACACCGTGCTCGAAGCGCTGTGAGCGCCGCGCCCACCTTGCAGCAACGCGTGCCGGTGCCGCGTGCGGCCTGGACGCTCGAGCAGGCCGGCGTGTCGCCGCTGCTGGCGCGGCTGTTTGCCTCGCGCGGGGTGCGTGCGGCTGATGAGCTGGACGACGCGCTGGCGCGGCTGCTGCCGCCGGCCGAACTGCTGGGCGCCGCAGCCGCCGCCACGCTGCTGGCCGATGCGCTGCGCGACGGGCTGCGCATCTGCGTGGTGGCCGACTACGACTGCGACGGGGCCACGGCCTGCGCGGTGGCGATGCGCGGTCTGGCGCTGCTGGGTGCGGCGCCCGGCACGCTGCGCTATGTGGTGCCTGACCGTCAGGTGCATGGCTACGGCCTGACGCCGGCCATCGTCGATCTGGCGCTGGAACAAGGCGCGCAGGTGCTGGTCACCGTGGACAACGGCATCGCCAGCCTCGAAGGCGTGGCGCATGCGCGAGCCCAGGGCCTGTCGGTGGTGGTGACCGACCACCACCTGCCCGCGCAGATCGACGACGCCGTCGTGCTGCCCGACGCCCATGTGATCGTCAACCCCAACCAGCCGGGCTGCGGCTTTGCCAGCAAGCACCTGGCCGGCGTGGGGGTGATGTTCTATGTGCTGCTGGCGCTGCGCAGCGAGCTGAGGCAGCGCGGCGCGTTCGAAGGTGCGGCCGCGCAGCCACGGCTCGACAGCCTGCTCGACCTGGTGGCGCTGGGCACGGTGGCCGATGTGGTGCGGCTCGATGCCAACAACCGCCGGCTGGTGGCGCAAGGTCTCAGGCGCATTCGCGCCGGGCGCATGCAGCCGGGCGTGGCCGCGCTGTTTGCGGCCGCCGGGCGCGATGCCTCGCGTGCCGCGGGCGCGGACTTTGGTTTTGCCCTGGGCCCGCGCATCAACGCGGCCGG
Source organism: Bordetella parapertussis (assembly GCA_945875935.1). Lineage (GTDB taxonomy): Bacteria > Pseudomonadota > Gammaproteobacteria > Burkholderiales > Burkholderiaceae_C > PBB1. The sequence goes on from CAMCNE010000045.1 coordinate 4,082, forward strand.
GCGGCTGTCGGACATGACGCTGGGCATCGAATGCCTGACCACCGACGACGCCGGGCGCGCCGCGCAACTCGCGCAGCAGCTTGACGCCATCAACCGCGAACGGCGCGAGCTCGAATCGGGCATGCGCGATCAGGCCGAATCGCTGCTCGAAGCGCTGCTGCAAAAACTGCAGGGCCCAGCCGCCGCACCGCCGGCGCTCGCCATCTACGACAGCGGGTTTCACGAAGGCGTGGTGGGCATCGTGGCTTCGCGCCTGAAAGATCGCGTGCACCGCCCGACCTTCGTGTTTGCGCGCGGACACGACGGGCTGCTCAAGGGCTCGGGACGGTCGATCGATGGCTTTCACCTGCGCGACGCGCTCGATCTGGTCAGCAAGCGCCACCCGGGTGTGCTCAAGAAGTTCGGTGGCCACGCGATGGCTGCGGGCTGCACGGTGGCCGAGTCCGACTTCGCCACCTTCGATGCCGCCTTGCAACGCGTGGCCCATGAATGGCTGGACGCCGCCACGCTGGAGCGGCGGCTGCTGAGCGACGGGCCGCTGGGCATCGAGCACTTCACCACCGCCACCGTGGCCGCGCTCGACGCGCAGGTGTGGGGGCCGTCGTTCGAAGCGCCGCTGTTCAGCGACCAGGTCGAGGTGGTCAGCCAGCGGCTGGTCGGCGAAAAGCACCTCAAGTTGAGCGTCAAGCACTCGGGCACGCTGCGCGACGCCATCTGGTTCAACCACGCCGAGCCGCTGCCCGCGCGCGTGATGCTGGCCTACCGTCTGAGCATGGACGAATACAACGGCCGCCAGCGGCTGCAGATGATCGTCGAGGCCGCCGAAGCTGCGCCCTGAGGTGATCCCCCACCGCGGGCGGGGCCGCCAGTGCGCTGCCTCATTTGAAAAAAGGGGCACCTCCCTACAATGAACCCGGTGTCATATCCCACCGCCTGGACCAACGCCGACTTGCACTGTCACTCGTGCGTCTCCGACGGCACGCTGCAGCCTGAGGCGCTGGCCGCTCGGGCCAAGGCCAACGGTGTCGAGTTGTGGGCACTGACCGATCACGATGAAATTGGCGGCCAAAAGCGCGCGCGTGATGCCGCTTTTGCACTGGGCCTGCCCTATCTGGCGGGCACCGAGATTTCGGTTTCATTTGCCGGCACCACGGTGCACATCGTCGGGCTGGGCTTTGATGCCGACAACGAAGCGCTGGTGCACGGGCTTGAATCGACACGCGGCGGGCGCGATGCGAGAGCGCGCGAGATGGCCGCAGGCCTGGCCGCCGTGGGCATTCATGGCACGTTTGAAGGCGCCCTCAAATTCGCTGGCAACCCCGAACTGATCGCGCGCACTCACTTTGCTCGCTATCTGGTGGAAGCCGGTGTGTGCAACAGCACCAACGACGTGTTTCGCAAGTTTCTGGTCGAAGGCAAGCCGGGTTTCGTGCCCCACCGCTGGGCCGCGCTGGGCGATGCGGTGCGCTGGATCACGCAGGCCGGTGGCGTCGCGGTGATTGCCCACCCGGGGCGCTACAAGCTCAGCGTGAACGAGGAGTTCGCGCTGTTCACCGAATTCAAGGCCCACGGCGGGCGCGGCGTCGAAGTGGTCACCGGCAGCCACAACAGCGCCGACTTCATCAAGTACGCCGACATGGCGATCGAGTTCGACCTGCTCGCCTCGCGCGGCAGCGACTTCCACAGCCCCGAGGAAAGTCGCATCGATCTGGGCACGCTGCCCGCGCTGCCAGTGCGCCTGTCCCCGGTGTGGGAAGCGCTGGAGCACCGCGTCATCCTGCCCCAATGACGCGGCGGCGCATGAGCGCATCGCCGGCCCAACCCGCTTGATCGCCGAGCAAAACAAGCCCGGCCAGGGCATCGCGCTGACCTTGCTGATGGCGGCCTTCTTTGCCCTGATGGACACCTCCATCAAGGTCATCGGCGCAGTGATGCCGGTGCTGTTCGTGCTGTGGGCGCGCTATGGCATTCAGGCGGTGCTGATGGCCGCGTGGCTGTCGCGCGGCGCGCAGGCCACTGCCGGGGCGACCTGGCTGCCCAGACAGCCGCGCTTCCAGCTGATGCGCGGCGTGCTGCTGCTGATCACTTCGGCGGCGGGCTTTTACGGCGTGCAGTTGATGCCGGTGGCCGAGTTCACCGCCATCGTCATGCTGATGCCACTGATCGCCACCTTGTTGGCGGCCTGGCTGCTCAAGGAACAGGTGTCGCGCCTGCGCTGGGCCATGGTGGCGGGCGGCTTCGTCGGGGTGCTGATCGTGATCCGGCCGGGCAGCGGCTTGTTCGGCTGGGGTGTGGTGCTGCCGCTGCTGGCAGCGGTGTGCTACGCGATGTTTCAGGTGCTGACGCGACGCCTCGCGCTGCTGGAGAGCCCGTACACCACGCATTTCTGGACCGGCGTGGTCGGCTTCACGCTGCTGAGCCTTCTGGTGATGGTGAGCCACATCGATGTGGCGGCGGTCTGGCACGCTGCGACGGCGAAACACTTGGCGGTGTTGCTGGCCATCGGCCTGCTGGGCACGGTGGGGCACTTGTTGCTGATCTTCGCGCTGGGTCTGGCTCCGGCCTCGGTGCTGATGCCTTTTTCGTACACGCAGATCGCGATGGCCGCGGCCGTGGGCTGGTGGGTGTTCGGCGATGTGCCCGATGGCTGGGCCTGGCTGGGCATGGGCGTGGTGGCCGCCTGTGGCGCGACCAGCGCCTGGTCGAAACGAAGCTGAGATCTTTCCATGTCGCAACGTCTGCAAATCCACCCCGACAACCCGCAGCACCGGCTGCTCAAGCAGGCCGCGCAGATCCTGCACGATGGCGGCGTGGCGGCGGTGCCGACCGATTCGAGCTATGCGCTGGTGTGCCGGCTCGACGACAAAGCGGCGGTCGACAACCTGCGGCGGCTGCGCGGTGTCGATGACAAGCATCACTTGACGCTGCTGTGCCGCGACCTGAGCGAGCTGGCCAGCTACGCGCGGGTCGACAACCGGCAATACCGGCTGCTCAAGCTGGGCACGCCGGGGCCATTCACCTTCATCCTTGAGGCCTCGAAGGAAGTGCCGCGCCGCGTGTCGCACCCGTCGCGCCGCACCATCGGCCTGCGCGTGCCCGATCACCGCATGCTGCAAGAACTGCTGGTGGTGTTCGGCGAGCCGCTGCTGGCCACCACGCTGATCCCGCCGGGCGAGAGCGAACCGCTCAACGATCCCGAAGACATCCGCGAGCACTACCAGAACCGCTTGCAAGCGGTGGTCGACGCCGGTGCCTGCGCCAGACAGCCGACCACGGTGGTCGATCTGAGCAGTGATCCGCCGGTGCTGGTGCGCATCGGCCGTGGCGACCCGGCCACGCTGGGCCTGCAGGCCGAATGAGCGCGCGGTGGCTCAGCGGCCCGTCAGAGCCCCGGCCACACGCTCGGCGCTGAAGCCCACCTGACGCTCGCCGCGCACCAGCAGCGTGGGCGTGCCGGGCGCACCCTGGGCCTGGTAGGCATCGGCGCAGGCGGTGTCGCGCTCGATGAAGCACTCGCTGAAACTCACCCGGTGTTTTTCGAACCAGCGCCGCGCGATGGTGCAGTAGACGCACTGCTCGGACGACAGCATCACGATGTCGCCCGGCCGCGCGACAGCGGCCAGCTCGTCGCCGATCGCCCGCTGCGTTCGACCCGTCCACCACTGGAACGCAACAAACACCACGGCGGCCAGCAGCAGCGGCACCAGCCAGCCACGGCGACGCGATGCGCTCATGGCTGATCGGTTGGGGCGGCCTTCTGGCCGATGCGGCTTTCGGTGCCGTCAAGCAGCTTGCGGATGTTGCCGCTGTGCCGCCACACCAGCAGCACCGCCAGCACCGCACAGACCATGGTGGTTGGCCCGAAGCCCCAGATGAGCCACTGGTAAAACGGCGCGAACACCGCCGCCACGATGGCCGCCAACGACGAGTAGCGGGTGAAGTACGCCACCATCACCCAGCTGAGCAGCGTGGCCACACCGAGCAGCGGGTTCAGCCCCAGCAGCACGCCCGCGCCCGTGGCCACGCCCTTGCCGCCCTTGAAGCCGAAAAACACGGGCCACAGGTGACCGAGAAAAGCCGCTAAACCGACCAGCGCTGCGCTGCCTTCGCCCAAGCCGTAGGGCTCGCCGAACGCGACCACGGCCCACACTGGAATGAAGCCCTTGAGGGCATCCATCACCAGCGTCAGGATCGCGGCCTTCTTGTTGCCCGAACGCAGCACGTTGGTCGCGCCCGGGTTGCCCGAGCCGTAGGCGCGGGGGTCGTCAAGCCCCATCAGGCGGCTGACCACCACCGCAAACGAGATCGAGCCGATCAGATAACCCAGCAAGGTGGCGATCAGGGGCAGGGTCAATTCCATGGGGCGTCGGCGAGGGCGAGGGTGTGGGTGCAGGTGTGGGTCAAAGGCGGCAAGCAGATTCTGGGCCTTGACGGTGTCGCGCCATCCTCAGCGCTGAGACCTCGACGGCCCCTGAGGCACCACCGCGCCGCCGGTGGCGCATTGCACCGGACGCGCGCCCAGCACAGTGACGAGCACCTTGGGATCGATGCCCACGAGGTAGCCGCGCCGCCCGCCGTTGATGTAGATCAGCGGCAGCTCGAGCACGGTGGCCTCGACATAGACCGGCATCGCCTTGCGCGTGCCGAACGGCGAGGTGCCGCCCACCTGATAGCCGCTGTGGCGCTCGGCCACCTCGGGCTTGCAGTTGTGCACTTTCTTGGCGTTGATCTGGCGCGCGAGGTTCTTGGTGCTGACCTGAAAGTCGCCGTGCATCAGCACGATGAGTGGCTGGCCGGTGTCGTCTTCCATCACCAGGGTCTTGACCACCTGATGCTCAGCAACGGCCAGCTGACGCGACGACTCTGCCGTGCCGCCGTTGTCGACGTAGTCATAGACATGCTCGGAGTAAAAAACCGCGCGGCGCTTGAGCACCTGCGTGGCGGGGGTTTCGCTGACGTGTTCCTTGCGCGACATGGGATCAGGCGCGAACGCGCTCGGGCGTCTCGGGTGGGTTCATGCCCGCATTCTCGACTGTGCCGGGCAGCCGTCTTGGCGGGCTCGCCCGGCGGGTCGCGTGAGACAATCAAGACTCTCAAAACCGACTGAAAAACCCCCGTCATGGACATCGAACAAGTCAATGCGATCAGCCATCATCTGGCCGACCTGAGCCAGCGCACGATAGACCTCCGGGGGTATCTTTGACTACGATCGCAAAGCTCTGCGACTGAACGAAGTCAACGCCGCGCTCGAGAACCCGAGCGTGTGGAACGAGCCCAAGCGGGCACAGGAACTGGGCCGCGAAAAGCGCGCGCTCGAGGCGGTGGTCGAGACCATCAACCACCTCACCAGCAACCTCGCGGACAACACCGAGTTGTTCGACATGTCGAAGGCCGAAGACGACTTCGACGGCATCCTGGCCATCCAGGCTGAAGCCGCCAAGCTCGAGGAATCGGTGGCGCAGCTCGAGTTCCGGCGCATGTTCAACAACCCGGCCGACCCGAGCAACTGCTTCATCGACATCCAGGCCGGCGCCGGTGGCACCGAAGCGTGCGACTGGGCCAGCATGCTGCTGCGCCAGTACCTCAAGTACTGCGAGCGCAAGGGCTTCAAGGCCACGCTCGAAGACGAAACCGCAGGTGACGTGGCCGGCATCAAGAGTGCCACCATCAAGGTCGAGGGCGAATACGCCTTCGGCCTGCTGCGCACTGAAACCGGCGTGCACCGTCTGGTTCGCAAGAGCCCGTTCGATTCGGCCGGCGGTCGCCATACCAGCTTTGCCAGCCTGTTCGTCTACCCCGAGGTCGACGACTCGATCGAAATCGAGATCAACCCGTCGGATGTGCGCACCGACACCTTCCGCGCCAGCGGCGCCGGCGGCCAGCACATCAACAAGACCGACTCGGCGGTGCGCCTGACGCACATCCCCACGGGCATCGTGGTGCAGTGTCAGGACGGTCGCAGCCAGCACAGCAACCGCGACGTCGCCTGGAAGCGGCTGCGTTCGAGGCTGTTCGACTTCGAAATGCGCAAGCGCATGGAAGAGCAGCAAAAGCTCGAAGACACCAAGACCGACGTGGGCTGGGGCCACCAGATTCGCAGCTACGTGCTTGACCAAAGCCGCATCAAGGATCTGCGCACCGGCTACGAGGTGTCTGCCACGCAGAAGGTGCTCGACGGCGATCTGGATCCCTTCATCGAAGCCAGTCTGAAGCAAGGCGTCTGACCATGCGTGACCACACCGCCCCCCTGATCCGCCGCGAGGACTACGTCGCTCCGGCGTTCTGGGTCAAGACCGTCGATCTGGCCTTCGATCTCGATGCGACACGCACGCTGGTCACCAGCCGCATGCTGATGGAGCGCAACCCGGCCGTGCCTTTGCAGGCCTTGCGGCTGCATGGCGACGACCTGATGGTGCTGCGCGTGCTGGCCAACGGGCAAAGCGTGTCGTTCCGCCAGGAAGACGGTTTTCTGGTGGTCGAGGGCCTGCCCGACGAGCCCTTCACGCTCGAGATCCGCAACACCTGCGCGCCCGACAAGAACACGCAGCTGTCGGGCCTGTACACCTCGAGCGGCGGTCTGTTCACGCAGTGCGAGGCCGAGGGCTTTCGCCGCATCACCTATTTCCTCGATCGGCCTGATGTGATGGCGGTGTTCACCGTCACGCTGCGCGCGAGCAAGACGGCCTATCCGGTGCTGCTGAGCAACGGCAATCTGTTGGAGCAGACCGATCTGGAAGGCGGGCGGCACCAGGCCGTGTGGCATGACCCCTTCCCCAAGCCGAGCTACCTGTTCGCATTGGTGGCGGCCGACTTGGTGGCGAGAGAGCAGCGCATCCGCACCCGGGCCGGGCGCGATCACCTGCTGCAGATCTATGTGCGGCGCGGCGATCTCGACAAGACCGAGCACGCGATGAATTCGCTGATCGCCAGCGTGGTGTGGGACGAAGCGCGCTTCAAGCTGCCGCTGGATCTGGACCGCTTCATGATCGTGGCGGTGGGCGACTTCAACATGGGCGCCATGGAGAACAAGGGGTTGAACATCTTCAACACCAAGTTCGTGCTGGCCAGCCCCGCCACCGCCACCGACATCGACTACGCCGGCATCGAAAGCGTGGTCGGCCACGAGTACTTTCACAACTGGACCGGCAACCGCATCACCTGCCGCGACTGGTTTCAGCTGAGCCTCAAGGAAGGCCTGACGGTGTTTCGCGATCAGGAATTCAGCATGGACATGGCGGGTAGCCAGACCGCCCGTGCCGTCAAGCGCATCGAAGACGTGCGCCAGCTGCGCCAGATGCAGTTCCCCGAGGACGCCGGTCCGATGGCGCATCCGGTGCGCCCCGACAGCTATCAGCAGATCAACAACTTCTACACCGCCACCGTCTACGAAAAAGGCGCCGAGGTGGTTCGCATGATGCAAACGCTGGTCGGCCGCGACGGCTTTGCGCGCGGCATGACGCTGTATTTCGAGCGCCACGACGGGCAGGCCGTGACCTGCGACGATTTCGCGCAGGCGATCGCCGACGCCAACCCGCAAAGCGAGCTCGCTGTGCACCTGGCGCAGTTCAAGCGCTGGTATTCGCAGGCAGGCACCCCGCACCTGAATGCCTCGGGCCGCTACGACGCCGCGGCGCGCACCTACACGTTGACGGTCGAGCAGTCAGCCGGCGGCGGCGAGCCCTTCGTGGTGCCGTTGGCCATGGGGCTGGTGGGCCGCGATGGCCAGGCGCTGCCGCTGCGCCTGCAAGGCGAGATCGGCGAGGCGTGCTTCGAGCGCGTGCTGGTGCTCAACGCTGCGAGCAGCAGCCACACCTTCGTCGACATCGACAGCGAGCCGGTGCCTTCGCTGTTGCGCGGCTTTTCGGCGCCGGTGATCCTGAGTGACAAGCTGAGCGATGCGGATCTGCTGGTGCTGCTGCGCCATGACAGCGACGCCTTCAACCGCTGGGAGGCCGCACAGCGGCTGGCGCTCAACCGGCTGCTGGCCGCAGCGCGATCCGACGCGCCGCTGCGGCTCGACGATGCCTTCGTCGAGGCCCTGCGCGCCACCCTGCGCGATGCGTCACTTGATGCGGCCTTCAAGGAACTGGTGCTGACGCTGCCCAGCGAATCCTATGTGGCCGAAAACCTCGCGGTGGTCGACCCGCAACGCATCCACGCGGCACGCGAAGCCATGCGCTCGCAACTGGCCACCGAGCTGCGCGATGACTGGGCGTGGGCGTTCGAGGCCCACCAGGTGGTTGGCGGCTACTCGCCCGATCCGGTGTCGTCGGGCCGTCGTGCGCTGGCCAACCTGGCGCTGTCGATGCTGTGTCTGGATGCGGTGACCCAAGGCGATGCCATCTGGCCCGGCCGCGCCTATCAGCGCTTCAAGGATGCGGCCAACATGACCGACCGCATCGGCGCGCTGGCAGCCTTGGTCAACTCGCACGCGGAGCTGGCCGCGCCTGCGCTGGAGCGCTTTCACGCGCTGTTCAAGGGCGAGCCGCTGGTCATCGACAAGTGGTTTGCGATGCAGGCCACCGCACCCGAATCCGAAGGCCGCGTGTTTGCCCGCGCGCAGCAGTTGCTGCAGCACCCCGACTTCTCGATTCGCAACCCGAACCGCGCGCGCAGCCTGATCGCCGCGCTGTGCATGATGAACCCGGCAGCCTTCCACCGCGCCGATGCGGCCGGCTACGTGTTCTGGGCCGATCGGGTGCTGGAGCTCGATGCCTTCAACCCGCAACTGGCAGCCCGCATGGCCCGCATCATGGACCGCTGGAGCCGCCTGGCCGAACCGTATCGCAGGGCAGCGCGCGAAGCACTGAGTCGCGTGGCCGCCAAACCCGATCTGTCGAGCGATGTGCGCGAAATCATCTCGCGCGCCCTGCTGGCCTGAAGGAGCATTCGCATGAGCAAGCAAGTCAGCCTGACCCAGTACCTGATCGAACAGCAGCGGCGGCACGACAACATCCCGGCGCAGTTGCGGCTGCTGATCGAAGTGGTGGCGCGGGCCTGCAAGCGCATCAGCATCAGCGTCAACAAGGGCGCGCTCGGTGACGTGCTGGGCACCGCCCACACCGAAAACGTGCAGGGCGAAATTCAAAAGAAGCTCGACATCATCGCCAACGAGGTGCTGATCGAGGCCAATGAGTGGGGTGGCCACCTGGCCGCCATGGCCAGCGAGGAGATGGAAGACATCTACCCGGTGCCCAACCGCTTTCCGCAAGGCGAATACCTGCTGCTGTTCGACCCCCTCGACGGTTCGAGCAACATCGATGTGAACGTGAGCATCGGCACCATCTTCTCGGTGCTCAAGCGTGACGACTCGGGCGGCGCGGTGAGCCAGGCTGACTTTCTGCAACCTGGGCGCCAGCAGGCCGCCGCCGGCTACTGCGTCTATGGGCCGCAGACCACGCTGGTGCTGACGCTGGGCGCCGGTGTGGCGATGTTCACCCTGGACCGCGAGCAGGGCTCTTTCGTGCTGATCGAAGACGGTGTGCGCATCCCCGAAGACACCAAAGAGTTCGCCGTCAACATGAGCAACCTGCGCCACTGGGCGCCACCGATGCGGCGCTACATCGACGAATGTCTGGCCGGCCGCGAAGGCGTGCGCGGCAAGGACTTCAACATGCGCTGGATTGCCAGCATGGTGGCCGACGTGCACCGCATCCTGTGCCGCGGCGGCGTGTTCATCTACCCCTGGGACCAGCGCGAGCCTGAAAAAGCCGGCAAGCTGCGCCTGATGTACGAGGCCAACCCCATGGGCTTCATCGTCGAGCAAGCCGGCGGCGCGGCCACCAACGGCCAGCAACGCATCCTCGACATCGCGCCCGACGCGCTGCACCAGCGCGTGAGCGTGATGCTCGGCTCCAAGAACGAAGTCGAGCGCGTGACCCGCTACCACCAAGAGGCCCTCTGACCCCACCTGGCCCCCTATACTTTGGGGCTTCGCCGGTGTAGCTCAGTTGGTAGAGCAGCTCATTCGTAATGAGAAGGTCGAGGGTTCGACTCCTTTCTCCGGCACCAGTCAAATCAAGCACTTGGCCCCGTTCACAAGACGGGGCTTTGTTGTTTCTGGGCTGGCACCGCGGGTGGTTGAGACGCCAGCCCTCACCCTGACCCTCTCCCACAGTTGGAAGAGGGAACTTGAACAGCCATCTCCCGCCACGCGAGAAATGAGACTTGCATGGGCTCCCTCTCCCGCCCAGCGGGAGAGGGCAGGGGTGAGGGTAGCGGCCACTCCAGCAGCCGCCTAGGCATCAAGCGCGTGCGGCGGCTGGCGGTTCAGTCGGTGCGCGTTGCACCTGCATCGGCGCGGCCTTGAATCGTTGCTCTGCTTGCCACATGTCGTAGGCGTTTTGTTCCGCCAGCCACAGACGCGCCTCGCCGCCACGGTCAACACCCAGCCACGCTTCGATGCGCAAGGCCATTTCAGGCGAGATGGCAGCGCGGCCGTTCAACACCCGAGACAAGGCCACGCGCGACACCCCGAGTTGCTGCGCCGCTTGCGTGACGGACAACCGAAGCGCGGGCAGCACGTCATCGCGCAGCGTCAGGCCAGGGTGTGGGGGGTTGAACATGCGTGCCATGGTTGTTGCTCCTGCCTCAGTGGTAGTCCTGGTAGTCCACCAAGAAGGCATCAGTGCCTTCGAACGGCATCCCGGCATTTTCAGGTCACAGGCGGCGGCCCATTTCAGTCACCGCACGCCTCCCCATGAGCGCGGACACGTCCGACATTTCGAGAGTGAACTCCTTCACTCAACGCCGGCTGTGGGCGCAGAGCATCAAGAAGCAAGCTCTTGACACTTCGCAGCCATAGGCCCCACAGACGCCGCGCCAAGCCAGATTCGCTCACACCCCCAAAAGGGGGATATCGGGCACGGTCCGTCACAGTCAAACTTCCGTGGATCAACAAATATTGCCGTTTTTACAAAACCCATGATCCTTACGGACTACGTACTGCGTCATTTATCTGAAGCAATTTTTTTAGGGCAAAAGGTCCTTCGTACTTCACCCCCCAATCGTCAGTTTAAGTCACAGGAGATCAAATGCGTATTTTTAAATTATCAGCAGTTGTTACTGCATTTCTTTCTACATTTAGTGTTTATGCGACCACGACTACTGCGTCACTTGGTTCACTCGGAACATATTCTCTATTAACTGTTCCAACATCTGCAGGAACCTCAACCTTTGGTACGGGTATCAATGATTATGGAACTATAATCGGTTACTCGCAAAATGGTGCTGGTGTACAGACATCGTTCATCTACTCAAATGGACAAAAGACGAATCTTGGAACCCTTGGCGGCGCAAGCACGAGAGCTGTTGCCATTAATAATTCGAACCAAATTGTAGGAACATCCCAAACCACCTCGGGCACTTGGAATGCATTCATTTACTCCAATGGAGCAATGCATGATTTGGGGAATTTTGGATTTAATGGCGCGACTGGTTCTTCAATAAATAATAATGGGACGTACGCTATCAATGCTTACCAACCACGCGACAACGGAACATCTTTCATATGTAACGGAGCGACGTGTGAGAACGTACAGCCGACCAATTCATATTGGTCAACCGTCAGCCATATAAATGATTCTGGCTATGCCGTTGGTGGAATCGGAACTGCTGGGTATGGATCATATCAGGCAGCATTCTGGCAGCCTGGCTCTTACTCAACCCCGACAGTAAATGGAATGTTTAATTCTTTCGCCACGAGCATAAATAATAAAAATCAGGTGATTGGCTGGGGTAACGGCTATAGCAATCTTGCCGCTATCTATTATTCATCACCAAGCGCACCCGAGCAAGACACGGGGGTTTACTTTGGCGGAAATGGCAATTGGAGTTCCGCCTCGGCAATTAATGACCTGGGCACCTTCATCGGTTTATCATACGTCACGAACGGAGCGCGTCATAGTTTCATTTCTTATGGTGGAGAGACGTACGACCTGACATCTTTCTTCGGTTTTCAGGTTGAGGACTCAAACTCTAATCAACTTAACCAAGGCAACATGATGGTCGGAACAATCCAGACTGAATGGGGATTCCAAGCAGCGATTCTGGTTCCTGACTCTGTTCCTGCAATTACCGCAGCAGTCCCCGAACCCGAAACCTACGCCCTGATGCTGGCTGGGCTGGGTTTGGTGGGCTTCATGGCCCGCCGTCGCAAGGCAAAGTAAGCCGTCAGTTCATCGACGCAGCAAAGCCGGCCCCAGTGGCCGGCTTTTGCTTTGTGGGTGGAGAAATTCAACCCTCACCCTGACCCTCTCCCGCAGGGAGAGGGGATTTGAGTCTGCCTTTCCTTCGGGGAGAGGGGATGGATACACCCTCACCCTGGCCCTCTCCCACACGTGGGAGAGGGGATTCATGCTGCCATCTCCCGCAGGTGAGAGAGGGAACTTGAACAGCCATCTTCCGCGACGCGCGAGATGGGACTTGCATGGGCCCCCTCTCCCGCCCGGCGGGAGAGGGCAGGGGTGAGGGCGGCGGCCTTGAATCGCACTCACCCGCCGATCAGGATGGCCCGAAAGTCGTTGACGTTGGTGAGCGTCGCTCCGGTGACGACGCCGTCGCCCAAGGCCTGAAAGAAACCGTGGGCGTCATTGCGCTCGAGGCTGTTGGCGGGATGGATGCCCAGGCTGCGTGCGCGCTGCAGCGTGTCGGGTGACACGCAGGCGCCGGCAATTTCTTCTTGCCCGTCCACGCCGTCGGTGTCGGCGGCCAGGGCGTGCACTGCGGGCTCGCCTTGCAGCGCCAGCGCCAGCGAGAGCAGGAATTCAACGTTGCGCCCGCCGCGACCATCGCCGCGCACCGTGACCGTGGTCTCGCCGCCCGAGAGCAAAACGCATGGCGGCTTGAAGGGCTGGGCGCGTCGGGCCACCTGAATGGCCATGGCCGCCATCACCTTGCCGACGTCGCGCGATTCGCCTTCGATGCGGTCGCTCAGGATGTGGGCGTTGATGCCTGTATCTTGCGCCACGCGGGCGGCGGCTTCGAGTGCCATCTGCGGCGTGGCGATCAAGCGGGTTTCGATGCCTGACAAGCGCGCATCGCCGGGCTTGACGGACTCAGCCTGCGCGCTGGTCAACACCTCGAGCACATGGCTTGGCAAGGCAATGCCGTAGCGGCGCACGATCGCCAGGGCATCGGCGCAGGTGGTGGCATCACCCACCGTCGGGCCGGAGGCGATGTCGCAGGGGTTATCGCCGGGCACGTCAGAAATCAGCAAGGTGACGACCTTGGCCGGGTGGCATGCGGCGGCGAGCCGGCCGCCCTTGACGGTCGACAGATGGCGCCGCACGCAGTTGATCTCACTGATGCTGGCGCCGGATGTCAAAAGCTGGCGGCAGAGAGCCTGCTTGTCTTGCAATGTGATGCCGGCCAGTGGCAGGGCCAGCAACGACGAGCCGCCACCCGAGATCAGGCACAGCACGGTGTCGTCGGCGCTGAGACCTTGCACTTTTTCAAGGATGCGCCGCGCGGCGATGACGCCCGCCTCGTCGGGCACGGGATGGGCCGCCTCGATGACTTCGATGTGGCGGCAAGGCGCGGCGTGCCCGTAGCGGGTCACCACCAGCCCTTCCAGGGGGCCAGGCCAGTTGTGCTCGACAGCACGCGCCATTTCTGCGCTGGCCTTGCCCGCGCCGACGACGATCAAGCGTCCCTTGGGTGCGGCCGGCAAATGGGCCGCCACGCAGCGCGCGGGCTGGGCGGCCTCGACGGCGGCTTGAAACATGCGCCGCAACAGCTCGGTGGAGTGGTCCATCGACATCAGCGCGCGGCTCTAGCCTTTCGGGCCTGCCAATCGCGCGCGAGTCGCTGGGCATCTTCGAGCTGCGGCGGCGTCATCTGGCGTGCCACCAGCTCGGCGTTGAGCGTTGCTTCCTTGTCGCCAGTGGCCGCAGCCAGCTGCAGCCACATCAAGGCCCTGGTGCTGTCCTTGGCCACGCCGCGCCCTTCGAAATAGCTCAGACCGAGGTTGACCTGTGCCGGCACGTGGCCCTGCACCGCGGCCATCTTGTACCAGCGCACGGCTTCGGCCACATCTTGCGC
>CAMCNE010000046.1 GCA_945875935.1 Bordetella parapertussis
GCCGGCCTATGTGCTGTTCATCGACATCGCGCCCGACCGGGTGGACGTGAACGTGCACCCGACCAAGATCGAGGTCCGATTTCGCGATTCGCGCGAGGTCCATCAGGCCGTGCGCCGCGCGGTCGAGGCGTCGCTCGCCGGAGTGTCTGCCGCAGGGTTGCCGCCAACCACTGAAGCGGCGGGTGCGCTGCCCGAGGCGTTCGGCAACTGGCCTGGATCAAACGCCGCTGCGATATCGGACGGCTTCGGCGCACCGCAACCCAATGCAAGCTGGCGCGGCGGCGTGCCCACGGCTGTGCAGGTCAACCTCAGCCTTCAAGAAGCGGCGGTGCTCTACGCGCAGGAACCCGCCGCGCCATGGGCCACCGCGGGTCTGCGTCCGAGTGACGCCGCACCCGCCGGCACCTGCGAGGCACCCGCGCCAGACACCAACGGCTGGCCGCTGGGCAAGGCCATCGCGCAGGTGGCCGGCATCTATGTGCTGGCCGAAAACTCGCAGGGGCTGGTCATCGTCGACATGCACGCCGCGCATGAGCGGGTGGTCTACGAGCGGCTCAAGGCGAGCCTGGCCAGCTCGCGCATCGAAGCGCAACCATTGCTGATCCCCGCCACCTTTTCGGCCACGGCCGCCGAGATCGCCACCGCCGAGGCGCACGCCGACACGCTGCGCACGCTCGGGCTGGACTTGTCACCGCTGTCGCCCACGGTGCTGGCGGTGCGCTCGCAGCCGGCCGCGCTGGCCGGTGGCGACGTGATCGAGCTCGCACGCAGCGTGCTGGGCGAACTGGCCGAGCACGACGCCAGCAGCGTGGTGCAGCGCGCACAGCACGAGGTGCTGTCGACCATGGCGTGCCACGGCGCGGTGCGCGCCAACCGAGCGCTCACGCTCGACGAGATGAACGCGCTGCTGCGCGACATGGAGCGCACCGAGCGCGCTGATCAATGCAATCATGGCCGCCCGACCTGGCGGCAGATCACACGGCGCGAACTCGACGCGCTGTTCTGGCGCGGACGCTGATGCGACGTTCGCGCACCGCACAAGCACACACACCGACTGGACCCGATGGCCACACTGAAACTCAAACCCAAACGCCCCGGCACGCCGACGCCGCAGCGCGCCTCGCGACCGCCCATCCGAGGCATGGGAGCAGGCGTGAGCAAGCGGCCCACGCTGGCGGCCAAGCAGTCCGATCGGACCCAGCGCGATGAGCGCCCGGTGAGTTCGACCGAGCGCCGCCCGAGCCGGCCCGGCGAATGGCCCGACTCGCGCCCCCAGCAGCGTGGCGACCGGCGCGACGTGCCGGCCCCGCGTGCGCAAGGCGAGCGCCGCGACCCGAACGAAAAACCCCAGCAACGCGGGTCGCAAGCGTCCTACGGCCGGCCGAACGACCGCCAGGACCACCGTGCGCCGCAAGGCCGCCCGGGCCCCCGCCCGCACGAGCCGCAAAGCGACCGCCCGCAAACCCGTCCGTACCAGGGGCAAGACAACCGGCCTCAGGGCCGTCCCGACGATCGCCGCAACGAGCGGCAGGACCCGCGGTTCAACGACCGGGCGCGCGACTCGCAAGGCGAGCGCCCGTTCGACCGCCCGCCCATCATCGGCACGCCGCGCCCCGGATCGGCGACGGTGAGCCCGTCCGAGCGGCAGCACTTCGTTCCGGCGCAGCGCCAGCACGAGCACGGGCACGGGCACGAACAGCGTCGCCCGATCGCCCAGCGTCCAGCACCGAATCGTGGCCGTCATCACGACGACGATGACGACGACGACTTCAACGAGCCCGCACCACACGCGCCAGGCAGCGTGCGCTTGTCCAAGCGCATGAGTGAGCTGGGCATGGCCTCGCGTCGCGAAGCCGACGAGTGGATCGAAAAGGGCTGGGTGCGCGTGGACGACCACATCGTCAAGGAACTCGGCTCGCGGGTGCAGCCCGATCAGCGCATCACCATCGATGCACGCGCCAAGTTCGCTCAGGCCCAAAAGGTCACCGTGATCATCAACAAGCCCATCGGCTACGTCAGCGGTCAGGCCGAAGACGGCTACGAGCCGGCGATGGTGCTGGTGCTGCCCGAAAACCAGTGGCGCGAAGACCACTCCGGCACACGCTTTTTGCGCGAACACCTGCGCAGCCTGGTGCCGGCCGGCCGACTCGACATCGACTCGATCGGCCTGCTGGTGCTCACGCAAGACGGGCGCATCGCCAAGCAACTGATCGGCGAAGACAGCGCCATCGAAAAGGAATACCTGGTGCGCGTGAGCGGCCCAAGCGGCGACGGCCCGGCGAGCCGCGTGCTGTCGGAAGAAGGCCTCGCGCTGCTGCGCCACGGCCTCGAGCTCGACGGCGAGGCGCTCAAGCCCGCCACGGTGGAGTGGCTCAACGACGACCAGCTGCGCTTCGTGCTGCAAGAAGGCAAGAAGCGCCAGATCCGCCGCATGTGCGAGGCCGTCGGCCTCAAAGTAACCGGCCTCAAGCGCGTGCGCATCGGCAGCGTGATGCTGGGTGACCTGCCAGTTGGTCAGTGGCGCTATCTGCGGGGTGACGAGGGCTTCGCCGAGCCGCAGCCCGCCGCATAGATACACTGACTGCATGTATTCACGCGGGCGCTGACATGGTCACTTCCATCCGACTCGACCCGGCCATCGAAAAGCGGCTGGACCACCTGGCCGCCCAGACCGGGCGCACCAAGGCTTACTACCTGCGCGAGCTGGTTCAAAACGGGCTGGAAGACCTGGAAGACTTCTACCTGGCCGCGCAAACGGTCGAGCGCGTGCGCAAGGGCGAAGAGCGCGTGTTCACACTCGACGAAGTGGAGCGCGACCTTGGTCTGGCGGATTGAGCTGACGGCCAGCGCCGTCAAGCAACTCGCCCGACTCGACAAGACCGAAGCCCGCCGCGTCACGACGTTTCTTCGTCAGCGGCTGGCCACACTCGACGACCCGCGCGCCACCGGCAAGGCGCTGAGTGGCCCGCAACTGGACACCTACTGGCGCTACCGCGTGGGCGACTACCGAATCATCTGTGACATCAAGGACGACACCCTGTGCATTCTCGTGATCGAGCTGGGCAACCGGCGCGAGATCTACCGTTGAAGCGGGGTGCTGCGCGTGAGTGACCGCCTTGCTGCTCCCGTCCCTTCCATCATCACCGGCGTGCTGTGCCTGGCCGGTCCCACCGCTTCGGGCAAGACCGCGGCCGCGCTGGCGATTGCGCAGGCGCTGGCCGAGCAGCCCAACCCGCGTGGCGTCGAGATCATCAGCGTCGATTCGGCGCTGGTCTACCGCGGCATGGACATCGGCACGGCCAAGCCCAGCGCAGCCGAACTGGCGCAGGTGCCGCATCACCTGATCGACATCATCGATGCGGCCGAGTCGTACTCGGCGGCGCGCTTCGTGACCGACGCGCAGCGGCTGGCCGGCGAGATCCGCGCGCGCGGCCACCTGCCGGTGCTGGTGGGCGGCACCATGCTGTACTTCAAGGCGCTGTTCGAGGGGCTCGACGCGATGCCCGCGGCCGACCGCGCGGTGCGTGCCGCGCTGGATGCGCAGTGCGAGCGCGAGGGCCTGCATTCGCTGTACCGCGAACTGCAAAAGGTCGATCCCGTGACCGCCGCGCGACTCAAACCGGCCGACCGGCAGCGCATCGGCCGCGCGCTCGAGGTCTACCGCGTGAGCGGCCAGCCGCTGTCGTCGTTCCATCACGAGAAGGTCGCCGTCGAGACGCCGCCGCTGATCTCGCTGGAGCCGACCGATCGCGCCTGGCTGCACCAGCGCATCGAAGATCGTTTTGCGCACATGCTCGACGCGGGCCTGGTCGACGAGGTCGAATCGCTGATGAATCGCGGCGACCTGCACGCCGACATGCCATCGATGCGCTGCGTGGGCTACCGGCAGGTCTGGGAGGCGCTGGAAGCCGGCGACCTGTCTGAGCTGCCCGAGCGCGGCATCGCCGCCACGCGGCAGCTGGGCAAGCGGCAACTCACCTGGTTGCGCAGCATGCCGCAGCGGCATGTCCTGGCCTGCGATGCGGCCGATGCACAGGCGCAGGTGGTGGCGCTGGCGCGGCAACTGATCGCCGGCATCGCACCGTGAGCGTGGAACCACCAAGCTCTGCAGCACCGCTGCTGCTGCATGTGCGTGGCCTGTGCAAGGACTACGGCGGCGAGCCGGTGTTTGCCGATGTCAATCTGCAAGTCTCGCGCGGCGAATTCGTCGCCATCCTGGGCGAGTCTGGGGTGGGCAAGTCGACGCTGCTCAACTGCATCGCCGGGCTCGACCACGCACCGGCCGGATCGGTGCACATCGCGGGCACCGAGATCACGGCGCTCACCGAGTCGGCGCAGGCGCTGTTTCGGCGGGCGCATCTGGGCTTCGTGTTCCAGGCGTTTCACGTGCTGCCGCACTTGAGCGTGGCGCACAACGTGGGCCTGCCGCTGCTGCTGCAAAAACAGCCTGATGACGAGCGCGTGCGCGAGGTGCTCGAGGCGGTGGGGCTGCAGGGCCTGGCCCACCGCTTGCCCCAGACCCTGTCGGGCGGCCAGTTGCAGCGCGTGGCCATTGCGCGCGCGCTGGTGCACCGCCCCCAGCTGATCCTCGCCGACGAGCCCACCGGCAACCTCGATCCGGCCACCGCCGAGCGCGTGATGGACCTGCTGCAAGCGCAGGTGCGCACCCAGGGTGCGGCCTGCGTGCTGGTGACGCAC
Source organism: Bordetella parapertussis (assembly GCA_945875935.1). Lineage (GTDB taxonomy): Bacteria > Pseudomonadota > Gammaproteobacteria > Burkholderiales > Burkholderiaceae_C > PBB1. The sequence continues at coordinate 4,699 of CAMCNE010000046.1, forward strand.
TCACGCGCCGCCGCCGAGCGCGCCGACCGCGTGCTCACGCTCACCAGCCGCGGCATGATCGATTGCGCCGAGGCCGCGTCGATTCGTCTGCCCGACTGAGCGGCCCGATGCTCTCGCTGCTGCGCCACCTGAGCTGGCCCGAGTGGCGTCACCACCCGTGGCGCCAGCTGGCCGCGCTGCTGGCCATCGTGCTGGGGGTGGCGCTGGCGTTTTCGGTGCACCTCATCAACCAGTCGGCGCTCGGCGAGTTCAGCGCCGCGGTGCGCTCCATCAACGGCCAGCCCGATTTCGAGCTGCGCGGCCAGCGCGGCGGCTTTGACGAAGCGCTCTACGAGCGCGTGGCGCGGCACCCCGACATCGCACTGGCCAGCCCGGTGATCGAAGTCGAGACCCAGGCCATCACCGACGATGCCCCTGAGGGTGCGAAGCGCGTGCCACTGCGCGTGCTGGGCATCGACGCGCTGGTGGCCGCCCCCATGTCACCAGCGCTGTGGCCCGAGCTGTCGAAAGCGAAGTCTGGCAGCGACAAGCCCGATCGCCTCGGCCTGTTCGATCCGCTCGCGGTATCGCTCAACGCCGCGGCACGCCAGCGTCTGGGTGGCCTCGATTCGGTGCGCCTGCTCACGAGCGCAGGCAGCACCACGCTGCGCGTGCACGGCAGCGTGGCTGCGGGCGGGCCGCCGCTGGCGGTGATGGACATCGCCGGCGCGCAGGTGGAGTTCGGCATGCTGGGCAAATTGAGCCGCATCGATGTGCGTCTGAAGCCCGGGGCCGAGCGCGATGCGGTGATCGCGTCGCTGAATCTGCAGGATTTCGCAGCCCAAGGCGTGCGCGCAAGCTCGCCCGACGAGGCGGCCGAGCGGGTGTCGAACATGTCGCGCGCCTACCGCATCAACCTCACGGTGCTGGCGTTGGTGGCGCTGTTCACCGGCGCCTTTCTGGTGTTTTCCATTCTGTCGCTGTCGGTGGCGCAGCGCTTGCCACAGCTGGCACTGCTGGGCGTGCTCGGTCTGGGCGCGCGCGATCGGCTGCGCCTGGTGCTGGCCGAATCGGCGGTCCTCGGCACGCTGGGCAGCGCGCTCGGCTTGGCACTGGGCACCGCGCTGGCCGCCACAGCGCTGCATCTGCTGGCCGGCGATCTGGGCGGCGGCTACTTTCCCGGCGTGGCGCCCAGCCTGCACTTCAGCGTGCCGGCGGCGCTGGCCTATGGCGCGCTGGGCGTGGTGGCCGCCTTGATCGGTGGCTGGCTGCCCGCACGCGAGGCCCAGCGGCTGGCGCCCGCGCAGGCGCTCAAGGGTCTGGGCGATGCCGGCGCGTCGGCCGGCGTGGCCTGGTTCGGCCCCGCGCTGATCGTGCTGGCGCTGGCGCTGCTGCTGGCGCCGCCCATCTTCGGCATGCCGCTGGCGGCCTATGTGTCGGTCGCGCTGCTGCTGCTGGGCGGCATCGTCGTCGTGCCTGCGGGCGTCGGGCTGCTGCTGCGTGTCACCCGGCCGCCCGGCCATGCGCTGGCGCTGCTGGCCGTCGAACGCGCACGCCACCAGCGGCGCACCGCCACCGTCGCCGTGGCGGGCGTGGTGGCCAGCCTGGCGCTGTCGGTGGCGCTGACGGTGATGGTGGCGAGCTTTCGCGATTCGATCACCGTGTGGCTGGACACCGTGCTGCCGGCCGATCTGTATGTGCGCGCCGCGTCGTCGGTGGGCGGCAGCGACGTCATCACGCTGGCGCCGTCGTGGGTTGACGCGGCAGCGGACGTGGCCGGCGTGTTGCGGGTCGAGACGCTGCGCGTGACCTCGGTGCAGATCGACCCGTCGTTGCCCGCGGTGGCCCTGATCGCCCGCCCGCTCGCCGAGCCCGCGCGCGCGCTGCCGCTGGTGGGCGATCTGGTGGCGCTGCCTGCGGGCGAAACGGCGGCCTATGTGAGCGAGGCCATGGTGCTGCTGTACGGCGCCGAGGCCGGCCAGCGGCTGGACCTGCCGTTGCCCGACGGCCGGCGAACGACGGTGTTCGTGCGTGGCGTGTGGCGCGACTACGCGCGCCAGCACGGCGCGGTGGTGCTGTCCGCGGCTGACTGGCAACGGCTGACCGGCGACACGCGCATCAACGACGCCGCGCTGTGGTTGCGCCCCGGCGCCGATGCGGCTGCGGTGCAGCGCGGCTTGCGCGAACTGGCCGGCCGCCACGGCATGAATGGCGAGCTGCTCGAGTTCGCCTCACCGGGCGAGATCCGCTCGATGTCGCTGCGCATCTTCGACCGCAGCTTTGCGGTGACCTACTGGCTGCAGGGCGTGGCGATTGCCATCGGCCTGTTCGGCATCGCGGCGAGTTTTTCAGCGCAGGTGATGGCCAGACGCAAGGAGTTCGGTCTGCTCGCCCACCTGGGCCTCACACGCCGTCAGGTGCTCACGGTGGTGACGGCCGAAGGCGCGGTGTGGACTGCCGTGGGCGCGCTGCTGGGCCTGGGTCTGGGCATCGCGGTGAGCGTGGTGCTGGTGAAGGTCGTCAACCCGCAGAGCTTTCACTGGACGATGGACCTGCTGCTGCCGTGGTCGCGGCTGGCGATGCTGTGCGCTGCGGTGATCTCCGCCGGCACGCTCACCGCCGGCCTGGCCGCGAGACGCGCCGCCAGCCGCAGCATGGCGCTGTCGGTCAAGGAAGACTGGTGAGGCTCAAGCCCCCGGCGGCGCGGTGAACAGCTTGGCCGCACGGCCCTTGAGCTCCAGCAGCTCGCTGGCCGTGACCGAATACTTGCCCGTGAGCACATCGACATCGACGCGAAACTCGATCTCCTTGCCCTTGTAGGACAGCAGACCCGAGGTGAACTCGTAGTCCTCGCTGTCGGCGGGCAGGCCATCGTCGTCGAGGTCGTGATCCTCGTAGAGCACGTCGCGGATCTCGCCGCTGGCCAAATCGAGCGTGCCGGTCGACTTGATGATGGTTTCGGACAGCTCGTCAAACAGGGAAATGGACACCATCAGATTCAAATTTGCTCTCCTTGACGGCGCGCGAGGCACTCGCCACGCATCCGGTGCCGTGCGCACGGCGCGCCAGACCACCCTCGGATTGTCGACGCTCCACGGCTGCACTTTGTGGGCATCAGGGCTGCCGAGTGGGTGCTTTTGGCTTTGTGCAGCCTGGGCAGTGGTGGGGGCTGGATCAGGCCCTTGCTAAATTTTTGATCTTGCTCTGTTTGCAACGGACCAAAGCCGCTGAAAATGAGGCCAGTTGCATTTAATCCCCTCGATGCAGTTGAGGCACCCTTCCATGTCAATGATCACCGTCAAGAACCTTCTCGCCCAAAAGACTCAGCGCGAAATCCGCCACGTGGTGGCCACCGACTCCGTACTCACGGTGCTTGAGTTGATGAAAGAGCACACCATCCGCTCGGTGGTGGTGCTCGATGATGCGGGCCATTTGATTGGCATTGCGTCAGAGCGCGACTGTGCTCTCAAGGTCTTGCTCAAGGATCTCAAGGCAGCCGACACCCGGGTCAGCGACATCATGACCACCGACGTGATCACGGTCTCCCCGGAGAACACCGTCGACGACTGCATGCACCACATGTCCACCAAGAGCATCCGTCACCTGCCCGTGTGCAAGGACAACAAGGTCGTCGGCATGGTGTCGGTCGGCGATGTGGTGAAAGAACTGATCCGCCATCAGGCCGAACTCATCGGCTACCTTGAGGGCTATATCCGAGGGCGCGTGGCGGGCTGATCCGGGATCGAGCGCAGTGCCCGACCCACAGCTCATCGATCGCATCCGCGAAGCCATCGAATGGGCAGCGCTGGGCATCGAGATCCTCGGGGCGGTGGTGATCTTTGCAGGCGTGATGCGTGTTGCGTTCACGCGAGGCACGGTTCGTTTCCTGCTTAAGCAAGGTGAGCCGGGCGACTACGAAAGCTACAAGCACCAGTTGGGCCGCTCGCTGCTGCTGGGACTGGAGTTCCTGGTCGCCGCTGACGTGGTCAGAACGGTGGCACTCGAGCCCACCCTGGGCAATGTGGCGGTGCTCGGACTGCTGGTGCTGGTCAGGACCTTCCTGAGCTGGACGCTGACCGTGGAGATCGAGGGCCGCTGGCCCTGGCAGCCGCAGAAGTCTGAAACGACTCCCGGCGGAACCGCAGATCTGCGCAAGCCATCAGATTGAGACCGCTGCGTCTTTGGGGGCGAGTGCCGTGCGGCCTCGTCGCTCAAGGCTCACATGAGGTGGGCAGCATGCCCGCAAGCTTGGAGTCGCCGTACGTTCGCAACACCTGCGAAATGACCCCTGATAGCCGTCCAACCAGTTGGACTGTTTGGATTTGGCTTGCACATGCGTGGCATGGCTCATCAACGACTGCAAGGCCTCGAGCGATTCCCAGTAGTAAACGGTGGCGAGCAACCCGTTCGTGGTGTTCTCCACGACTCCTCGCCCAGATACCCGGGCGTTGCCTTCGCGGCCTGGGCAATCTCCCCGTCGAGGCGATGGAACTCCTAGTCCCAGTTGCCTTTGGCGAAGATGAAAGTCGCTGAGTGCATGGAAGGCTAGAGGTGGTTGTGAAATGAAAAACGGGCCGCGAAGGCCCGTTTTCACTACATCGTTGGCGGAGTGGACGGGACTCGAACCCGCGACCCCCGGCGTGACAGGCCGGTATTCTAACCAACTGAACTACCACTCCAAAGCGCGTCTTGCGATGCGCAGCGGGTTTCCAGATTGCTCTGCAAGCCCCGCCAAACTTGGCGTCCCCTAGGGGATTCGAACCCCTGTAATCACCGTGAAAGGGTGGTGTCCTAGGCCTCTAGACGAAGGGGACATGTCTTCGCCACATCTTGAACTGCGCGCCACCTTGGATCAGCCTTTGACTGCCAGTCTTTGGTGGAGGTAAGCGGGATCGAACCGCTGACCTCTTGCATGCCATGCAAGCGCTCTCCCAGCTGAGCTATACCCCCATTTGATACCTCGGGTACCCCTTGGGACAACGTCACCAAAAAACCTCTTTGATGACGTTCGCGCTGTTCAAGCGAGTCCGAGAGTGTAGCCCGGTTTTTCAGCCGATAGGCAACCTGTGAAGCACAACTTCACGAGGAAAAAGCTCAAGCACCGCATCGATGGACGGCGTTTGCGCGCGGCCGCAAACCAGCACGCGAACGGCATGCGCCAATTGCGGCATCTTGATGCCGTGTGCGGTGATGACGTCCTTGATGGCAACGCCCAGCGCGGCCTTCGACCACTCAACGTTTGACAGGCGCCCACGAAGATCGACCAGGGCCGCCTTGATGGTTTCGGTGACGTGCGCCGCGAGGTCTTCTTGCCTCGGCTCGATGTGCACGAAATACATCGTCAGCCAGTCGGCCAACTCGACAGTGGTCGCGCAGCGGTCCTTGAACACGGCGCACATCCGCGCGAGGCGTTCATCAGCCGCAACCTCAACGCCTCGCGACGCGAAACGCAACGCCACATGGCCCGCCAGCTCGTCGTCAGGCATCGCCTTCAGGTAATGGGCGTTGACCCAGTTGAGCTTGGCCGCATCCCACTGCGCCGGGCTTTTGGCCAGATGCTGGCCATCGAACCAGCCGACCAGCTGCTCGCGGCTGAAGATCTCATCGTCGCCATGGCTCCAGCCCAGGCGCGACAGGTAATTGATCATGGCCTCGGGCAAGTAGCCGGCGTCTTCGTACTGGGTGACGCTGACCGCGCCATGGCGCTTGGACAGCTTGTCGCCATCGGGCCCGAGGATCATCGGCACGTGGCCGTACACCGGCAATTCGGCGCCCAGTGCGCGCAGGATGTTGATCTGCCGCGGCGTGTTGTTGACGTGGTCATCGCCGCGGATCACGTGGCTGATGTTCATGTCCCAGTCATCGACCACGACGCAGAAGTTGTAGGTCGGCGTGCCGATGACGCTGTCCGCATCGACCGAAGGTCGGGCGATGACAAGGTCATCGAGCTCGGCGTTCGAAATGGTGATGGGCCCCTTGACCATGTCGACCCAGGTGACAACGCCGTCGACCGGATTGCGAAAGCGCACCACCGGCCGCACGCCCTCGGGCACCGCCGGCAATGTCTTGCCGGGTTCGGGACGCCAGCGGCCGTCGTAGCGCGGCTTTTCGCCGCGTGCGCGCTGGGCCTCGCGCATGGCATCGACCTCGGCCGGCGAGCAGTAGCAAAGATAGGCCGATCCGGCCTCGAGCATCTGGCCGATCACCTCGCGGTAACGCTCGATGCGCTGCATCTGGAAGAACGGGCCCTCGTCGTGATCGAGCTCGAGCCACTTCATGGCCGCGATGATCTGATCGACCGCCTCTTGCGTGGAGCGGGCCTCGTCGGTGTCTTCCACCCGCAAGATGAAATCCCCGCCGTGGTGACGCGCAAATGCCCACGAGAACAGCGCGGTGCGGGCGGTGCCCAGGTGCAAAAAGCCCGTGGGCGACGGTGCGATGCGGGTGCGAACTTTTCGGGTCATCGGAAACTTTAGGTCAAGTGAGATTCACAGCGAGTCCAGGCCGCGCAGCAGATCGGTCTTGAGGTCTTCGACGTCGTCGAGCCCCGCTGCCACACGCACCATGTTCTGGGCGATGCCGGCGGCCTGTCGCTGCTCCTCGCTCAAGCGGCCATGCGAGGTGCTCGCCGGGTGCGTGATGGTGGTCTTGGTGTCGCCCAGGTTGGCGGTGATCGAACACACCTGCGTGCTGTCGATCACGTGGAAGGCCGCCTTGCGCTGCGCGGCAGCATCACCTGCAGGCGATGACTTGACGGTGAACGACAGCACGGCACCACCGCTGCCCGACTGCTGCGCCATCGCCAGGGCATGTTGCGGATGCGATGCCAGCCCGGGATAGAACACGCGTTCGATGCGCGGATGCTGCTCAAGCCAGGTGGCCAGTTGCAGCGCGCGTCGGCTTTGCGCTTCCATGCGGATCGACAGCGTCTCCAGCCCCTTGAGCACCACCCAGGCGTTGAAGGGCGACAAGCTCATGCCCGAGCTGCGCATCACCGGCACGAACTTGTCGTTGATCAACTGCTCGGTGCCACACACGGCACCGGCCACCACGCGGCCTTGGCCATCGAGGTATTTGGTGCCCGAGTGAATGATCAGATCGGCGCCATATTCGACCGGCCGCTGCAGCGCGGGGGTGCAAAAGCAGTTGTCGACGGCGAGCAGCGCATTGGCCTCGCGCGCCACATCAGCCAGCGCGCGGATGTCGCACACCTCGGTCAGCGGATTGGTGGGCGACTCGGCAAACAGCAGCCGGGTGGTGGGCCGCACCGCAGCGCGCCACTCGGCCACATCGGTTTGCGACACGAAACTGGTCTCGACGCCGAACTTGGCAAATTCGCGTCCCAGCAAGGCGATGGTGGCGCCGAAGACGCTGCGCGAGCAGATCACGTGGTCACCGGACTGGAGCACCGCCATGGCGGTGAGCAGGATGGCCGACATGCCGCTGGAGGTGGCGATGCAGGCCTCGGTGCCTTCCAGGGCGGCCAGCCGACGCTCGAACATGGTCACGGTGGGGTTGGTGAAGCGCGAATAGATGAAGGCTTCTTCTTCGTTGGCAAAGCGCGCCGCGGCGGTAGCTGCGTCGGGCTGCACGAAGCTGCTGGTCAGAAACAGCGCCTCGGAGTTCTCGCCCCACACGCTGCGCGGCAGGCCTTCGCGCACGGCGAGCGTGTCTCGCCTCACGCCCTTGGGCAAGGCCACACGCGGAATGGTCTTCTTGGTGCTCATCAGGTGCGCTCCTCCTCGCCTTGCAGGGCCAGCCGCGAGCGGTTGGGCGACTCTTCTTCCGGTCGCTGTGAAGCCCGCTGCGTGGCGATGGCATCGAAGTCGGCCGCCGAGATGTCGCCGGTGATGTACTGGCCGTCGAAGCACGAGGCCTCGAAGCCCTGCACCGCCGGGTTGAGTGCACCGACCACGCGCTTCATCGCGTTGACGTCCTGATAGATCAACGCGTCGGCACCGATGAACTGCCGGATTTCTTCCATGGTGCGGTCGTGCGCCACCAGTTCATCCGTGGTCGGCATGTCGATGCCATAGACGTTGGGAAAGCGCACGGGCGGCGCCGCCGAGGCCATGTAGACCTTGCGTGCCCCCGCCTCGCGCGCCATCTGAACGATCTCTTTCGAGGTGTTGCCACGCACGATCGAGTCATCAACCAGCAGCACGTTGCGGCCTTTGAACTCGACGCCGATGGCGTTGAGTTTCTGACGCACGGACTTCTTGCGCGCGCCCTGCCCCGGCATGATGAAAGTGCGGCCCACATAGCGGTTCTTGACGAAACCCTCACGATAGGGTTTTCCTATCTTCTGGGCGAGTTGCATCGCTGAAGGCCGGCTCGATTCGGGGATCGGGATCACCACATCGATCTCGCTGGGCGGCATGGTCGAGATCAGCCGTTGAGCCAGCGTCTCGCCCATGTTCAGACGCGCCTGGTACACCGAGATGCCGTCAATGACGGAATCGGGGCGTGCCAGGTACACGTACTCGAACATGCACGGATGCAGGCTGGGGTTTTCGGCGCACTGCCGCGCATGAACCCGGCCCTCGGGCGTGATGAAGATCGCCTCGCCGGGCGCCACATCGCGTGTGAGCACATGGCCCGTGCCCTCGAGTGCCACCGACTCGCTGGCCACCATCACCTGCCGGCCCTCGGGGGTGTCACCCTCGCCGAAGCACAGCGGCCGAATGCCGTACGGATCGCGAAATGCCAGCAAGCCGAATCCTGCAATCAGCGCCACCACGGCATATGAGCCCTTGAGGCGCTTGTGCACGGCGGCCACCGCATTGAAGATGGTCTCGGGCGTCAACGGTCGGTCGCGCGCGGCGGCCTCCAGCTCATGCGCAAGGATGTTGATGAGCACCTCGGTATCGCTGTCGGTGTTGATGTGGCGACGGTCGATGCGTGACAGTTCGTCCTTGAGGATGGGCGCATTGGTCAGGTTACCGTTGTGAACCAGCACGATGCCAAAAGGCGCGTTGACGTAGAACGGCTGCGCCTCTTCCTCGCTGAAGGCATTGCCGGCCGTCGGATAGCGCACCTGGCCCAGGCCCACGTTGCCTGGCAGGTTGCGCATGTTGCGGGTGCGAAACACGTCACGCACCATGCCTCTGGCCTTGTGCATGAAGCAGCGCGAGTCCTGCATCGTGACGATGCCTGCGGCGTCCTGTCCGCGGTGCTGCAAGAGCAGCAAGGCGTCATAGATGAGCTGGTTGACCGGTGCCTTCGATATCACTCCAACGATGCCGCACATGTCATCCGTCTCCTGTGAAAACTCAGCGCTGGCCGATGACCGGCGCGATACATCCGATTGTCAGCCCGGGCAGGTGCGAGCTCATGCGCCAAAGCCGATCTGAGCGGGCAATGTGGGCGCGAGGCCGCTCAGCAACACCTTCAAGAACGCAGCACCGATGGACTCCTGCCACGCGGGTGATTCGGCCCAGGGCGTGCGAGTCACCACGGCCGCCAGCGCGAGCAACAGCACCAGACCTCGCAACGCGCCAAAGACGCCGCCCAGCAGTCGGTCCAGCCCCCCCAGCAGCGTGGCATGAACCAATGCCTTGAGCAGCCGTGACAGCAGCGCCCAGACCACCAGCGCGCACAGAAATGTCAGCGCAAAGGCTGCCGCGTGATTGAGCGGCGATCCGGGCGCGCCCACCGGCACGTAAGGCGCCACCATCACGGTCGCCCACTGTGCAGCGAAATAGGCCACGAACCAGCCCAGCAAAGACATCAGCTCGAACACCAACCCGCGCCACACGCCAACGGCCGTCGACAGCACCAGCACCACCAGCATCGCCACATCGAACCCGTTCCAGACGCTTGGCATGGGATGCCTTCATGCGCTGCGTTCGATCACGCAGCGGCCTGGCTCGAATCGGCTCAAAGCTTGAGGACCGCAGGTGCGACACCGGCCTCGCGCACGCGGGCGGCGGCCTTGTCTGCTTCGGCGCGGTTGGGAAACGGGCCGATGCGCACGCGGGTGCGCTTGCCAGCGCCGGTCTCGACAGTCTGGGCATAGGTCTTCAGGCCGAGCTTTTCGAGCTTGAGCCGGATGTCGCGTGCCGAGGCCGGGTCGGCAAAGGCTCCCACCTGGACCACGAATCTGGGCTCGGCAGCAGACTGCGACGCGCTCTGTGATGCAGGCTTGGCCACCACGGCCGCGGTGCGCTCGGCCGATGCAGCGGGTGACGCCGCCACGGGCTTGGATGAAGGTGCAACGCTGGCAGCTTCAGCGGGTTCGGACGCCGAAACCGGCGAGGCAACGGCTGGCGATGAAGGCTCCTTCGCAGGCGCGGTCCCGATCACGGTTTCGTCAGCTGTGACCGAAGGATCGAGCGGGGCTTTGGCGCTGTCTGGCTTGGGCGCCGGAAGCACCAGCGCGGGCGAATTGTCCTGCGGTGGAACCTCGATCGGTATGTCAACGGGGATTGGCCGCGGCTGCGACTCGAACAGCAAGGGAAAACCGATCACGCCCAGGGTGACCAGAACCACCGCGCCGATGAGACGCTGACGGGTGCGGATGCGAATCTTTTGCACTCCGTCAACCGGGGTGGCGGCAGCCGTCGGTGCATCGGAGTCGGCTTGCGCCTTGCGTTTGAAAAGACTCGACAGGGCCATGAGTGAAGGGCGTCGCCAGTGAAGTGGGAGAGGCCTGAGGTGATCTTCGCGGCAACAAGCCCCGCGGTCTCAGCGGGCACCTGCATGACGCCTCAGGCGCCGTGCGCGCTGCCCAGACGGGGCACACCGTGCTTTAGCACCCCACCCACCGTCAGGAAAGACCCGAACACGACGATTCTATCTGTCGGGTCTGAGTGCAAGAGCGCTTGGCTGAGCGCTTGCTCAGGGGAGGAATGGGTCGAAACGGTCAGCGGACCAGGGCCCTTCAAGGAGAGCGTCTCGTGCAAGAACTTGAGCTGCTGCGCCGTGGCGGCTCGAGGCGATGGCAGGTCGGTGAAGCACCATGAATCGACGATGGGTGCCATGCGGCGAAAGATGGCTGCGAGGTCCTTGTCGTGCATGGCGCCGAACACAACATGGGTGCGCGGATGGAACCCCATGTGATCCAGGTTCTGTGCCAAGGCGGCCACCGCGTGCGGGTTGTGCGCCACATCGAGCACCAGCGTGGGCTGGCCGGGAACGATCTGAAAGCGCCCCGGCAGGTCCAGCGTGGCAAAGCCCTGACGCACCGACTGCGCCGTGATGGGTAGGCGATCGCCCAGCGACTCGAACGCCGCCAGCGCACCCGACGCGTTGTTGAGCTGATTGGCGCCGCGCAGCCCCGGATAGGCCAAGCCGTTGAAGCGCTTGCGGCGCCCTGCCCAACCCCATTGCTGTTTGTCGCCGGCGTGGTTGAAATCGACGCCGAAGCGCCACAGTTCAGCGCCCACCGCAGCGGCTTGCTCGAGCACGCTTTGCGGCGGCAAGGGATCGCTCACGATCGCCGGCCGCCCCGCCCTCATGATGCCGGCCTTCTCGCGGCCGATGGACTCGCGATCGGGACCAAGAAACTCGGTGTGGTCGAGGTCGATGCTGGTGATCACGGCGCAGTCGGCATCGAACACGTTGACCGCATCGAGCCGCCCGCCCAGACCGACTTCGAGGATGACCAGATCGAGCGGCTCCAGCGACAACAGCCGTGCGATGGCCAGTGTGGTGAATTCGAAGTAGGTCAGGCTGATGTCGCCACGGGCCGCCTCGACGGCCTCGAAGTGTTCAAGCAAGGCCGTCTGGCTCACCATCGAGCCGTTCACCCGGCAGCGTTCTTCGAAGTGCACCAGATGTGGCTTCGAATACAAGCCCACCCGATAGCCGGCGTGCAAGGCGATCGACTCGAGCATGGCGCAGGTCGAGCCCTTGCCGTTGGTGCCGGCCACGGCCACCAGGGGCACGTTGAAACTCAGGCCCAAACGGGCACGAACCTGCTCGACACGCTGCAGGCCCATGTCGATTTCCGTGGGGTGCAGTTGCTCGCAGCGGGCCAGCCAGCCGGCCAGCGTGGTGGGCAGTGATGTCAAGCGCGATCAGGCCAGCGCGTCGGCGCTTTGCCGCTGCAAGATGGCGATCATTCGCGCAATCGAAGTGCGCAGCTCGCGACGGTCAACGATCATGTCGATCGCACCGGTGTGCAGCAGAAATTCAGCGCGCTGGAAGCCCTCGGGCAGTTTCTCGCGCACGGTGTTTTCGATCACGCGCGGCCCGGCAAAGCCGATCAAGGCCTTGGGCTCGGCGATCACCACATCACCCATGAAGGCGAAGCTGGCGGACACACCGCCCATCGTGGGATCGGTCAGCACGCTGATGTAAGGCAGGCCCGCCTTGGCCAAACGCGTGAGCGCGGCGTTGGTCTTGGCCATTTGCATCAGGCTCAGCAGGCCTTCTTGCATGCGGGCGCCGCCGGTGGCGGTGAAGCTGATGAAGGCGGTCTTTTGCTGCACGGCGGTCTCGACCCCGCGCACAAAACGCTCACCCACCACCGAACCCATCGAGCCGCCCATGAACTGGAACTCGAAGCACGCCGCCACCACCGGCAGGGTGTGGATCGCACCGCCAAAAACGATCAGCGCATCGGTCTCGCCAGTGTTCTCGAGGGCTTCTTTCAGGCGCTCGGGGTACTTCTTGCTGTCCTTGAACTTCAGCGCATCGACGGGCACGATCTCCTGGCCGATCTCGTAGCGGCCCTCGGGGTCGAGAAAGGCGTCAAGGCGCGCTCGCGCGCCGATGCGGTGATGGTGGCCGCACTGGGGACACACATTGATGTTTTGCTCGAGGTCGGTCTTGTAGAGCACCGTCTCGCATGACGGGCACTTGATCCACAGACCCTCGGGCACCGTGCGGCGCTCGCTGGGGTCGGTCTGCTGGATCTTGGTGGGCAGCAGTTTTTCGAGCCAGCTCATGCGGTCGCAACCTCCACAGCGTCAAGGGCCACACGGATCTCGGCGATGAACCGGCCCGCCGCGGCAGGCGCCGCATCGGGTGTCTGGACTTCGAGCAACTGCACCAGCGCTGAGCCAATGACCACCGCATCGCAAAGCGCCGCCACGGCACGCGCGGTGGCCGCATCGCGGATGCCAAAGCCCACACCCACTGGCACATGCACATGCTGCCGGATGCGCGGCAGCATGGCCGCCACACCGCTCAC
>CAMCNE010000047.1 GCA_945875935.1 Bordetella parapertussis
CAGATCCTCGTCGACGGGGTGCCGCTGCGTGATCTGGACCTGCGCCAGTGGCGAAGGCAGATCGGCTACGTGCCGCAGGAGTCGGTGATGGTCGACGAATCGGTGGCCTACAACGTGACGCTGGGCGAGGTGGGTCTGGACGAAGACCGCATCCGCGCCGCCTTGCGCGCTGCCGATGCGCTCGACTTCGTCGAGGCCATGCCCGAGGGCTTGAACACGCGCGTGGGTGAGGGCGGCTCGCGCCTGTCCGGCGGCCAGCGACAACGCCTGGCGATCGCGCGCGCGCTGGTGCACGAGCCACGGTTGCTCATCCTGGACGAGGCCACCAGCCACCTCGACCCCGAGGCCCAGATGGCCGTGATCGAGACGGTCAAGCACCTCAAGGGCCGCCTGACCATCCTGGCCGTTGCCCACCAAGACCTGCTGATGCAAGCGGCTGATCGCATCTATCGGCTCGCCGACGGTCACGTCAGCCTGATGCCCACGCGCGAAGAGGCTGCCAGCCTCGACCAGCAAGCATGAAGCTGAGTCTGCGATTTCGGCGCGCGCGGCGTCGGTTCACGTTCGTGAGTCTGCGCCGGTTGCTGCGGCTGGCTGGCTTGGCGCGCGCTCGCACGATAGGCAACTGGCTGGGCGAATTGCAGTTTCATCTGGCCAGGCCGCAGCGGCTGCGCATGCAGCGCGAAGTGGCCGTGGCGCTGGGCCGCAGCAGCGACGACCCTTCGGTGCCCGCGCTGCTGCGCGAGGCCTATCGGGTCAACAACGGCGCGGTGCTCGAGATCGTGTCGATGTTCGACCACCGCCACGACGATGACGAACTCGCCGCGATGTGCGAGCTCGACGGCCTCGAGCACCTGCGCGCGGCGATGACGGCGGGGCGCGGTGCCATCTTGCTGGCCACCCACATGGGCAATGCGGCGCTGGTGCCGGTGCGCCTGGCCAAAGCCGGCTGGGCGGTCAGCGTCGTCTACCGCGAGGCACGCATGATGTCGGCCGGCTTTTTGCAAAGCGGCTTCGAGCTGTATGGCATCCAGGGCATCCTGGCCAATGCCGGCATTCGCGCCTATGCGCAAATGCTCTCGGCGCTCAAGCAAGGTCGCGTCGTCTTCGTGATGCTCGACCAGGGCGTCAAACGTGCCGAAGACGGCCAGATGCAACGATTTCTCGGCAAGGACATGGCCATGCCCGCCGGCCCGGCCCAACTGGCCCGGGCATCGCGAGCACCGGTGTTGCCACTGGCTACGACGGCCGCCACACCGAAGTGGAAATTCAGCATCGAGCCGCCGGTGCCGCTGGGCCAGGGATCGCTCGAGTCCGACGTGCAAACGCTGGTCGCCATGACCGAGCGCCAGATATTGCAGGCGCCGCAACTGTGGAGCTGGCATCACCGGCGGTGGTGCAAGCGGCCTTTGGCGTCCGACCTTGTGGCGTGATGCCCGATTTCCAGGCCATGCAAAGCGACACGGGTCATGAGGCACTGTGGGTATTGCTGGGCACGCGCCACGGCGACAACCAGCAACTGCTGTCCATCGCCAACGCGCTGAACGTGCCGTTTCGAACGATTCCGTTGAGCTTCAACCCGGCTGCCACGCTGGCCCCGGCGATCCTGGGCGCTGGCCGTCTGAGCTGGACAAGTCAGGCGCCGCTGGTCCCGCCCTGGCCCCGCATGGTGTTGGCTGCCGGGCGCAAAAGCGTGCCTGCCGCCCGGTGGATACGCCGGCAGTCGCTCGGTCGCACCCGGCTGGTCCATGTCAACCGGCCGTGGGCGCCCTTGTCCTGGTTCGATCTGGTCATCACCACGCCCCAATATGCGTTGCCGCAGCGGCCCAACGTCGTGTGCAACCTGATGCCCCTGCTGCCGCCTGTGAGCGAACGGCCGGCCGGCAACGCCCTGCCAGACAGCGCGGCGCAACTGCCCCGCCCTTGGACGGTGGTGCTGGTCGGTGGCAACAGCCGACCGTATGAACTCAGCCAGGCCGCAGCTGCCTCGTTGGCCAGCGTCGTGAATGCGCGGGTGCGTGAGGTCGGGGGCACGGCCTGGGTGCTCGACAGTCCGCGCACGCCCGATGCGGCGATGACGGTGCTTGAGCAAGCAATCGAAGTGCCCGCGCACATTTCGCGCTGGCGCGACGGCCAAAGGCTCTACGCCACGCTGCTGGGCGTGGCCGATGGCTTCATCGTCACTGCGGACAGCGCGTCGATGCTGACCGAAGCGCTGCTCACGGGTCGGCCGGTCACACCGTTCAAGCTTCCCGTGAAGCCCGATTGGCGATGGCGGTTGGCAGCGGCCTGGCGTGCTGCGGCCGATCGCAACCCCACGGCCATGGTGGCGCGAAGCTTCGAGGCGGCGGTCGATCTCGGGCTGCTGTCGTCGGTTCGCGATCTCGGGCTCTTACACCGTGCATTGGAAGATGCGGGCGTCTTTGGCGCCTCCGGCCGCCCGCTGGAGTTGGCTGCGCGCGAACGCCAGGCGACGCTGGCGCGTGTGGCCGGTTTGCTGGGCAACGACCCGCGAGCGGCATGAACATGGCATCGGATTTGGGCCGCGCGCCGCTGGTCGCAGTGACCGGCGCCACCGGCTTCATCGGCCGGCATCTCGTGGTCGCGCTGGCGCGCGCCGGCTGGCGTATTCGACTGCTGCTGCGGCGCGAACCCGACGTGCCGCAGTGGCGCGGCTTGGGGCTGCAGGTGGTCGCCGGAGCGCTGGCCGACGAAGCCGCCTTGTCGCGTCTGGTTGAAGGCGTGGACGCGGTTATTCATGTGGCCGGGCTGATCAAGGCAGCAAGGCGGGAACAGTTCTTCAGCGTCAATTGCGAGGCCGCCGGCACGCTGGCTCGCACCGTCGGGCGCAGCGCGCCACAAGCGCACTTCATGCTGGTGTCGAGTCTGGCTGCACGTGAACCCACGCTGTCCGACTATGCGGCCAGCAAGCGAGCGGGCGAGAGTGCGGTGCTCGACACCCTGGGCCCGCGTGTGACCGTGCTGCGACCGCCGGCGGTCTACGGGCCGGGCGATCGCGAAACCCTGCTTTTCTTTCAACTTGCGCGTGGAGCCAGGGTGCCGCTGCTCGGTGGGCCCGAGTCGCGCCTGGCGATGATGCATGTGCACGATCTGGCGCGGTTGATCGTGGCGCTGGCGGCCAGCAAGCCGTGCGGCCAGGTGCTCGCGGGTGCCGACGGCCGCCCCGAGGGCTACCGCTGGGACGAACTGCTGGGCACCGCGGCTCGCGCTGTCGGCAACTCCGATCCGAGATTTTTCAGGGTGCCGCAGCCCCTGCTCGGCGGTGTCGCACTCGTCGGAGATCTCGCGCGCGCGATGGGTGTGGCCAGCATGCTCAGCTCGCAAAAGCTGCGTGAACTGCGTCATCCCGACTGGTCGGTGTCGCCCGCCGAACTCGCGCAGCCGCCCGGCTGGAGCGCACAACTCGATTTGGATGCCGGCTTTGCCGATGCGGTGGCGTGGTACCGATCGGCGAAGTGGTTGCCTCGCTGGTGATGGTGGGCCTCGCACGATCGGGTTCGCGCGTCAGTCAGGCTTTGCTGCGTGCTAAAAACTCGCCCCTGCTGCTGATCCCGGTCACGCCTGAACATCGGGGCCTTCTGGCCAGGCCAGCCAGTCATTTTCTTGAACAAGCCGCCATATGAATCGAGACAACCCATGAGCTATGGAGACCGCCTGATGGCGCTCGGAGATGCGTGGGCACTGCATCTGTCCGACCCACGCAAGCGTCGGGTGGCGATCGGCGACGGCCGTCGTGTGGACGACAGCCAGCCCGATCTTTCCTGGGGCCTCGACTTTCTCGCAAGCTCTGCCGACGTGGCCCGAGGAGAGGATGTGGCTTGGGTTTACAGCCATCTGCACCACCGGCCCTACATCGACTATGCCGGGATTCGTGCTGAACTGGGCTGGCGCTGGTATCTGAAGTACGTGGGCCTCAAGCCCACGCGGCTGCTCGGTCGCTACCTTTACGACCTTAGCTACCGTGCCAAACCGGCACCCATCAAGCTCAAGCCTGAGGAAGATGCCCTGGCGGCGCAGTGGGCAGCCACACCTTTTGTCGCGATCGAGCCTTTCATCAAGCCGAGCGCACCGGCCTCCAAGCAATGGCCGGTGGAGCGCTTCGCTGAATTGGCCCGGCAGCTGTCTAAGGACATGGCGGTTTATCAGATCAGCGCGCCCAACAGTCCTGCGCTGGAAGGGGTGCAGCAGATTCGCCCGCGGTCGTTTCGCGAATCGATGGCGTACTTGAAGGCCGCGCGCCTGTACATCGGACCCGAAGGCGGGTTGCATCATGCGGCTGCTGCCGTCGGTACGCGTGCGGTGGTGGTTTATGGTGGGTTCACTTCGCCGTTGATCACCGGCTATGACTTCCATACACAGTTGACCGGTGGAGCCACTTACGCCTGCGGCACTCGCTTTGGAATGTGTCCGCACTGCCTGGAACATCTGAGCCGTATCACCGTCGACGAAGTGATGGCTGCTGCACGTTCGCAGTTGGCGCAGTCGCAGTCCTGACCACGGAGTTTTCAAACATGTCTGAACAGATCGAAAAAATGACACTGGCAACGCCGACAGCTCTGGATGAGGCTGGCTTCATCGCACGCATAGACGCCAGTGCGCTCGAAACCCATCCGTTCGATCACGTCTGCCTTCGCGACCTTTTCCCAGCAGACTTTTATCGGCAGTTGCTGGCCAGTCTTCCGGCCGTCGAGCGGTTTCATGAACTGCGCCATCGAGATGCGTTGCGCCCCGATGGCAGCAGCACCCGTCTGCGCTTGTATCTGTATCCCGAGCAACTCCGGTCGTTGCCGGCCAAGGTGCGTGAATGCTGGTTGCCGCTGGCTCGGCTGCTGTCTTCGCGTGAACTGCAGGAAGTCTTCAAGCGCAAGTTTCGGCGTGCTCTGGAAGCGAGGTTTGGTTGCCCCATCGCACAGCTGAATTTCTATCCGATTCCCATCATCGTGCGCGACATGCCCGGCTACCGCATTGGCATTCACAGCGATGTGCTGAAGAAAGCCATCACCGTGCAGTTTTATCTGCCAGACGACGAGTCGCAAAAGGGCATCGGCACCATCTTTCATGAGGGCCGAGATGGCGAGGCGGCTTTGCGCACGCGTCAGATGGAGTTCCTGCCTGCCAGTGGTTATGCGTTTCCGGTTCAGGAACTGGAAAGCTGGCACAGCGCCGCACAAACCACCCAGGCCGATGGTGAGCGCCGCTCCATCATGCTGACGTATTACGTGCAGAACACGCCCAAGACTTGGCTGCTCAGGCGCACCGACCGGCTTCGCAGCTTCTTCGGGATGCACCCCAATCCAAAGATCTGAGGCGCGGTCTGCCGAGCCTCAGCCCAATACCTTCAACTTGCGCAGCCGCCAGTAAAGCCCCGGTGCGGCCAGCAGCGGATGGCGACGCTGCCAGTCGGTGACCTCGGGCCGCACGCCTGAGTGCCGCTCGACCTTCCACACCACGTAGTCCATGGCGCCATCGAAGGTGAAGGCGGCCTTGATCAGCCGAAGGATGTTCAGCGGTTTGCCCAGCCGCACGCGCACAGCCCAGCGGCGTTTGGCCTTCTCGCGTGAAGACGGCGTCATGCGTGGTGTGAGCAGCGCGTCATCGGTGCGATCGAATTCAATCCCGGCGGCATGCCAGGCCTCGGGCAGCAGCTGCGCGTAACGGTCGGCGTCGCGCGCGACCAGATCATGCCCGCGGCCGCCTTTTTCCACCCTGAGCTCGGCGCCATAGGTGCTGGCAAACAGCGCCCTCCAGTAGGCGAGTGCATCGCCACGCTCGGGGCCGAGAGCGGCGGCCCAGCGCGCAGCGGTCATCACAGCCTCGCGCACCGAGTCGACGGCGGCCGCACGGTCGGGCTCGCTGCGCACCCACGCAAGGCAACAGGGTTGCGAAAAGCGCGCCCACAGCGTGGTGTCGAGCGAGTGGTGCGACATGCCCCGGCGGAACTGCGACACGCTCAACAGCGCGTATTTGGCGCGCAGCGTCTGGCCGGCGACTTCGCCTTCGAAATACCCGACATTGGGCGGCAGCATCCGGTTGGCCAGCGCGGCCAGTCGCGAGCCGGGCCAGGCACCCACGCGGTCGAGCAGGATGTAGAAATCGAGCACGCCATCGAGCCGTGCATCGCGCAGGTTCGATCCGTAGAACAGCACCGCAGCCGCCTTGCCCTGGGCGCGGGCCGCGAGTTGCGCGGCGAGCGCGCTGACGGCAGCCGGCACGCTGCGTCGCATCTCCTCGTCGACGATGCGGCGCAGCGGCTCGTCGTTCATGTCGCCAGCCAGGACCGCAGCGGACCATGGCGGCGTGCGAACGCCGCCTGCACGATGCGCAGCGCGTGCAGCACCAGACACACCGCCGTCCAGATCGCGACCACGCTGATGCCCACGTCGGGGCGGCCGACGAGCAGCGATGCGCTGAGGATCAGCAGGTTGGGGTTGCGCCTGGCGGTGATCAGACGCAGGCGGCTGTCAAAGCGCTGCCACACGTGCATGTCCATCTTGAAGCAGGCCATGAAGATGCCTTCTTCGATGCGCTGCAGCACGTAACCGGCGACGATCACCGTCAGGGCCGCCGACGCGTATTCGTAGGCAAAGCCGGCCGCCGGCAGGCCGACGATCCAGGCCCACCACCAAAACGGTGGGTGGATCAGATCGATCGAGTGGTCGAACACATTGCCCCATGGCGACGACTGCAGCGTGACCCGAGCCAGCTTGCCGTCGACGGTGTCGAGGAAGGTCATCACCCACGCTGCCAGCATGCCCCAGCCGAAGTGGCCCGTCCAGAACAGCCACATCGCCGCGCACACCAGCACCAGGCTGGCCGAGGTGACCTGATTGGGCGTGATGCCGTTGTTGGCGCACACGCGGGTGACCCAGCGCGCCGGCGCAGGCCATACATACAGCGTGACCAGATCCGTCACGCCCTTGTACGAGCCCGCAAAGATGCGCCGCTCAATGGCCTGCAGATCGGCTTCGTTGAGCGGCATCAGGTAAGGCGGCTCGCGCTTGCGCAGCGCGTCGTTGTAGCCGTCTGCCAGTTGCGCGGCCGTGACGCGGCGAGCCCCATCGGGTGCCTGGCCGTTGGCGAGCAGCGCTGCGGCGTTCGTCGCGCGTGCGGTTGTTGCCGCCATGCCTATCGCAACCACCGCGCCATCGTCGGCCACCAGAGCCACGTCGTCGTGTGAGCGAGCGAGTCCTCGAACCAGCGCGTCGTCATAGACCCAGTCGGCACGCAACAGCACCAGTCGTTGCGTTGCCGAGCTGTCATCCACCGCGCCGACCCGGGTCAGCTGTCTTTGCAGTCGCACTTCCGACGGCAAAGCCCACACCCGCAAAGGCGAGTGGCCCACGATGACGCCTGAGAGCTGCCGCTGGGGCACTTCTGCGGCGCTCATGGGCGCCGCCCGCAGCCCGCAGGCAAAGGTTTCTTTGGCATCATCGAAGGGTGGTTATCCAAGGCACTGGCGTCAAAACAGCAGCCGGTCATTATCGATGGCCGTCCTGACGCTTGCCCACGTCTCTGACCTGCATCTGCCCTTCGAGCCGCAGCTGTCGCTGAGGCAGCATTTTTCGAAGCGACAGCTGAGCGTGTGGTCCTGGCGCCGTCGGCGTCATCTGCAAAGTGGCGACGTGCTCGCGGCACTCAGCCAGGATCTGCGCGATCACGCTGTCGACCATGTGCTGCTCACCGGTGACATCACCAACTTTTCGTTGCCCGGCGAATTTAGGCAGGCTGCCAACTGGCTCGCCGCACTGGCACCGGCCGAGCGCATCAGCCTGGTCCCCGGCAACCACGACGCACTGGTGAGCGTGCCTGCGGGTGAAGGCAGCGACCTGTGGGCGCCCTGGACCCGGCTGAGGGGCGACGGCTGGCCCTATGTTCATCGCGTGGGCGACATGGCCGTCATCGGCCTGAATTCGGCGTTGCCCACCGCGCCGCTGCTCGCGCGGGGTTGTCTGGGGCCGCAACAGCTCGCGCGGCTCGAGCAAGTGCTCATGGCCGAAGGCCAGGCCGCCCGCGTGCGCATCGTCTTGCTCCACCACCCCGCCGCCGCGGGTGCCATCGGCTGGCGCAAGGCACTGGCCGATGGCCCGGCGCTGCGCGCTGTGCTCCAACGCGCAGGCGCCGAACTCGTGCTGCACGGGCATGCCCGCGATGCGCGGCTGGATGCGATCGCCGGGCCGCTCGAGCCCATCCCGTGCATCTGCGTGCCCTCGTCGTCTGCGTTGCCCAACCCCAAGGATCAGGGCGCGCGCTGGCATCGCCTGCGGCTGATCGACGCTCACGGTGAGCGCCGCATGGAAGTCCAGGTGCGGCGCTGGTCGGTCGAGTCGCATTCCTTCGAGGACGACGTGGTCTACGAGCTGTGTCTGCCCAGGGGCGCGGCCAAGTCCGACGGGGATAATCCACCGGCCAGAAACACCACGGGGTAGCCCATGTCCAACGCGACCGAGATCAAGTTTGGCGATCCCGCACAGCGTGTCGCGCAGACCGACTGCTGGACCGTGCTGCTCAGGCCCAGGCAGCCCACCTTCGGCTCGCTGGTGCTGGTGTGCCGCGAGCCGGTGCGCTCCTTTGCCGACGTGAGCGCGCAGGGCTATGCCGAAATGCGCCAGCTCATCGGCCTGATCGAGGCGACCTTGCGCGAGGTTGTGGCCTTCGAGCGCATCAACTACCTGATGCTGATGATGGTCGACCCCGACGTCCACATGCACGTGATTCCGCGCTATCAGTCCACGCGCAGTTTTGCCGGCGTCGAGTTTGCCGATGCGGGATGGCCCGGGCTGCCGGTGCTCGATGCGGCTGTTTTGCTGGATGAAGCCACGAGCGCTGCGCTGCTCGCGCGGCTGCGCGATGCGTGGGCTGTGTGTGCCGCCGAGGACCGCGCGCCTTGATACCCTGGCTGTCGCTGGATCGACTCGACCGATACGCCTTGCGTCTGGTCGCCGGCCCACTGGCGCTGTCGCTGCTGGCGCTGCTGATGGCGCAACTGCTCGAGCGCTTGCTGCGACTGTTCGATCTGGCGGCTGCCGCTGGCGCTCCGCCATCGAGCGTGTTGTTCATGGCGTCCATGCTGGTGCCGCACTACCTGGGCCTGGCGCTGCCGATGGCGTTCACCGCCGCGATGTTCATGGCGGCCGCGCGCATGTGCGACGACAACGAGCTTGACGTGATGCTGGTGTCCGGCAGATCGATCGCCCGCATTGCCGCGCCTTACTTCATGCTGGCGATCATGCTGGGCACGTTCAGCATCTACCTGTACGGGCAGTTGCAGCCGCTCGCGCGCTACGGCTATCACGTGGCGGTGAACCGGGTGGCGCAAACCGGCTGGGATGCCCGGGTTGAAGAAAACCATTTCATCGACATCGGCCAGGGCTTGACCTTCACCGCCGATGTGATCGAAGGCGATGGCCGGGATCTGCGCGGCGTGTTCGTCGAACACCGAGGCGCGGGCCGAGAAGAGATCCTGACCGCAGCCAAGGGCCGCATCGTGCCCACGCCCGAGGGGCTGCAATTGCATCTCGAAGACGGACAGATCGTGAAGGTTCGCGAGGCCACGGCCACCAGCGGCGCGTCGGTCACGGTCTCTCGCTTCGAGAGCGGGTTTTCCGGGCGCGATCTGTCACCCGCTTCGACACCCATGGCCGACCGGGGTGAATCGGTGCGTGAGAGAACGCTGTCTGAACTCTGGCAGAACATGCAGACAGAAGAAGGTCAGACCAAGCCGGCCGCCGAGTTCCACGGCCGTCTGGCGCGCGCGCTGATATTCCCCTTCCTGCCGCTGCTCGCCTTGCCGCTGGGCATGGCGTCCAAGCGCGGGCGGCGCACGCCCGGGGTGGTCTTCGGCGTGCTGGCCTTGCTGGCCATCGATCACTCGCTGCAGTTTGGCGAGAGCCTGGGAGACACCGGTCGTCTGCCCGCCGCATGGGCGGTCTGGACGCCCTTCGTCGCGTTTGCCGCGCTCAGCGTCTGGATCTTCCGCAGCAGCCTGGCCTGGCCGGGTGACAACCCCGTCTTGCGTGCGGTGGTGGCCATCGAGAACTGGATCGATCGCTCGCGCTCCAAACAGCTTGCGCGAAGCGCGCCATGAACGGGAGGCTGGCCATCTACCTGCGTCGCCGCGTGGCGATGCAGATCCTTGCCTTGCTGGCGGTGCTCACCGCCATGATGCAGATGCTCGAGCTGCTCGATGTCACCACCGAAATCCTGGAGCGCGGGCAGGGCGTTGGCGGCCTGCTTTACTACGCGGTGCTGCGGCTGCCGGCCGAGTTGGGGTTGGCGCTGCCGCTGGCGGTGCTGCTCGGGTCGATGACCGTGTTGAACACGATGGCGCGCGGGCTCGAGATCACGGCCATGCGCTCGAGCGGCGTGAGCCTGATGCGCATGCTCGGCTACTTGCTGCCCGTGCTGATCGCTTTTGCGGGCTTGCAGGTGGTCTTGCAGCAGTGGGTCTTGCCCCGGGTCGAGATCGAGTTCAAGCAATGGTGGAACGCCAACGCGCCGGCCGAGGACGAACGCAAACCGCTGTGGGCGAACACCAATGGCGGGCCGGTGTTGATCGAGGCCTTCAGCCCCGATGGCCGCGAGTTGCGCGGCGTGCGCCTGTACGAAAAGCGCGATGGGCAGTTGAGCACACGGCTTCGCGCGGCTGTCGCTCGTTGGGACGGTCAGGCGTGGCAACTTGAGGACGTGACAGAGCTGCACCTCGAGGCCGGCGGATTGCGTCAGGTCCACGAGGATGCGCGCACGTGGCAGAACAATTTGCAGCCCGATGAGGTGCTGCGCCTGAGCCTCGCGCGGCCCTACCTGTCTACTATGATGATTGCCGAGGTGATCGCCGGCGCCCGCCCCGGATCGCAACCGCTGAGTTACTACCAAACCGCTTTGTACCGTTCGTTCACGGCGCCGCTGGGCGTGTTCATCATGCTGCTGCTGGCGTTGCCCACGGCCTCCACGCTCTCGCGAGGCGGGGGCGGCGGGGGCGGCATGGTGGTCGCGCTGATGCTGGGTCTGGCGTTTTTGCTTTGCGATGGCATCGTGGCCGCGCTGGGGTCGAGCGGTCAGTTCCCTCCACTGGCCACGGCGATTGCAGCGCCCTTGCTGTTTGCCACCATCGGTCTGGCCAGAGTGGTCTGGTGCGAGCGCCCATGAAGCTGTGGATCGACACGGCGGACCAGCGAGCCCAGAGCCTTTTCAGCCTGCCGCCCATCGAACGTCTGCGGCGCAGCGCGCGCAAGTTCATTGCTGACACGCCGGTCGTCTTGTCGGGGACTGACGCGACACCCCAGGTCTGGCCCGGTGCGAGCACCGATGCCGACGCCGCGAAGCTGGGCGTGCGTTTGCGCAAGGCGTTGGCGCAGGGCGCGCTGGTGGCGGTGGACGGTGGCAACGTGATCGACCCGCGGTTGATTGGCTTTCTCAAGAGCCGCACCGCATCGTGTGTGGCCGAGCGCGGTGAAGGCGAACGGCGTGCGGTGGCCTTGAGCCTGCAGAGAGACCTCGTCGATGCCATCCCGCCTGAATCCGACAGCCTGTGCGAGGTGGCCGACGCGCTGATTGCCGCAGGGCGCATCTCGCGGGTCGATGAGCAGGAGTTTCCGGCCTTCATGGACAAGCTGCGACGCTCGATTCCGTATTGGATCTTTGCCGTCAATGATGCCGCCGAGCGCCGCCGCCTCGAGCGTCAGATGTTCTGGGACAACTACAAGGGCTCGACGGACCTGCTCACGCGCTATGTGTATCCGCCGCTGGTGTGGCCGCTGGTGCAGCTTTGCACGCGCTGGGGCATTCATCCCAATGCGGTGACCATCTTGTCGATCGTGCTGACCTTTGCCGCGGTGCCGCTGTTTGCGAACGGTGACTTTCTGGCCGGCTTCATCTGCGCCTATGCCATGAGCGTGCTCGACAGCGTTGACGGCAAGGTGGCCCGGCTGACGCTGACCGATTCGAAGATCGGCAACGTGCTCGACCACGGGCTCGACATCGTGCATCCGCCGTTCTGGTACTTCGCCTTTGCGTGGGGCCTGGGCGCTCGCAGCTTTGAAGATCCGCTGTATCAGGCGGCGGTGTGGTTGATCGTCTTCTACGTGGCCGACCGCATCGTGCTCGGCATCGCCAAGTACCGTCTGGGCTTCGGGCTGCATGCGGCGACGCGGCTCGACGGCACCGTGCGCAGCTTCATCGCCAGGCGCAACATCACCATGACCATCATGGCTGTGGGCGTGCTTTTGGGCTTTGGTGCTGCCGGGCTTTACGTGATCACCGCCTGGCAGGGGATCACCTGCGCCTGGCACAGCGTGCGCACCGTATGGCTGGGGTTTTGCGTTCGCGAACGCGTGCGGCCGGTGGCCTGATGAGCACGATCGACATCATCGCGGTGTCAACGGCTGCCGAACTCGATCGATTCATCGAGTTGCCGGTGCGGCTGTACAAGGCCGACGCGAACTACGTTCCACCGCTCATGCTGGAACGCCGAGAAGCGCTGTCTCCGGCCAAGAACCCTTATTTCCAGCACGCCACGACGCAGTTCTGGCTGGCGCGTCGAGACGGTCGCGACGTCGGGCGCATCAGCGCGCAGATCGACACGCTGGTGACCGACCCCGATGTGGGTCACTTCGGGATGATTGCCGCCGAAGACGATGCCGAGGTGTTTGGCGCCCTGTTCGTTGCCGCCGAGGGCTGGCTGGCGGCTCGCGGCAAGCGACGCGTCCTTGGCCCGTTCAACCTGTCGATCAATGAAGAGACGGGTCTGCTGATCGACGGCTTCGACACGCCGCCGGTGATGATGATGGGTCACGATCCGAGCTACGCCGCACGGCGAGTCGAGGCGCTCGGCTACGCCAAGGCCAAGGACCTGATCGCCTACCTCTACGACATCGAACACGAGTTGCCGGCTGCAGCACGCCGCAAGATCGCCAATCGAAAGCCGGCCACGCTGACGGTGCGCACGCTGGACAAGCAGCGGTATGTCGAGGAATTCGACACCGTCACCTCGATCTTCAATGACGCCTGGTCGCTCAACTGGGGCTTCATCGCCTTCACGCCCGCCGAGATCGCCCACATGGCCAAGAGCCTGAAGATGCTGATCGATCCGAAGTGCGTGGCGATCGTCGAGCTCAATGGCGAGCCCGTGGGCTTTGGCATCGCGCTGCCCAACCTCAATGAGTTGATCGCGGATTTCGGCGGCCGCTTGCTGCCGTTCAATTGGCTCAAGCTGTTGTGGCGCCTGCGGCGTGGGGCTCGCACGGCCCGCGTGCCTTTGATGGGGATCCGACGCAGCGTGAGCGGCAGCCTGGTCGGTGGGCTGGCGCCGTTTCTGATCATCGACGCCTTGCGCAACGGGCTGCGCAACAAGGGCGTGCAACAAGTCGAGCTGTCCTGGATCCTCGAGGACAACCGGTCGATGCGCCACGTCATCGAGTCGCTGGGCGCGCGTGCCTACAAGACCTATCGCGTCTACGAAAAGGAACTGACGCAGTGAGCGCGAACCACCCGCGAGCCTGCGCGCTGACATGCAGACGCTGACCGCACTGGTGCTGGCGGGCACGCGGGCCGGCGGCGACCCGTTGTCCGATTACGCAGGCGTTAGCCACAAGGCCTTGATCGAGGTGGGCGGGCTCACGATGATCGAGCGCGTGGTGGAGGCCCTGTCTGCCGTGCCCGAGGTGGCGCGCATCGTGGTGGCCATCGAGCGGCCCGAGGTCTTGAACGGTCTGCCCGGACTGCAAGGGGGGAATGTCAAACCCTGGACCACGATGCCGACTGCCTCTGGACCCAGCGCCACCGTGGCCGCAGCACTGGCCAGCGAAGGCTCGCCGCTGTTGGTCACCACGGCCGATCACGCGCTGTTGCAAACCCGTTGGGTCGAGGAGTTTCTGGGGACGTGTCGCGCAGACGTCGACGTGACGGTGGCGCTGGCCCGGCGTGATGTGGTCGAGGCGGCAGCGCCGGATACGAAGCGCACCTGGCTGCGTTTTGTCGACGGTGATTTCTCCGGCTGCAACCTGTTCCTGATGGCCAACCCCGCCTCAGCAGGAGCCGTCGCGCTGTGGCGTGAACTCGAGCTTTATCGCAAGGACCCGCTGCGCATGATGGGTCGCCTGGGCTGGACTTTTGCTGCGCGCTATCGGCTGGGTCTGTTGAGCTCGGACGCTGCCATGGCCCGGCTGGGTTCGCTGGCTGGTGGCGCACGAGTGGCCATCGCGCAGCTGAGTGACGGCCGCGCAGCCATCGACGTGGACAAGCCCGCGGACCTGGATCTGGTACGCCGGCTGGTGGCCGGCGACGCTCAGTAGCGGTTACCGGTCGTGCCAGTTCGCGGCCAATGACCGCACGTGGATCAGGTCATCGGGAAAGTCGAGCTCGCCCCATTGCAGGCCTTCGATGGAGACGGTTCGGATGTCGGCGTCGGCCTGGGCCAGGCGGTTGATCGCCGAGAGATACCAAAGGGCAGGGCCCTCGGGCGTGCGCATCGTGCGTTCCAGTTCGGCGACGAAAAGCGCCGCGCCATCGGCCTCGAAGCGCAGAAAGCCGATCGACTCGCCGTTGACGGTTTCGGCGGGTAGTTTCTTGCCGATGGCTCGCAGACGGTTGCCCGCGGTCTCGACCTTCATGTCGTCGGAGTCGTAGTCGGGCTTGCGGTCTATGGTCACGGTGATCGGCGCGGCCTCGGCATCCAGCAGCCGGTTGGCGATGGCCGGCTCGAACAGCGTGTCTCCGTTGAGGATGAGGCAAGGACCTTGCAATTCGGCTCGTGCCATCCAGCAACTCGCGAGGTTGTCGGCGAGCTTGTAGAACGGGTTGTAGAGCGTGCGCACGGTCATGTTTTTGGGCGTGACTCGCTGCAGTTCGGCTTCCACCAGTTCGGGATGAAAACCGGTCACAACCACGGCCTCGGCGACGCCCGCATCGCTCAGGCCGCGCAACTGCCACTCGAGCATGCTGCGCCCGCAAATATCAAGGAGGCATTTGGGCATGCGCTCGGTCAGCGGCAAGAGCCGGCTGCCTTGGCCAGCGCCGAGGATCAAGGCGCGTTGGGGTCTGGACATGTGAACTTTCAGGACGGGTTAAGAGAGGGCGCGAACAACGACGGGCACGGGGCAGGGCGCTGGGGGTAGGTGCGCTCGGTGGGCAGATCGGCGCCTTCAAGAGCCTGCGCGCTGATGTGATCGATGCAAAGGCTGGTGGCCGCGTCGGCCAGCGCCAGATGGGCCATGTGGCCTCGCCCTACAGGCACCCGGGACGTGCGCCACAGGTGGCCTTGGAACAGGGCGCGGTGTCTGGCTGGCGTGGTGTCGACGCCGGCCAGATCGCGCAGACCCCTTGAGCCCGCGGCCTTGGCGACCGCCTCCTTGCGCGTCCACACCGAATAAAAGCGCCGCGCACTGCGGCCGGCCCACGCGCGTTCGGCCGCGTTGAGGTAAAGCGGAAAGTCTCCGGCCTGCAAGCTCCCCAACCTTTCGGCATCGATACCGACGGGGCCGCCCGTGGACAGGGCACACAGGATCAGGCCCTCGCAATGCGACACGCTGAAATCGACCGGCAGGTCCATCGTCGGACGACCACGATGGGGGTGACGCAGCGATGACAGTGGGTTGCCGGTGTATCCCAGTCGCCGCAGCCCTTCTGCCAGCAATCTGCTGCCCAAAAGCGTGTGCCGGCGTGCACTCGCATCTTGCCAGCCAGCGATTTCGGCATGCCGCACATCAGGCAGCTGGGCAAGCCATTGGGATTCGATCACCGGCGATGGAACGAAGTCGGAGGTGATCAAAACCGTTACGGCCATGAAGGCAGCGCGTGACTTACGCGTGACACAATTTGAGGTTGGAAATCAGACCGACGATTATGGTTCACGAACTGCTGGCCCCGGGCCCACAGGAGGGCTACGACCTCGACGCCACCGACGAGAGTCTGCCCCGGCTGCAGGAATGGTTGAAGAACCACGGAGACATCTGCCGCGTGCCATCCGAGAGCCGGCCTGGCGACGGCCTGGTGATCCATGACGCCGACGACATCCGGCATGTCTTGCTCACCAATCGCGCCAACTACGTCAAGGGCGTGGGGTTGGAGCGGGTTCGTTTGCTGCTGGGCAACGGCTTGATCGTCAGTGAAGGCGAATTCTGGTCACGGCAAAGGCGCATGACTCAGCCGGCGTTCCAAGGCCAGGTCATACGCAGCTTCACGGCATTGATACAACGGTCCAACCAAGATCTGTTGGAGCGCTGGTCCGCTCACGCAAGCCGTGGCGAAACGATCAACCTCACGCGCGATCTCAGCGAGGTGACGCTGAACGTGGTTCTGCGAGCCTTGTTCAGCACCGACTTCGATCGCCTGGTTGATGCCGACGGCGCGAGCCCCTTCGACCTCTTGACGCGCGAGACCCGAAGGGATCTTCCGTTTGCCGCGAAATTTCGCGGATTGACGCATTGGGTGCGAGGGATGATCGACGCGCGACGCGCCGAGCAGCGCATCGAGATGGACATCCTGTCGACGCTGATGGAAGCGCGCGACCGCGACACCGGTGAAGCGATGCCCGAGCGGGCTTTGCTTGACGAGATCATGACCCTGATCGTGGCGGGTCACGAGACCACTGCCAGCGCGCTCAACTGGACCTGGTATCTCTTGTCCCAAAACCTCGAGGTCGAGGAGCGCTTGCATCAGGCCCTGGTTGGCGCGCCGTCGGCCAAGGCCTGCAGCGAGGAGCCGCTCGAGGAAGACCCCTATGTCGAGCAGGTGTTGCTCGAAGCCTTGCGCATGTACCCCCCGGTGTGGCTGTTCAGCCGAAGGGCAGTGGGCGATGATGAGTTGAGTGGCTATCAC
Organism: Bordetella parapertussis; assembly: GCA_945875935.1. GTDB lineage: Bacteria > Pseudomonadota > Gammaproteobacteria > Burkholderiales > Burkholderiaceae_C > PBB1. Next base: position 16,834 of record CAMCNE010000047.1, read on the forward strand.
GTGGCGGCCGGAACAGACATCTTCATCTGTCCGTATCTGCTGCACCGGCATGCCTCGCACTGGGATCGACCTGAGGCGTTCGACCCCAGTCGCTTCGCGCCGGAGGCTGTCGAAACCCGTCACCGGTTCGCATTTCTGCCTTTTTCAGCCGGCCCCAGGTACTGCATTGGTGCCTCGTTTGCAATGACTGAAATGCGCACTCACTTGAGCCTGCTGGCGCGACAGTTCCGGTTGATCCACGTTGGAACTGAACGGCCGAAACCGGAATTCCAGATCAACTTGCGCACGCAGCAGGACTTGCTGATGCGCGTGGCCGCGCGCTGAACCCGTCATGCCGAAATTCGAAACCTTGCGCTCCCTGCTGAACGAGGGCGCCCGCGAAGATCGCCACGTCACCTTCATCGACGGCGATGACGAGCAACGTGTGCTGAGCTTCGCTCGCCTGCGGCAGC
>CAMCNE010000048.1 GCA_945875935.1 Bordetella parapertussis
GCTGAGCGTCACCGTTTTTGAGAGTGACGACAGGGTAGGGGGGCGGCTTTTGTCGGTGAAGCCGCCATTCATCCATGACACCTATGTCGAGCTGGGTGGCATGCGTTTCAGCAAGTCGCACCGACTGGCTCACGACCTGATCCGCTCACTGGGCCTGGCTTACAAAGAGCTTGCCGACGCAAACCCGAACAACGTGGCCTACCTTCGCGGCCAGCGAATGAAGAAGGGCGAGCTGATCGATCCCGATCGGATTCCGTATCTGATCAACGAGGATCTGCGCAACCCACAGGCGCTGCAGAACCTGATGGGAATTGCCGCTGTGCGCTCGCTGGGGCCGGCGTTCAAGGCGGTGCTGGACATCGAACTGACGCTGGACTCGCTCAAGACCATCACGCCCGCACAGTGGCGCGCCGTGGGCGAGCACGGCACGTTCGAAGGCCATGCGCTGCACGAAACGCCTTTGCACTACGTGCTCATTCGCACGCTGGGTCGTGGCGCGGTGCAACTGCTGCAAGACAGCCTCGGCTACGACAGCATCTTGTGGACCTGGAGCGCTGCCGACGGTTTCCCATGGAACCTGGCCGATTTCGCAGGTGACGTGCCCCACTATCACCTGGTCGATGGCTTTGCCGCGCTGCCCGCTCGCTTGAAGGACAAGGTGACAGCACTCGGCGGCGAGGTCCGGCTCAACACGCGAATTGCTGCCATCGAGGAGCAGATGCTGCCGGATGGGCAACCGGGAGTGGCCGTCACGACCGTCGATGCGCTGGGGGTGGAAACGCGGCAGCTCGCTCGCAAGCTCATCTTGGCCATGCCTCGCCGATCGATCGAACTGCTGAGCCACAAAGGCCCGCTGTTCGACCGAGCTCAAGCGCAATTCAAGCCGCTGCTCGAGTCGGTCTCGCCGATACCGCTGTTCAAGATCGCCTTGTGTTACGAGACCTGCTGGTGGGAGAAGGTGGTCGGTGAGGGCTCCAACGGCAAATCGGTGACCGACCTGCCCATGCGCCAGGTCTATTACTGGAAGGTCAACCCGGATGACCAGCAGGGTGTGGTCATGATCTATGACGGCGGCCTGGCCAAGTCCTACTGGGAGCAGCTCGACAACACGACCGGCACCAGGCGCAGGGCGGCTCTGAGCGAGCGCGTGCCGGGTGTGCCGCTGTGGTCAGACTACGCCGCTTCGCCACGCATCATCTTCGAGGCCCACCGGCAGCTGCTGGAGCTGCATGGCCTTGAAGCCGATGAGGTGCCCACGCCGTTCGCCTCGGCCTGCATCAGTTGGAGTCGCGATCCCGTTGGTGGCGGCTCCCACTTCTGGAACCAGGGTGTTCGCAGCCATGAGGTTGCTGAAAAAATCCTGCAGCCGGTACCGGACTGGCCGGTCTACATCTGCGGCGAATGCTGGTCGCACGAGCAAGGCTGGGTCGAAGGCGCGCTGCAAACCGCCGAGGCCCTGCTGCAGCGCCACTTCGGCTTGCCAGCCCTGCATGACACCGAACTCGTGTGAGCCCGTGTCCCCCATTTGCCATTCACGCTGACCCCAACACATCATGTCCCTGACCGAAAAGTACCAAGCCGTGGGTCGTTTTGATGCATCGACCTCGGCCCAACATCAAGCCGAACTTGTGCGTCTTCTGGGCGGGGCGGCAACGTCTTTGGAAATCGATTTCTCCAGGATCGAGTTCCTGAGCAGCGCAGGCCTGCGGGTGCTGCTGTTTATTGCCAATGAGGCGCACAAGAAGGGCGGCACGCTGCAACTCACAGGCACGCGAGCGGCCATTCGCGAAGTCATTGTGGCGGTCGGTTTCGATGACATCGTGCTGCTCAAAGACTGACGCTGAGCGCACATCAGGGCGCCTTGCCGAAGATGCAGATTCCTGACTGGCTCGGTGAGTCGCGTGTGATGTCTGCGCTGTCGGCAGATGAGCGCCGCCATGTCGAAGAGCGGCAGCAGCAGGCCAATGCGTCGCTCGCGCCGTACATCGGGTTGGCGTGCCTGATCTTTTTTTCGGCCATGGTGATCATCGATATCGAGCGATACCGGGAGCATCTGTTCAATTTGAGCTTGTCCGGCCTTGCGTACACGCTGGTGGCTGTTTGCCACATCACCCTGGCGCTGAGCATCGTGCCGGCGCTGGCGCTCAAATCCCGCCGTGCGGCGGAAGACCGAACTCTGGCAGCGCGTTGGCTCAGGTGGCATCAGGTTTTGCTGATGGGGTCTTTGCTGACGGTGGGGTGTGTCGCCGTGTTGCTCGATGGCAAGTTCATGCGATTGGGCTCGGTGCTGATCGTGGTGAACCTGCTCTATGCCCTCGCTTGGCGATACCGTTTTGCGGTGAACGCCACGTCGGTGCTCATCAGCTCAGTCTTTGTGCTGCGCAACGGTGCTGGCGAGGCGCTTTTGCCCATGGTGGCCTTTGGAGAAATGGCGGCCGTGATCTGCCTGTGTGCCATTGGCGGTGCGGTCATTCATCGCGACCGCGTGCAGTTCTACCTCGCGCAGTACCGGGAATCGCTTTATCTGGCGCGGCTTCGCGAAGAGATCAGCGTCGCTGCCCAACTGCAGCAGTCCATGCTGCCCGCGCCGTGGCCGGCCTCGCGCGAGTTTGCAGTTCATGGGCTGATGCGGCCAGCCAAGGACATCGGGGGCGACTTCTACGATCACTTCATCGTTCAAAACGGCGCGGTGTGTCTGGTAGCGGCCGATGTCTGCGGCAAAGGCATACCGGCGGGCCTGTTCAGCATGTCGGCCAAGAGCGCCATGCGCGCCACCACGATCCAGTCGAGCACGGCCACGGCTGCGCCGGATCCCGGCCGGCTGGTCGCCGGTGTGAACAACCTGCTGCACGAAGGCAATGAAGACCTGCTGTTCGTCACCGCCATCTACGCGCTGTACCAACCGGCCAGCGGACAGCTTGATTTCGTGAACGCCGGCCACGTCAAGCCCTTGCTGCTGGGCCGCGATGGCCACGCGCGCTGGCTCGATGCACCCAAGGGTTGCGCGCTCGGCGCTCGAGCCGAAAGAACTTACTCGGCCGCCCGCATCGATCTGCAAGATGGCGACACCGTGCTGCTGATCACCGATGGCATCACCGAAGCGCTGAACACCGAGTTCGAGGAGTTCGGCATGGACCGCGTTTTGCTGGCGCTCGAGGGCGCCGCTGGCAGCGACGCCAAGGCATGCATCGAGCGGCTGCTGTCGGCCGTCGATGAGTTCACCGGCGGTGTCGAGCAGTCTGACGACATCACCTGCATCGCCGTGTGCCACCAGCCGATCGCCACGCAGCCCCGCCAGACCGCGAGGACGGACTGATCAAAACTGCCGGTACTTGTGAACAGGCACAGCGATCGTGGTCACCGAGCCAGAAGCCACCTTGGATTCAAACCGGTTGAAAAAGTCTTTTCTGTAAATGAAAACAGAAAAGGGATTCGACGGGTAGGCGCTGATGTTCACCGTGCCACCGGCCTCGGTGAGTGGTTTTTCGAAGGCCAGGGTCAGCTGGCTGTTTTCGGTGATCTTCAAGACCTCTGAGGAGGTGTAGTTGAACCTGAAACCATCGTCGTCCTGATTGAACAACTGGTCTTGCTCCAGCCCTGAGGTGATGATGTTGACCCGGGTGTAGGTGTTGGTTTCGGCGTCGTACTCGAATGAGCCTTCAGCCGCCGCGCCACCTTCGAAAAACACGCCCTTGAGATACCACGTCACGGGTGCAGCCACCGCCGCGTTGGACACCGTCAGCGCAGCCAGCACGGCCAGCGCCATGCGCAAAAAACTTGTGGTCATGGGTTGCACTCCGCCTCGGATCAAAAACGACCGGCGAGTATCGCCTTGATCGCCGCGTGGATGCGGGCCATCGCATGTGGCACGCCCGCACTGCGGCATGGGGGTGACCCAGGCCGCCGACGATGCCTCTGGCCTAAACTCTGGAACCCGAGTGCCGATTGAGGCCAACCTTTCGCAACCCCGAACAGACAAAGACGAGGCAACCATGAGCGCAGACCGACACCGTGCAGTTCGCAGAGAAAAGCAAAAACGTGCGAAAGACATCAAGCGTGAGGTGAAAAAACAGATCCAGGCCGCTTGTGCCGCGGCGCCCGCAGCCCCTGCACAGCCAACCAAAGCCGAATAAGCCGGTTTGCTTTTCTCCCCAGCAACCCACAACGACAAGGCCCCCGCGTGACGCGATCACCCGGGGGCCTTTTCAATGTCAAGCCTGGCTTTGATCTGCCCACGCGAGTCATGTTCTGGCTGGCGCCGGCCACCGCCGGCCTCGCGCCGGGCTTGCATGCCGTGGGCGGGTACATCATCGCCCTGTGCGGCGACGGCGGCGTCATCGCGGTGCACCGACCGCTGGCCGGTGTGCATGATGTTGACGCCATGTTTTTGAATTCCCTCCAACACGCCACCAGCGAGCCCACGGCCTCACCATGAAAAAAGTTCTGACCCAGCGCATTCTTGACTTGCCTTGCTTGCCGCTGGTGTGGGGCGGCGTGCCGGGCCGCAGCGGCGACCTCATCACCGACACCCTGGCAGCCTGAGTCATGGCCGAGCGCAGCCTCTTCGACTCCAGCCTGAAGCGTGATCTCGGGCGCAGTTTCGTGGCCACGCTGGTGGTCTTGCTCACCATCGTTCTCACGCTGATGCTGATCCGCACGCTGGGCCTGGCGGCCAATGCCAAGCTCGCGCCGCAAGACGTGGTGCTGATGCTGGGCTACACCGCGCTGGCCAATGTCTCGGTGCTGCTGGCGGCCTCGCTGTTCATCGCGGTGGTGGGCACGCTCGGGCGCATGTACCGCGACAGCGAAATGATCGTGTGGTTCAGCGGTGGTGTGAGCCTGTCGCGATTTGTGCGCCCCGTGTTGCAACTGGCCTGGCCATTGGTGCTGGCGGTGGCGGTGCTGGCCTTGTTCGTGTATCCCTGGGTCAACGAGCGCAGCGTCAAGCTGCGCGACGAGTTCGAGCGCCGCTCCGATCTGTCGCGCATCTCGCCCGGGAAGTTTCAGACCTCGGCCGACGGCAAACGGGTGTTTTTCATCGAGCGCGACTCCAAGGACAGCGCCAACGGCACCCAGGTGTTCATCTACAACCGGTTCAACAACAGCGAGGCGGTGACCACCGCGCGATCAGGCCGCGTCGATGTGAGAGACGACAACCGCTACCTGCGGCTTGAAAACGGGCAGCGCAACGAGATGCGCAACGACGCTGAAAGCTCCACGGTGGCGCGCTTTGGCAGCTATGAAACCGTGGTGGGCAACAAGCTGGCATCACCCAACGACAAGCCGCCGCCCAAGACGCGAAGCACCCTCGATCTGATCGAGAGTGCCGATCGGGTTTCGATGGGTGAGCTGACCTGGCGATTGGGTTTGCCGCTGGCTGCAGTCAACATGGTGCTGCTGGGCATTGGCCTGGCAGCCAGCAGCTTGCGACGTGCGGGCAACTGGAATCTGCTGTTCGCGCTGTTGACCTTTGTCGTCTACTACAACCTGATCAATCTGTCGCAGGCCTGGGTGGCCAGTGGCAGCATGTCCATGGGTTTGGCCTTGCTGCTGATCCATGGCCTGGCGTTTGCGCTGGCGATGTTCATGCTGTGGTCCAAGGACAACCTCACGCGCCGCACCTTTTGGATGCAGATGACCGGTCGCTGAAAGCGCGACGAGTCAGCCAAACACCACCGTGCGGTGAGCGTTGATCAGCACGCGGTCCTCGAGGTGGTTGCGCAGTCCGCGCGCCAGCACGCCTTTTTCCACATCCTTGCCGCAGCGCACCAGATCGGCCACCGAGTCGCTGTGGTCGATGCGCATGACGTCTTGTTCGATGATCGGCCCCTCGTCGAGGTCCTCGGTCACGTAGTGGCAGGTCGCGCCGATCAGCTTGACACCGCGCTCCCACGCCTGGTGGTAGGGCTTGGCGCCGGCAAAGCTGGGCAGGAAGCTGTGGTGGATGTTGATGATCTGCCCGGCGTACTTGCGGCACAGCGCCGGCGGCAGGATCTGCATGTAGCGAGCAAGCACCATGGTGTCGGCGCCGCTTGACTCGAACAGCCGCTCGAGCGCGGCAAAGGCCTCGGCCTTGTCGTCCTTGGGCACCGGGATGTGGTGAAAGGCCAGGCCGTGCCACTCGACCAGCCCGCGAAACACCTCGTGGTTGGAGACCACGCCCACGATGTCGACGTCGAGTTCCTTGCTTTGCCAGCGCCCGAGCAGGTCATACAGGCAATGCTCCTGTGTGGACACCAGCAGCAGCACGCGGCGACGCACCGCGCTGTCGCGCACTCGCCATTCCATGCCGAACTCGGCGGCCACCACGGCAAAGCGGCGCTGCAGCTCGGCGCAGTCGAAGGGCAGGGAATCGGCGCGCACTTCCAGTCGCATGAAGTAGCGGTTCGAGTCGGCATCGGCATGCTGGCTCGAGCTCAGGATCCAGCCGCGGTGCTCGGCAAAAAAACCGGTGACGCGCGCCACGATGCCCACGCGGTCGGGGCAGGAAAAGCTCAGGGTGTAGTGGTGCGAGGGGTTCATGAGACAAGCCGCAGGGGTTGGAAAAACACAGCCGCCTAGCCTAGCGATTTCCTCGATACTTCGGCGCTTGCTTCTTGCCGCGCACGGTCTTTTTTCAAGGCTGCGGCCTATGCCCCATGGACTGGATTTCTGTCGTTTTCTCGCTGGCGGTCTTCGGCGTGTGCGGCTGGCTGCTCGGCCGCTTCAAGGAAAGGCCGCTGGCCGGCGCGGTGATGGGCGTGCTGCTCGGCCCGCTCGGCTGGCTCATTTTGTTGCTCGGTCCGAGGGGGACCACGCCATGCCCTTATTGCGGCACCACGCTCACGCTGTGGCAGGCACGCTGCGGTGGTTGCTTCACCAAGATGACGTGGATCCGCGGCAGGCCGCTGGGGCCCAGACGATAAGAGTGCACCCGGGCGGGGCGCCGTCCACCACGAGCTGTTGGGCCGTGTCTTGGCGAGGCCTTAATCTCGTGGCATGACATTCCGCCGACTCGCCGCGCACTGCTGCATCGCTTTGTGGGCGCTGGGCATGAACGCGGCGGCGGCCCCCGCGCTGCCGGCCGAGGTGCTGGCTGCGATGCGCGACTCGGGCGTGCCTGCGCGGCACTTTGGCTTTTACGCGCAGCCGGTGGACGCCACGCCAACCGGCGACAGCGTGGCCATCGCGTCCATGAACGCCGAGCAGCCTTTCTTGCTGGCGTCGACCACCAAGGTGGTCACCTCGCTGGCCGCACTGGACCTGTTGGGCCCGGCGCATCCGTGGCCCTTGAGCGCTTTCACCACCGCACCGGTGCAAGGCGGCCGGTTGAAGGGCGATCTGGTGATCGAAGGGCGGCGGCATGCGATCTCGGCCGACGAACTGCGCCGCTGGTTTGTGCAAATGCACGCCGAAGGGCTCAGCGCCGTGACCGGCAACATCGTGCTCGATGGCGTGCTGTTGATGTCGTCGCACGACCCGGCCATCGGCAACGCGGCGCTGGCCGCGGGCACCTTCGAGCCGCCGCCGCCCACCGCCGCGGGCTGGTCTGAGGCCGCGCGGCAGTTCAACGCCGGCACCATGCTGCTGTCGATCGAGGCGGGCTCGGGCGATCGCGCGCGCATCACGCTGGTGCCGCAGCCGCTGGGCGTTCAGGTGGTCAACGACGTGATGATGGCCAGCGGCCCTTGTGATGCCTGGGCCGCCTGGAGCAGCGACAGCGTGCGCGGCAACGGCACGCCGCAGTTGCTGGTGCGCGGGCGCTGGGACGTGAACTGCCCGAAGGAATACGTCGCCTACGTGCAACCGCTGCCCGGCATGAAGTTCATGCCCAACACCGCGCCACGCGAGTCGCCGCGTGCGGGTGCCGCGCCGATCGAGTTATCGAAGTCCGCACAGGTCGCCCGTTTGTGGGTCGAGTCGGGTGGCACGCTGCGCGGGCGGGTCATCGAGGGCACGGCGACACCCCCTTCGACGCGCACTGCCAACGCGCCAGCACGGTGGTCAAGCGCGTTTTCAATCCCGCTGTCGCAAGTCGTGCGCGAGATCAACAAGACCAGCGACAACCTCGCCGCGTGCAACTTGCTGCTGTCGCTGGCGCCCAGCTCGGCCATGCCCGGCCAAGAGCGGCGCGATGCCAAGGCCCGGGTGCACGAGTGGCTGATCGGTCAGGGCCTGCTCGAAGGCGATATCCGCGTCGATCTGGGATCAGGCCAATCGCGCGAGGAGCGCGGCAAGCCGCGCGCCATGGTGCAACTGCTGCGCCAGGCCTGGAAGGCCGAGGGCGCGCAGGCCTTCGTCAATTCGCTGCCCATCGCCGGCGTGGATGGCACGCTGGCCCACCGCATGCTCGAAGGCCCAGCCACCGGTCAGGCCTTTCTCAAAACCGGGACCCTGAGCGACACTCGGGCGCTGGCCGGTTATGTGCGCAGCCGAAGTGGCGTGGTCTATGCCGTTGCGGCCATCGTCAACCACCCCGACGCTGCACGTGCCCGCAGTGCGCTCGATGCCTTCATCGGCTGGCTGGCCAGGAACGGTTGAAGCTCGACATGCATTCGTCGCGTTGCCCCATTCGCAGGAGACCTTGAAGTGAACCTCGACACCCCCACCGCTCAGGATTACCAGTATCTGGGGGCCATGGTCGACCAGATGCAATCGCGCTTCATCCGCGGCGTGCCCACAGCCGATGTATTCGCGCCGCTGCTGGTCGATCTGCTCACCTTCACCGGTTGCGAGTACGGCCTGATCTCTGAGGTGATTGCCGATCCGGGCGACGGCCACGAGTTCCTGCGCATGCATGTGCTGACCGACATCAGCTGGAACGAGGAAACCCGCGCGATGTACCTCAAGCATCACAGCGGCGAAAAGACGGTCGAGTTCCACAACCTCAACTCCTTGCTGGGCGCGGCGGTGCTCAGTCGCGAGCCAGTCATCGCCAACGACCCGTCCAACGACCAGCGTCGCGGCGGACTGCCCCACATGCATCCGCCGCTCAATTCCTACCTGGGCGTGCCGGTGTTTCATGGCGGCGAGATGGTCGGGCTGGTCGGGCTGGCCAACAAGGAAGGCGGCTTTCATGAGGCGCTGATCGGTTTCTTCCAGCCGCTGTACGCCAGCGTCGCCGCCATCATCGGTGCGGTGCGCATCGACGCTGCGCGCATGCAAGCCGAAGCCAGCCTGCGTCAAAGCGAATTCGAGATGCGCAGCACCTTCGAAATGGCCGCCGTGGGCATGGCGCACTTGGGCGCCGATGGCCGCTTCCTGCGGGTCAACAGCCAACTCGCGGACAGCCTCGGTCTGCAAGAAGCGGCGATGGTGGGCCACACGCTGGCGCAGTTCATACACCTCGATGACCGCGAGGTGTTGCGCCAGCAGTTCGAGCAGCTGGTGGCTGGCGACTTACCTCGACTGTCGATGGATTTGCGCGGACTTCACGCCGCTGGCGATGACTTGCTGTTTTCGCTTTGTGCCACACAGGTGTGCGACGTCACCGGCAAGTCGGGGTTTGTCGTGGCTGTCATCGAAGACATCACCGCGCGCAAGAAGGCCGAAACCGCCATGCTGGCCGCGCAGGCTGCCGAACGCGCCAGCAAGGCCAAGACGCAGTTTCTTTCGCACATGAGCCACGAGCTGCGCACGCCGCTCAATTCGGTGGTCGGGTTTTCGCAGCTGCTGCAGCTCGATCGCAGCCCGCCGCTGTCTGCCACGCAGCAAGCCCATGCCCGCCAGATCGAAAGCGCCGGCTCGCACCTGCTGGCCATGATCAACGATCTGCTCGACCTGTCGCGCATCGAGAGCGGCACGGTGTCGATGTCACTCGAGTCGGTGGATGTGCGCCAGTCGATTGACGAGGCGGTCTCGCTGGTGTCCAAGGCCGCGGCGGATGCCAGGCTGCGGGTGGACGTGCGGTTTGCCGACGGTGTCATGACCGAGCACGTCGAGGCCGACCGGCTGCGATTGCGCCAGGTGCTCGTCAATCTGTTGAGCAACGCCATCAAATACAACCGCCCCGACGGCAGCGTGTGCGTGCTGGCTGGCCCCGGGCCGCAAGATGACGAGATCGCCATCGAGGTGAAGGACACCGGGCACGGCATGTCGGCCGAGCAGATGGGGCATCTGTTCGAGCCGTTCAACCGCCTGGGCGCCGAGCGCTCGCACATCGAGGGCACCGGCATCGGACTGATGATCACCCGTGGCCTGGTCGAGCTGATGGGCGGCCAATTGCTGGTCAGCAGCGAAGTGGGCGTGGGCAGCAGCTTCACCGTCGTGCTCAAGCTGCCGGCCGGCCACACGCGGCTGCGTGTCGAGCCAGGCACGAGCGACACCGACGGGCCGACGCACGCGGCGGGTGACGAAGGCCGGCTGTGTGTGCTTTACGCCGAAGACAACCCGACCAACGTGATGCTGATGACGGCCGTGATGGAAATGCGCCCGCAGTGGCGTTTGGTGTGTGCCACGAGCGGTCGCGAGGCACTGCAAGTCGCCCTGAGCGACCCGCCCGATCTGGTGCTGCTCGACATGCATCTGGGCGACATGACCGGGCTGGAGCTGTTGCAGCAGATGCGCGCTCACGCCTCGCTGGCCGCCTTGCCCAGCATGGTGCTGTCTGCCGACGCGCTGCCCGAATCGCAAAGACAAGCCGCCAAGGCCGGCGTGCTCGAGTACCTGACCAAACCCATCGACGTGCCGAAATTTCTGGCGGCGATGGACGCAGTGCAGTCGCGCCTTTAATCCCAGCGCGCTGCGCGCTCAGTACAACATGCCCACCAGCGCCGCCGTGATGCAAGTGGCCAGCAAGCCGGCCAGCACCGACTTCATGGCCAGCATGCCCAGGTCGGCGCGGCGTGCTTCAGGCAGCAGCGGCGCCAGCCCGCCGACCATGATGCCCACGCTGCCGAAGTTGGCAAAACCGGCCAGCGCATAGGTCATCAGCAGCCGGCTGTGCGGCGACAAGGCTTCATCGGGCAGCGCGGCCATGTCGATGTAGGCCACGAATTCATTGAGCACCGTCTTCTTGCCCAGCAGCTGGCCCGCCACACCGGCCTCGGACCACGGCACACCGAGCAGCCAGGCCAGCGGCGAGAACAGCACCCCCATCACGCGCTCGGCTGAAACCGGCGCGCCGCCCACATGGGGCAGCGCCTTCAGTCCGGTGTTGACCAAGGTGACCAGCGCCACCACCACGATCAGCATGGCGATGATGCTCAGCAGCAGTTGCAATCCCTCAGAGGTGCCGCGCCCCAGGGCTGCCATCGCGCTGTCGTCTTCGCGCTCGAACTTCACCGGCATGGCCTGGCCGGCGGCATCGACAGGCACCATGAGGGCGGCCACCGCCAGCGCCACCGGAATGGCGATCACCGAGGCGGCCAGCAGGTGCGCCATCGCATCGGGCATCACCGGTTTGAGGATGGCGGCGTACAGCACCAGCACCGTGCCGGCGATGGTGGCCATGCCGCAGTTCATGGTCATGAACAGCTCGCCTCGGCTCATGCGGGCCAGCCAGGGCCGCACCACCAGCGGGCCTTCGACCATGCCGACAAAGGCGTTCGCCGCGGCCGACACCCCCACCGCGCCGCTGATGCCCATGGTGCGCTGCAAGACCCACGCAAAGCCCTGCACCAGCCGCGTCAGGATGCCCCAGTGAAACAGCAGCGCCGACAGCGCCGACACCACCAGGATCAGCGGCAGCGCCTGCGTGGCCAGCACGAAGGTGGCTTCGGGATGGGTGGCGTCATAGGGCAGCGCACCGCCGCCCAGGTAACCGAAGACCATGGCGGTGCCCACCCGCGTGGCATCCATCAGCGCGTCGAGCAGGCCGTTGGTGGCAGCCACCGCCGAGCTCACACCGGGCACCCAGCGTATGGCCAGCGCCAACACCATGGCCAGCACGATGCCCGACCACACCGGCCGCCAGTGGATGGCGCGGCGTTGCTCCGAGGCCAGCCAGGCCAGGCCCAGCAGGGCCAGCACGCCCAGGGCGCTTTGAAGGAAAGACATTCTTGGATCCAGTCTCAAGCCGGGCAGGGCGCGCGGATTGGCGTTGATTGTCCTTGCCGCATCGGCCGATCGATGTGCCGCCATGTGCGGGTAAGCTGCGCCGCAGTTTGCAACCTTGCCACCTCATGAAGCCCCTGCTCATCCTCGCAACCGGCCTGCTGTCGGCTTGCATCGCCAGCAGCGCATGGGCTGCGCCGTGGCTTCGGCTGGGTGAGTTTGGCGACAGCGTCACCTACGTCGACCCCGACAGCGTGCAAGGTGCCGGCCAGCGCTGGCGCATGTGGGTGCTGGTCGACCGGGCCAAGCCGCTGTTGCTGGTGGGCGAGGGCAGCCTGTCGTGGTCATCGACCAAGACGCTGGTCGAGTTCGATTGCAAGGGGCAGGCTGCGAGAGCGCGAGCCGCCATCTACTACGCGGGGCCCATGGGCGCAGGCCAGGCGCTGATGTCCGACCATGAGGTGGAAGACTGGAAGTACGTGCCGCCGGGCACCACGCTCGAGCCCCAGTGGCGATACGCCTGCGCTTCCAGGCGCAACGTCCAGCCGAGATGACCCCTAGGCAGTCACGCGCCACAGTGAGGCATCATCCCCACGACTCGCAGGGACGAGACACATCAAGGGGACGGCATGCGTGCGTGGCAAATCTTCAAGTGGCTGGGCGCGGCATGGGCGCTCGGCGCCAGCCCGATCGCGGCACAGGCCTACACATTCGACTTCGGTGACGACCGCTCGCTCAGCGTGGGCTATGCGATGCGCTACAGCTACACCAACGCCGACTCGCCCAACGGCACGGCCTCGCCGGGTCACTCCACCGACTTCCATCTGGACAGCGGCCGCTTTCTGTTCGGCGCCTCGCTCAACAAGTACGTCAAGGCCACGGTGAGCACCGAGCGCGAAGGCGGGTTCAATCACACGCTCGATGCCTTCGCGCAGTTCGAGTTCATGCCCGAGTTCAACATCTGGGCCGGCCGGCTGGTGTCGCCCAGTGACCGCGCCAACATGGCCGGGCCCTACTACTCGATGGGCGGCGGCTACTGGCCCTATGTGGCATCGCGCTACGGCGGCTACGGCGGCATCTTTGTGGCGCGTGACGATGGCGGCGTGGTCTGGGGCACCGTGGCCGATGGCCGGCTGGGCTATTCGCTTGGCGCATTCAAGGGCTACACCCTGGGCGTGGGTTCGCTCACCAAAGATCAGGCCAAAGACGCCGGCATCAAGACCAACGACGGTTCGCTGATGTACTCGGGCCGCTTGCAGTACGACTTCTGGGACAGGGCCCCCGGCTACTACAACATCGCCAACTTTCTGGGCGAAAAAGACATCCTGTCGGTCGGCGCGGCGTTCCGCTATCAGGACAAGGGCGTGCTCACCACCACCGGTCGCGGCGACTACACCGGCGTGAACCTCGACTTCTTGATGGAAAAGCGCTTCCAGGGCCTGGGGGCGGTTGCGGTGGAAGCGGCCTGGTACGACTACGACACCGATGACGTGGTGATGTCGGAACAGGGCAAGGCGTATTCGACCGGCCTGTCGTTCATCTTTGCCCAAAAGGTCGGCTGGGGCAGGCTGCAGCCGTTCACCCGCTGGCAAAGGTTTGACGCAGACAGCGACACCGACACCAAGCAGTTCGATCTGGGCGTCAACTACGTCATCGACGGCTACAACGCCCAGGTGAGCGCCACCTACACCAACACCAAGGTCAGCAGCCCTGGCGTGAACTCGACCGACAACGACAAGTTCGTGGTGGGACTGCAGTTGCAGTTCTGAGTTGTGCCGTCGGTAGCCGGGCATTTATGCTCGGCCCCACCTTTGGCAACACCCAGACAGACAACCGCATGAAACACATCCTGAGCTCATTGATCCTGGCCGCAGCCGCCGTCACGCTGGTCGGCTGCGCACAGACCGCCCAACCCGGCCGGTCAACCCCCTTGGCCGAAAACCTGAGCGACGTCGGTTTTCTCGGGGACATCTACCCCAAGATGACCGCGGGCAAGGACGGCGAATCGCTGCTGCTGTATCGCAACCCCAAGTTCGACTCTGCAGCCAGCTTTGTTCGCTACACCAAGGTGATGCTCGAGCCCATCAAGCTGTATGCGGGTGCTGATTCGCCCCTGCAAAACACCCCCAAGGAGCAGACCACCGCCATCGTCCAAGGCTTCTACAACCAGTTGCACGAGCAGCTCGCCAAGGACTACCAGATGGTCGACAAGGCCGGGCCTGACACGCTGCAGATTTCGGTTGCCGTGATCGACGCGCTGGCATCCGACACCTCGGCCAAGGCCGCCTCGTACATCCCCATCCCGCTGGGCCTGCCCGGAGCCAAGGCCGCTGCCATGCAGGCCACCTCGCAAACCACCGGCAAGCCACCCTTCTCGGGGCAGGTGACCGTTGAAGGCAAGATGTCTGATGCCCAGACCGGCGAAGTCATCAGCGCCGGCATTGACCGCCGAGTCGGCGCCCGCCGCCCCATCGTCGGCCTGTTTGAAAGCAGCACCTACGACGCCTGGAGCGACGTGACCGCCGCCGAGCGCTACTGGGCCGAACTGCTGCGCTACCGCCTGTGTTTGCGCCGTGGGGCGAGCAACTGTGTCAAGCCGGCGCAGTAAGCGACATCGGCGCTGGCAGCGCGCCACGCCGTGGTGTCAGCGAGTGGGACAGTGGGGTCTGAATGCACCCTCACCCCAGCCCTCTCCCGCGGGCGGGAGAGGGAGCAAATGCGAAGCCCATCTGCCGATTGGCGGGGGATGGCTTTTCAAAGTCCCTCTCCCTGTGGAAGATGACAGATTCGGTTCCCTCTCCCTCTGGGAGAGGGTCAGGGTGAGGGTCAGGCCCGTCAAATTCCCTCTCCCTGAGGGAGATCGCTATTCAAATCCCCTCTCCCTCTGGGAGAGGGTCAGGGTGAGGGATTGAATCCCCCGGCCGACAAGGCCACCTACTTGACGGTGAAACGAACGGTGATGGCCTTTGCAGACGGCGTGACCAGTGCTGCGACAACCTTGGCGCCTGGGGCTAGCTTGATGCCCTTGGCTTCGAGCTTGTCTCCGGCGACAACCAGCTCGGCTTCCGACTTCTCGGCGCCTTTGAGCACCGTGAGCTTGCCCTTCAGGCCGGTGGGCGTCATGGGCTTGCCATGGTCCTGGACGTAGATCACGGCGCCATCGGGCGACCCCACCAACTCGAACGACAGGTCGCTGGCGGTCGCCACCACGCCGCCATGCATGGCCGGGCCGCCGCCATGGGCAAATGCCGCATTGAACGACAACGCCGACAGGCCCAGCACCGCCACGGTCAACAGATTTCTCATCATCACTTCCATCTCCTGCAAGGGTGCGGCGCATTGGGACAGGCGGCGCCGCCAGGCCTGATTTCAACTCAATAGGCTTCCTGGGCGCCGGTCGCGCCCTCGGCTGATTCGGGCCCCGGCTGGACCAGCCGCTTCGTGGCCTTCTCACCGAACAGCCAGTACAGCACCGGCGTCAACAGCGTGTCGAGCAGCGTCGAGCTGACCAGGCCGCCGAAGATCACCACCGCCACGGGATGCAGGATCTCTTTGCCCGGGGCGTCGGCCGCCAGCAGCAGCGGCGTCAGCGCGAAGGCTGCCACCAGCGCCGTCATCAGCACCGGCGTCAACCGCTCCAGCGAACCGCGCACGATCATGGGCTGGCCAAAGCTCTCGCCTTCAAACTTGACGAGGTTGATGTAGTGGCTGATCTTCAAGATGCCGTTGCGCGTGGCGATGCCCGCCAGCGTGATGAAGCCCACCATCGACGCCACCGACAGGCTCACGCCCGCGATCCACATGGCCACCACCGAGCCGATCAGCGCCAGCGGAATGTTGGCCATGATGATGCCGGCCAGCACCGCCGACTGGTAGCGCGAGTACAGCACCAGGAACATCATCGCCAGCGACACCACCGACAAACCGGCGATCAGGCGCGTGGCCTGCTCTTGGGCCTGGAACTGGCCCTCCAGGCTGATGAAGTTGCCGCTCGGCAAGGGCGTGTTGGCGATGACGCTGCGAATGTCCTTGATCACGCGCCCCATGTCGCCGCCGTCGGGGCCTCCCGTATTGGCGTAGACGATGATGCGGCGGCGGCCGTTCTCACGGCCGATCTGGTTGGGGCCGTCGGTCTCTTCCACGGTGGCGATGCTCGACACCGGGATGCGGCCTGCAGGCGTGTCGATCAGCGTGCGCGCCAGGTCCTGCGGGCTGCGTTGCGCGTCGGGCAGACGCAGCACCAGTTCGTAGCGGCGCGGGCCGTCCACGATGTCTGCGCCGTGAGCGCCATCGGTCAGCGCCTGCAGCACGCGGATGGCCTCTCCGGGTGACAAGCCCATCTGCGCGGCCTTGCGGTGGTCCAGCCGCACGGTGATCTGCGGGATCAGCACCTGCTTTTCGACCGTCAGGTCGACCAGGCCCGGCACCGCGGCGAGCTGGCCGCGCATCTGCTCGGCCAGGCCGCGCAGCGTGTCGGTGTCGTCACCGAAGATCTTCACGGCGATCTGCGCACGCACGCCCGACAGCAGGTGGTCGAGGCGGTGGCTGATGGGCTGGCCGATCGCCACCTGCGCCGGCAGCGTCGACAGGCGGTCGCGGATGTCGGCCATGATGGTTTCGCGGTCGCGCGCCTTGCCGTCGCCCGTGCGCTTGAGGTCGACGTCGATCTCGGCCGAGTGCACGCCCTCGGCGTGTTCGTCGAGTTCGGCGCGGCCGGTGCGGCGACCCACCTGCGTGACTTCGCTCACCTGAAGGATCAGGCTCTCGGCCACGGCGCCGATGCGGTTGGCTTCGGCCAGCGAGGTGCCCGGCTGCATCACCAGGCCCAGCACCAGCGAACCCTCGTTGAAGGCCGGCAGGAATGCGCGCGGAAAAAACGGCACGGTTGCCGCAGCGCCGGCCACCGCCAGCGCGGCCAGCACGATGAGCAGCTTCGCGCGGCCGAAGGACCAGCTCAGCAGCTTCAAATCCTGGCGCTTGAGCCACGCCACCAGCGGGCTGTCGCCGTGGTCCAGCCGCTTCATGGTCGGCAGCAGGTAAAAGCACATCACCGGCGTGACCGTCATCGAGACCAACATCGACGCGAGGATCGACACGATGTAGGCGATGCCCAGCGGCGTGAAGAGCCGTCCCTCGATGCCCGGCAACGCGAACAGCGGCACGAAGACCAGCACGACGATGACGGTGGCATAGACGATGCCCGAGCGCACTTCCACGCTGGCGCTGCG
>CAMCNE010000049.1 GCA_945875935.1 Bordetella parapertussis
GTTTCACAGTGGTGAGCCGCTGGCGTCAACGGCCGCTCGGCACGTGGTGATCCTGGGCGACGACGAGGCCGCACTGCACTACGCGCTGCAACTGGCTCTGGCCAGCACCGATGGCCCGGCCAGCGTCACGCTCATGCACCGCCGCGACAGCTTCAGGGCCGAGGCCGACACCATCGAGCGCATGCGCGCGGCCTGCGCGGCTGGCCGCATGCGCTTCGTCGCGGCTCAGGCGAGCGCGCTGCAATGCGAGGGCGACACGCTCACCCACCTGGTGGTGAACCTCGCCGACGGCGGTACCGAGGCGCTGCGTGCCGACGTGGTGGTCGTGCTGTGGGGGCTGAGCCCCAAGCTCGGGCCCATCGCCGATTGGGGCTTGCCACTCGAGCGCAAGCAGCTGGTGGTGAACACCGAAACCTTCGAGACCAGCGTGCCGGGCATCTTTGCCGTGGGCGACGTCAACACCTACCCGGGCAAAAAGAAATTGATCGTGTGCGGCTTTCATGAAGCCACGCTGGCCGCTTACGCCGCCGCCGCACGGGTGCATCCCGACCGGCCGGGTCAGCTGCAGTACACGACCACCAGCGCGCGGGTTCACCGCTTGCTGGGCGTGGCGTCCTGACGCGTTGAGCTCTCAGCGCCAGCGCCCTGCTTGCGCGCGGCGGGCTTGGGCTCATAGGACCACCACGGAGTGCTTCCATCAGCGGGGCGCACCAGCCTGAACGAGGGATTGCGACGCTCTGGCGGACGTGACACGCCGGGCTGCAGCAGGGCCCTCAGGTCTTGCGCGATCAACGGGTTCATGACGAGCCGGTCGCCGTTCAACTGAGGCACACCGGGCGTGGATGCCTTGGCCAGTTCCAGGGTCTGAACACCGCGGTGCAGCAGCGGCACGCCGATCGAGGCCTGACCGGCCAGCGAGGTCGGGCCACCGACTTGCCAGGCGTCCCACAGCGAGCGGTCGACCGATGCGGCATAGAGCGTCAGCCGCATCGATGCGGGCGAGGAGTTGGCGAACGCATCAAGCTCGTCCTTGAATTGATCGAGCGGCACCGCAGGGTTGAGCAGCACCACCTCGCGCAGCTTGGCGCGCAAGCGGCTCTGGGTGTCGGCCGCGCTGCGCACCAGCGCGCTCAAGAGCAACTGGTTGCCCGCGCCATGGGCGATCAGGTGGACTTTGTCGATGCCGGGTGTCAGCGCGATCTGATCGGCAAACGTCACCAAAGCGCCCGCGGCCTGCGCATCGGCCACGCGGTGGGTGCTCAACTGAGCCGGCCAAGCGTAAACGAACACCGCGCCGTCAAATGCGAGGTCATGGGCGACTTGCGCGGCCTGCTTGAGCGCCTCGTCGCGCGTCACGTTGTAGCCGTGCACCCACACCAGCGCCGACTTGGGATACCGACGTGCGCGGGCCGTGAGCGTGACGGCATCGGCAGCCCACTGGGCGGCGTCGATGTCTTGCTGCAAGCGCAGCATGGTCGGCAGCTCGGGGGCAACCAGTGCGGCAGGCAAAGGCACGGTGAACGCGGGAAAAAATGGCACCGGCCGCGGCTTGATCGCTCGCGGCACCAGCACCATCGAATGTCCCCACGACCCGGCATCGCCCGCCTCGTCCGGCGTTGGCGCAGCGTGCACGGCATACAGCACCGGCAGTTCGACGGCCTGGGCTTCACGCAGCGTCAGTGCGGCGCCGTAAAACGCGATCGAGCGCTGCTCATCGCCGCTTTGGCGCTCGAGCTCGGCCGCAGCGAACAGCACCTCAGCCGTCTCGCCCAGCGTCTGGCGCGCAGCCCTCAGGGTCTGGCGCGCCGGACCCTGCTCCTGCCGTTCCAGGTGCAGCCTGGCGAGGGCGACAAAGCTGGCGCCGAGCAGTTCCTTGTCGAGTGCGCCGCTGTCCATCAGGTCCTGCGCGTGCTGGAACACCTCGACCGTGCGGCGGTGGGCGGCGATCGCCCCTTCGGTGTCACCCATGCTGCCCAGCACCGAGGCCAGCGAAGCGGCGATCAGCGATTGCGTTTGAGCCTGCAGCGTGCGGTCGCTCAAGGCCATCGACCTGGCCTGTTCGGCAAGCTCAAGCACCCGAGGCTTGTCGCCCAGTGCTGCGGCGATGCCCGCGCGCATCATCAGGTTGTTCGCCACGGCGGCCTTCAGTTCCTCGCGCTGCGGATCGTTTTGCGACTCGATGTCCAGCAAGCGGGCCGCAGCCACAAGATGCTCGTCGGCCTGTGCGTACTGCGTGAGGTTCATCTCGTGGATGGCCAGCTCCTCAAGGGTCTGCGCCAGGCGCCCGCCCGACAACTCGGGATGCTGGGCTCGCCAGCGCGCTGCCTCGCGCAGCAACTCGATCGCCCACTGCGGCCGCCCCGGCCCACGCTGCAGCTCGCTGGCCTGTGCCTCGAGCCAAGGCGCGAGCTTCAGGTCTTGCGCAGCACCTGCCTGATGCCAGACCACCATCGATTGGGCAAAAGCCGCATCGGCCTCGTCGCCGCGACCACACGCCAGCAACACCCTGGCCTGCATGCCCAGCGAAGCGGCCAGCAGCTGCGGCTCGGGCGGCCGGGCCGCACGGCGAATGCGCACGGCCTCGTTGATCAAGGGCAGCGCCTTGTCGAATTCGGATGCGTGGACGCGGGCCAGACCGAGCAGCTCCAGGGCATCGGCTCGCCTGGCATCGGCGGCGGGCAGCGACTTGGCAAGCCGCACCCTGTTGTCGGCATCGCGCAAGGCCGCTGCCGGATCGTCATGCAGTTGCTGCACGAACATCTGCCGCTGCGCCAGATAGGAATCGACCGGGCCGGCCGCCAGGCTGGTCTGAGCTGCCGCCAAGGCGAGGCACAGGACCCACAAGAAGCGCCACCCGGCCGGCCTGAGTACACCTGACGTCATGCTCGAACTCCAGTGAGTCGGTGCCGCGCGCAAGGCCACCGGGGCGGCAAGGATAACGGCGCGCAAGGGGTCAACGGCAGCCAACTCACGGGCAAGCACCAATGCTTTTTCCATGACAAGGGTTCGACAATCCAATCCAGTAGTGTTTGCTTTCAGTCCAAGGAGGAATGTCATGCGCAAGCAAGAAGCTGACTCCAAGCGGCTGGAGATTGACGGCAAGGTGCTTTGCATCGATGCCGATCCCGCAAACCATGCGATGGTCGCCAGCGTGCTGGCAGTTGCCCCCGGCGTCGAGTTGCGCATTGCAGTCAATGGCCAAAGCGGCATCCGCGCGGTGCACACCGCCATGCCCGACCTGATCTTGCTCAACATGAACCTGCCCGACATGGGCGGCATGGACGTGGTGCGTAACCTGCAGTCGCACATGGCCGACGGTCGCTGCCAAGTCGTCACGTTCACGAACGAAGCCTTTTCGATCGACATCGTCAAGTCGCTGAGCCTGGGTGTTCGCGAATACTGGCTCAAGCCCCTGCGCCTCGATCTGCTGCAGCGCGACTTGCTGCGCATGCTCAACGCGAGCGTCGCCCCACGCGAAAGACCCAAGTCTGCTGCCGGCTTCAGGCTTCGGACCTCGACGCCCTCGGCTTAGCTGATCGCGCAGCCTTGAGCGCTGCGCGCTCGGCTTCCTTGACCGCCGCTTCGGCCTGCCAGCGCGACAGGTCTTCCGGCGTTTCGAGCGTGATGCGGCCCAGCCCGCCGCCGCGCAATTCGTGCAGCACGATCTCTGCGGCCTTTTGCATGTTGATGCGACCGCCCGCCAGCACCGCACCACGCTGCCTGCCGATGGCCACGAGCCACTCCTGGTCCGGCTGGCCCTCAAGCCCCGTCAGCTTGAAGCGCTGCGCCAGGTGCCCGGGGTAATCGACGTTGAGCATGGCAATCAGCTCCAGCGCCACTTCTTCCTCATCGAAGGCATTGCGCCCGACCGCACCACTGGCTGCCAGGCGATAGCCGCTTTGCTCGACGACGATGCGCGGCCACAGCATGCCGGGCGTGTCGAACAGATAGAAGTCATTGGCCAGCACGATCTTCTGTTCGGTCTTGGTGATGCCGGGCTCATCGCCGGTCTTGGCGGCCACCCGACCGACCAGCGAATTGATGACGGTGGACTTGCCCACATTGGGGATGCCGCAGATCAGCACGCGCAGCGGCTTGACCATGCCGCCACGGTGCGGCGCGAGTTCACGGCACGCCTCGATGATGCGGTGAACCGCAGCACCGGCGCGTCCATCGAGACCGATCGCTCGCGTGGCCGGCTGCGCGTTGAAATGCGCGAGCCATTGCTCGGTGCGCTCCGGATCGGCCAGGTCCTGCTTGTTGAGCACCTTCAAGGCGAGCTTGCCGCGCGTGAGCTCGGCAAGCAGCGGGTTGGCGCTGGAGCCTGGCAGCCGCGCATCGAGCATCTCGATGACCACGTCGATGCCCTTGACGCGTTCGACGATCGCCTTCTTCGTCGAATGCATGTGCCCTGGAAACCACTGGACGGGCATGTTCGGCCTTTTGCGCAATGGCGTTTTTTTCGGAAACCCGATCAACGAGGAGCGGTGACCCCGGCGGGATCGCCCGATTATCAGGACTGCCTTGGCACCCGAACCTATACTGGCTTTGGTGTCGTCAGAGGCACCACCGCTGGGGGTGTTGCGCGTGCGGGGTCCAAGACCACGCCGTGCGACTGAGACAGTCCCTTTGAACCTGACTGAGGTAATCCTCGCGAAGGGAAGCAAGCCGGATCTGGGGCCCCCTCGGGTGTGCCTCTTCCTGCTGCCGTTTCCCTGCCTCACCTTGCATGGAAACCTTGATGCCCGTTGCCACCAACGTCCACACCAACCAGGTGCTCACGCCGGTCCCCCTTGCAGACCGCGTGTTTCGCTGGCTACCGCCAGCGCATGAGCCGAATCTCAAGCCGTCGGCAACAGGTGCATGGGCACCGGCGCGTGGCCGTGGTTCAAGGGGCCGTGACCACCACCGGTGTGAACCTGAGCGCCGGCGGCAATGGCTTGCCGCACGTAGCGGCGCGCCTCAGCCACGGCCTGCGGCAAGCTCAGGCCCAGCGCCAGACCGGCGGCGATGGCCGAAGACAGCGTGCAGCCGGTGCCGTGAACGTTGCCGCTGGCAATGCGGCTCGATTGCAGCCGCTGATGCACTTCGCCGCGCATCGCCAGCACATCCACCACTTCGTCGCCCGGCAAATGACCGCCCTTGAGCAGCACCGCGTGCGCGCCCAGCGCCAGCAATCGAGCGGCGGCATCTTCGAGTGCGTCGATGCTCGAGATGGGACCGCCCAGCAGCAAGGCCGCCTCGTCCAGATTGGGCGTGACCAGCGTGACGCGATGGAACAGCTCGCTGACCAGCACAGCGATGGTTTCCTCGGCGATCAACCGGTCGCCGCTGGTGGCCATCATCACCGGGTCAAGCACCACGCGTTCGATGCGGTATTCGTCGATCGCCCAGGCCACCACCCGAACCAGTTCGGGCGAGTGCAGCATGCCGATCTTCAGCGCGTCAACGCCGATGTCGTCCATCACCGCGCAGATCTGGGCCTTCAGCACTTCCACAGGAACGCCGTGAATGGCGGTGACGCCCAGCGTGTTTTGCGCGGTCACGGCGGTGATGGCGGTCATGCCATAGCAGCCCATCGCGCTGAAGGTCTTGAGGTCGGCCTGAATGCCCGCGCCACCGCCACTGTCAGAGCCGGCGATCGAAAGCACACGGGGATAACGAAGGCCAGGCTGGCGTGGATCGGTGCGAAGGTTCATGCCGAAAATTATCGGCCTCGCGCTGCGGGCGTGGCTCGCCTCCAGGCATCGGCATGAGCATGAAGACACGTGCGGTGGTGCTGGGCGCCGGCCTGATGGGCCGCTTGCTGGCCTGTGAGCTGGCCGAGGCGGGACACGAGGTGGATCTGTATGACGCCAGCGGGCCCGACGCCGCAGCTTCCGCAGCGCTCGCAGCCGCGGCGATGCTGGCACCACTGGCCGAATCGGCGGTGACCGAGGCCAGCGTGGTTCGCATG
Organism: Bordetella parapertussis; assembly: GCA_945875935.1. Classification (GTDB taxonomy): domain Bacteria; phylum Pseudomonadota; class Gammaproteobacteria; order Burkholderiales; family Burkholderiaceae_C; genus PBB1. The sequence goes on from CAMCNE010000049.1 coordinate 5,957, forward strand.
GGTCGCCACGCCATCGCACGCTGGCCTGAGCTGATTGCCAGGCTGGGGCAGCCGGTCTACTTTCAGCAAGAAGGCACGTTGGTGCTGTGGCACCGACAAGATGCTGCCGAAGCCGAGCGCTTTCAAAAGCAGCTCGCCGACACCGTGCGCGCCATGCCCGAATTGCCCGGCCTTGAGAGGCTCGACGGCCCCGCGCTGTCACAGCTGGAACCCGCGCTGGGCGACCGGTTTGCCCAAGGCTTCTATCTGCCGCAAGAAGGCCAGCTCGACAACCGCGAATTGCTTCAGGCGCTGCTGCACCGGCTGGAAACACTGGGCGTGGGCTTGCACTGGAACAGCCCGCGCGCGCCTGCGGATTTCGACACCGCCCCCTCGGGCTGGCTGTTCGACTGCCGGGGCATGGGCGCTCGCAGCGACTGGCCCACGCTGCGTGGCGTGCGCGGCGAGGTGATCCGCGTGCATGCCCCCGAGGTCGCACTGACGCGGCCGACGCGGTTGTTGCACCCACGCTATCCGCTGTACATCGCGCCCAAGCCGAATGGCATGTTCGTGATCGGCGCCACCGAGATCGAGTCGGACGACCTGTCGCCAGTGAGCGTGCGCTCGGCGCTCGAATTGCTGAGTGCGGCCTACACCGTGCACCCGGGCTTTGGTGAAGCACGCATCGTCGAAATGAATGCCCAGGCCCGGCCCACGCTGCGCGACAACCTGCCACGGTTGCGCTGGCTGGGCCCCCGAAGGCTGCAGATCAATGGCTTGTATCGCCATGGTTTCTTGATTGCCCCGGCAATGCTCGACGCGGTGATGGACTGCGTGGCCAGCGGCCGCAGCGAGCGGGCTGATGGGTGGGCGCTGCGGGTGGAAGATGCACAGGACGCGACACCATGAAGGTCCTGATCAACCACATCGAGCACGAACTGCCCGAGGGCGCCACGCTGGCAGATGCCGTGCGCGCGTTGCAGCCTCGCGGCCCGTTTGCCGCGGCCGTCAACATGGCCTTCGTGCCCCGCACGCTGTACAACGACACGCAGCTGAACGCGGGCGACCGCATCGAGCTGATCGCGCCAGTGACTGGCGGGTGAAACTGTCCGAGCCGTCATGAACCACGAATCACAAACACCGCCTGCCGATGCACTGGTGCTCTACGGCCAGACCTTCCAAAGCCGCCTGATGCTCGGCACATCGCGCTATCCCTCGCCTCAAGTGCTTGAAGAGGCGGTCAGGCGCGCACGCCCTGCCATGCTGACCGCCTCGCTGCGACGCCAGGGAGCGTCCACTGCCGAAGCTGGCGGCGATTTCTGGCGGCTGCTGCAAACACTGGGCGTGCCCGTGTTGCCCAACACCGCAGGCTGCCACGGCATCCAAGAGGTGATCACCACCGCCCAGATGGCGCGCGAGGTGTTTGACACGCCGTGGATCAAGCTCGAGTTGATCGGCGACGACTACACGCTGCAGCCCGACACGCTCAAGCTCGTCGAAGCCGCCGAATGGCTGATCAAGGACGGTTTTCTGGTGCTGCCTTACTGCACCGAAGACCTGGTGGTCTGCCAGCGGCTGGTCGATGTGGGCTGCCAGGCCGTGATGCCCTGGGCCGCGCCGATCGGCACGGGCAAGGGCCCGGTCAACCCGTATGCGATGCAGGTGCTGCGCGAACGACTGGCCGTGCCGATGATCGTGGACGCAGGTCTGGGCAGGCCCTCGCACGCCTGTCAGGTCATGGAATGGGGTTACGACGGCGTGCTGCTCAACACGGCAGTAGCACTCGCCCAGGACCCGGTGGCCATGGCCGGTGCGTTCGCTGACGCGGTACAGGCCGGCCGCGGTGCCCGACTCGCCGGAGCGATGGACGAACAGCACGCAGCGCAACCCAGCACGCCGGTGCTGGGAACACCTTTTTGGCATCACGAATGAGCACGCCCTCGAACATGGTGGGTGCCATCGTCGATGCCCACGCGCTGCTGGCCTTGCCGCCGTCAGACACGTCGGCCATCGCATTTCACCAAAGCGATCCGGCGTACCGCGCAGCCAAGCAAGCGGCCCGCGCACTGGGCTTCATTGAAGCCGATGCCGAGTGCGTTGCCAGCGCATGGCAAGCCCGCACGCAGCGCCTCGGTGAATTCGACGCCACCACGTGGCCTGACGAGCCTGTGGACTTCCGCCTGGCGCCCCATCCGCGAGCCCATGCCTTCGCGCCCTGCCCCGCTTCGCTCGGCCTGTATGCGGTGTTGCCCGACGCCGCATGGGTCGCCCGCATGGCGCATGCCGGCGTGCCGACGCTGCAACTGCGCTTCAAGTCAGATGACGACAAAGCCGTTCAACGCGAGGTTGAAGCTGCTATCGCAGCAGTTCAAGGCAGCCCCTCGCTGCTGTTCATCAACGACCACTGGCAAGCGGCCATTCGCGCCGGTGCCTATGGCGTTCATCTGGGCCAGGAAGACATCGCCACGGCACAGCTTGACGCCATCCGCGACGCGGGGCTGCGCCTGGGGCTGAGCAGCCACGGCTACGCCGAAATGCTGCGTGTGGACAGACTCAGCCCCAGCTACATCGCCATGGGCGCGGTGTACCCCACGACCTTGAAGCAAATGCCGACCGCGCCACAAGGACCGTACCGTCTGGCCGCCTACGCACGGCTGATGCGCCAACATGCGTTGGTGGCCATCGGCGGCATCGATGCCGAGCGACTGCCACAGGTGCTCAAGTCCGGCGTGGGCTCGGTGGCTGTGGTGCGCGCACTCATTGCCGCGCAGCACCCCGAAGCCACCGCCGCCGAATGGCTTGAAAAGTTCGCCTGAAATTCAGCGACCACCACGATCGAATGCAAAACTCAGTGCCTAAACCCGCCCCAAGCCGTCTACAATCTCGGGCTGTTCCTCGATAGCTCAGTCGGTAGAGCGCCGGACTGTTAATCCGTAGGTCCCTGGTTCGAGCCCAGGTCGAGGAGCCATATAAAACAAGCACTTAGCCCCGTTCACAAGACGGGGCTTTGTTGCTTCTGGGGCTCTTACAGACGATTTACAGACTGCGGTACGGGGTTTCTGGCACTCCGATGCACACGGGCAGGCTCCGCAAACGACACACCCGGCGCGCTCGCTGGCCTTCAATCGAGGCCGCAGCGTTGCGAAGTGGCCCTGCCAACGAAAAAGGCTTGCCTAAAGGTAAGTCTTAGCGGCTCGACGCCGTGAACGCCTACCGACCGCCCCCCATCCCCCCGGGGGGGTGGGCCCTGTCAGTCCGCCGAACGAACACGGTGGGTCCGCACGAAATTTTTTTGCGACGCGTTCTCCGCCTGCGGCCTAATCGATTCCGTTGTGCTCGCGTGGCTTGAGTTGCTCGGCGAGGAAGGGTTCTTCGGTTGCGAGGTCACCGAGCAGCCATCCTGAATTCCAGGGCGGTTCAGGCTGTAAACGCGAACCGTCTCGTTCCAAGATTGATGCAGCCCCCGTGCGTCAATCCTCCGCTGGTTCACCCCATGAGCCTCTTGCGTCACAAAATCACCTGATAGTGGCGCGCCCCGGGCCAACTTCAACGACCGCAGGCGTTTGGTTGCTCGGCACGCCCAACCTTGAACCAAGGCAGCCAAGATGACTGCTCAGCTTCATGAGCGACTGCGCTATGAGGGCCAGGAGCTGTCGATGTGCACCACGCCGCTTGGCGATTACTTTCGCCTCGGTGGTGTGAGTCCCGGCTTCGAGTTCAACTGCACCGCCCTATGGCGAGGTTACGTGGGAAGCTGGGAAATCGTGGGTGAAAGGCTGTACCTGGTCGAGCTCACCGGCACGCTCAACAACGGGGACCAAGCCTGTGTGGCATCGATCTTCCCCGACTTCCCAGACAGGGTCTTTGCTCACTGGTACAGCGGAACGATCCGGATCCCGCGTGGCAAGTTACTTGACTACGTCCACATGGGCTACGCCAGCACCTACGAGAACGCCCTTTTCATCGAGTTCGAACGCGGCGTGATCAAGTCCACACGGCTCACCCACAACGGAATCGCCGGACCCAACGCCGCACCTGCGGGGACTGAGGTCAGTGCATTCACGGTCTTTACTCGGGGGGTCAAGTCCCCGGGAGATGCACCTTGATCTATCTGACTTGGTATGCGGTTGTCGGCGGCATCGTGCTCGCCGTCATGCTCATAGCGAACCGCATGGACACGAAGCGCGATTCGCTCTGGGTGCGGCAAGTCCGTGACGAACTGAACCCCGAACGCAAGACGCTGCGATACCGAATTCTCGGAAATGTCGTCGCACCAGCGCTGGCATCGTTGCTGGTGTTGGGGGTCTGGCCGGTTGCGTTGGCCATGGTGTTGAAGGATCGGTTGACCGCAAGAGCCGCGAGCACATCCAAGCAAGAGACCGCATCTGCCGGGGATCGTGGCGATCTTTTCGGGCGGGAGCGCGTGTTCGCGGTGACCCATGGCGACCTTCGAGAGCGATTGACCATCGAAGACATCGAAGGTCGCGAGCGGGTGATCGATCCGCTTGGGGCGGTGCCGGAACTGCCCTTCGGTCATTTAAACGCCACTTGGAAAGGCTTTGTGGAGGCTGCTCCGGCGGATTCCGAACTCTGGTCGTTTTGTGCGCACTGGCAAGGCGACTGGGGCGTTGACAAACGAATTGAGGGCTACGTCGCCGTGACAGACCAGCACATCGGGCCGCATCTCGTTGTCATCCAGTGCGCCGTCGAGGGCGGCTGACTTCTCGAATCAATCGCTCAAAACCAAAAACCAAAGCATGCACCCATCACTTCGCTCCACCCTGCTCTTGCTCATCGCGTTGGCACCCGCTCTGCCCGCCTTCGCCCAATATCAACCCAGCTACACCGTGCTGCGCAGCACGCAGCATGTGCACGTGAACCGCGATGGCTCCAACACCGATGACATCTCGAGCCTCGTGCGCATCGACACGCCCAAGGGCATCGAGCTGCTCGGCGAACAGCGGCTGTCGTATGTGGGCTCGCTCGAGACGATGGAAGTGGTCGAAGCCTGGACGCTCACGCCCGATGGCCAGCGCATCGACGTGCCGCCCAGCGGCATTCGCACGATGGAGGAGTCAGATTCGGGCTCGCCTCAGTTCAGCGATGGCAAGGTGCTGGTCATCATCTTTCCGGCGGTGAGCGTGGGCGCGCAGACGTTCTGGCGCGCGCGCAGCGTGCAGCACACGCCTTACTTTCCCGGCAACTTTTTCTGGTCTCGGTTCTTCTCTCCACAGGTGGTGCAGCAAGACACCCGTCTGACCATCACCCACGACCCGGCCATCGCGCTGTCGATCGAAGCCAGTGGCATGTCGGGCGGCGCGGTGGCTGCCCTGGCCTCGGACGCGCCGGGCACGGTGCGGCATGAATACGCCTTCAAGCAAGACACCGCCTTTCCGCCCGAACCCGGCCGGCTCCCGTTGACCGACTTTGCGCCGAACGTGCTGGTCACCAGCTTCAAGAGCTGGGGCGAGCTCGGGCTGGCCTATCAGGCCCGAGCACGGCCGCAAGCAGAACCGACCGAAGCCATCACCCGCCTGGCCACCGAGCTGACCGCCGGCAAGACCGCCCCGCGCGACAAGGTGCGTGCGCTGCACCAATGGGTCAGCCGCAACATTCGCTACGTCAGCATGGACATCGGTGCCGGCGGGTTTGTGCCGCACTCAGCACAAAGCATCCTCGACAACCGCTACGGCGACTGTAAGGACCACGTGGCGCTGCTCGAAGCGATGCTGCGCTCGGTCGGTATCGAAAGCTCCCCGGCGCTGATCAACTACGGCGATGCGGTGCGGCTGCCCAAGCTGCCGGTGTCCTCACCGATCAATCACGTGATCACCTACATCCCGAGCCTGGATCTGTACCTGGACTCCACATCCCAGTTTGCGCCCCTGGGCACGCTGCCTGATGGCGACCTCGACAAGCCGGTGCTGCTCACCGCCACGGGCGAGGTGGGCCGCACGCCGGCCATGCATCCGCAGCGCGAATTCATCCACTCGCAGGCCTGGCTCACCTTGAGCAAGACCGGTGAGGTGACAGGCCGATCGGTCACCCGTTATGGCGGCAGTCACGAGATCGACTCGCGCGGCGCGCGCTTCGACCATCAGGGGCGCGAGGTGTCGCAGATCGTTGATGACTTGCTGTCGCGGTTTGATGAGACCGGCACCGGGAACATCGAGCAGCCCGATCCGCTGGATCTGACGGTGCCGTGGGAGGTGAAGTCCAGCTTCGAGCTCGACCCGGTGGTCAACATGCCCGGGCCGGCGGCGATGACTCTGCCCGTGGGGTTGGCGCCAGGCGTCATCCCGAGCATGCGCACGTCCAAGGCTTTCCCCGAGCGCCGCTTCGAGTTCTATTGCGGCTCGCACGGCTATCGCGAGGAGACGGAGATTGCCTTTCCGGCGAGTACCCGCATCGATCGCATTCCGCCCAATGTGAGTTTCAGCCGCGGCGCAATTCGCTATTCAGCGCAGTACCAGCGGCGTGGGCAGAGCTTGCACGTGGTGCGTGAATACACAGCGCACCGACAGGGTCTGGCGTGCAATGCAACCAACGACGCGGACTGGGCGGCGCTGTTGCCGGTGCTGCAGAGGGATTTGCGGGGGCAGGTGTTTTTCAGGTAGCCACTAGTGTCAACCCCCCCGGAGGGTGATATCCACCCGAAGGAATTTCACGTAGAACTCCTAAAGTTGGATGGATCAGGTCACATCGCACGCTCCGACATGAACACCTCACTGCTCGTCGTCTTTTCGCATGGCAAGGAATCTGGCCCGCACGGCCGAAAATTGCAGGCACTTGCCCAGGTCGCCCGTGAGCATGGGGCATTGACTGTCTCAGTCGACTACCGCGAAAGCCCTATCGGTATGAAGCATGACGCGAATCGCCCCGGCGAAGCCGAACGGCGTGTTGGGCAGTTGCTGGCAGCATCACTCCCCAAAGTGGCACGAACCGTGTTTGTCGGCTCGAGCATGGGCGGCTACGTGTCCACAGTGGCAGCACTCACAAGACCAGTCGATGGCCTTTTTCTGTTGGCGCCGGCGTTCTTTCTGCAGGGCTACAAAGAGCAATCCTTTGAAGGGACATTGCCGCCCACGGAGATCATGCACGGTTGGAGCGATGAGGTCGTGCCTTGGCAGAACAGCGCCCGCTTTGGTGAACGCCACCGCTGCACTCTGCACCTCATCAATGGAGATCACCGACTTGACGAGGCTTTGCCGCGGATCGAGCTCCTATTCAGCCTATTCCTGAAAAGCTCTGTACCCGTAGTCGTCTGAATTGCGCGACCACCCATGCACGGCCAGACTGTCGCTGACGCAATGCATGCGCATCGCATTGCTCTGATGTTTTATCTGAATAGCAAAGAACTTTTTAAAAAAAAGTTGATGCCTGTCGTGATCGAACGTCTCGCGAAAGCCTTTAACGCTGTCGGCCTGCACGCAAAGGCAGAGATAGCTACACGCGTGCAGAACGCAGTCGAAAGCGGCGTGGCCATCGACGCCGCCATCTGGGACGTTCTTCTGAGCGAGGCCTTGGCGGCTTCGCCACCAGACCAACAAGCTGCGCCGGCGCTTCAAGAGGCGCTTGAGCGATTGCGTGGTGCTGAAGAAAATCAGCACTAAACATAACCGCCAGCCAAACCCAAAATTTACGCAGGAAATGCCGAGAAATCCACATGGAAATTGTAAAAATAATCATTTTTCTGCCTGGCTATATCATGCTGGCGTTTATCTATTTTTTCCCAACGGAGTGGGGGAAAAATAAAAGTACAACCAAGGGTGCGCGCATGTGGCAATACAAATCCTACTTCGCACCCATAATAAGCCTACTTTTCTATGCTCTTTTAGTTTTATTTCTGATGGTAGTTCGGCCAAAAATAGCAGCCATTACAGAGGCTGTTGAAGTGCAACAAAGCACCGCTGCGAGTGCACCGGAAACCAGCCCCATGAAATTGGACACCGAGATCAAGTCGGGAGTGATGGGTGGTAAAACTGAAACAAAAAACTCTACAGCAACGGTAACGATAACGGTCGATGAAGAGACAGCCAGCGAAAATCCAAAACCTCCGACTGAGGTTAATTCCCTAGTCGAATCTGAGGAACCTGATAAGCCGACCAGCAGCCAATCAAAAATCGACGCCAAAAGCATGTGGGAACTTGAGGAGGCAGTGCAGTATCACGGACACAACCCCGAAATCAGAAAAAGACTGGGGCTACCACCAAAGGAGATTGGCCCAAAAAAATAATCAATCAATTTTTATTTCGGCATAACGCCAAGCCTTGCTGCATATTAATTTCAGCAGGCCGTCAAAAAAATTAAAATCACCAAGGAGACAATAATGTTACTGAAAGATGCATTTCAAGCAGCGATGGACGAGTGGGAGTGGGAGGATTCGATTGACCACGATGAAAGTGATGATACTTACATCATGAGAACTGGCGTTTTAATCGATGGGCAGAGATACAGTTTTGTTATTTGGACTGACGAAGACAGAAAATGGATATCCATATCTGTCAAATCTCCCGTTACTGTTCCAGAATCGCGAAGACAAGAAGCCGCGGCACTGTTGAATTACTTTAACTGCGGCACACGAATTGGTAAATTATGCCTGCATGAAGATGACGGGACCTTATACTATGAAAACACGATGGACATTGAGGGCTCTGATCCTTCTGTCACGCTATTTACAAATATGAGAAACCGTGCCGAAGAAGCATTTGGGGAAGCCCGTTGCAGTGCGATTGGAGCGATTGCCTTTAGCAAGCAAAAATTGAAGTCCGTCATCGAAGATTACAGAGAATCTTTCAATTCAAATAACGAAGAGACACCTGACGAGATTTAAAAAATCATGGCTCAAAAATACTCAAATTCCCGGATTTCTTGAAATCACTAACCTTTGCCACAGCGCTTGCAGCGGGTGCGCTAGGCCTGGATCGAAGACCAGCGGCGCTACTTTCTGGGCGATGGTGGGCAGCACATGGGCGAGGCTGCGCTCAACCGGCAACTCAACGAGATCTGGTCACGACGTATCGCAAACCTGGTCACGGCCGGCGCTGTGCTGATGGTGCTGACGGCGGTGTTTCATAGGTTATTTGCCTACCTTAGCAACAGCAGCCACGACTGGGCCTTGCGCAGCCTGATCTTCGGCTTCAGTCTGATCTTTGGTGCCGCGGGGCTGTGCAAGGTGCACCAGCAAGCCAGTGCGTTTGCTGGGCACGCCAAGAATTACGGGCACATGGGCCAGGCGCTGCAGCTCGCGCGCACCCGCTTGGATGCCGCGCTCGCGGCCAGCCACTGCGAGCAGGCGGCGGCGCTGATCCAGGCAATGGCATCGAGGCGTTGGCCGAAAACGCAGACTGGCTGCTGCTGCACCGCGACAGGCCCGTGTCGGCGCAGGGCTTCGGGTGAAAGTCACCCGAATAGCAAGTCGCGCTGTTGTTTCAACGTTATGCCGGCCGGGTCGGCAATCTAGTCGACAAATCACTGGCACAGCAATTGGGGGCAGGCTCGGTACGCATGCTGTTTCGTCGGTTCATCGGCCTGTCGATGGATCACTTAGTGTAGGTGCCGAGGGTCTTCACCAAGAATCGCCAGCGCCTGATCGAGCACGATGCAGCGGTGGCGTTGTTCAATGAGGCGATCAACATGCACTTGGTGCGTGAGTACACGGTGCATCGGCGTGCAACGCGACCAACGATGCGGACTGGGCGGCGCTGCAGAGGGATTTGCGGGGGCGGGTGTTTTTCAGGTAGCCACTAGTGTCAACCCCCCCACGCGGGGGATTGCCAATAAATCGCGACTAGCGTAGCGTCAGGAAGCTTAAGTCGAAAAGCCCTCTTGATAGACCACGCAGCAAACTACACGTGTAAATTCTTCGGGCGTAAAAATGGCAGCTTTTACTGGTTCATTAATCATCACCGGCATACGTTTACCGATCGCCGCTTGGTGGGGTTGGGCCAATGGCGGCACCGATGCAATGTTTTCGACACTCTGGTTGGTCAGCGTGTTGGCGGTGATGGAGGTTTCGCTATCGTTCGACAACGCCGTGGTGAACGCATCGGTTCTTAAAACTTAGAGTCTGTTTTGGCAGAAACTATCTTTGACAGTAGGAATTTTAGTTGCGGTATTTGGAATGCGACTTGTTTTCCCGATTTTGATCGTGTCAGCGACATCTGATTTGAGCTTTTCGCAAACTTGGGATCTAGCGCTAGAAAACCCTAACGACTATTCATCACGTCTTGACGTCCATCATGCAGATATTTCGGCATTCGGCGGAGTATTTTTGTTGCTTGTATTCCTAAATTTTATATTAGACGAAGAGAAAGAAATTCACTGGCTTCATTGGATCGAATCACGCCTGGCTTCCCTTGGAAAGATTAACTCAGTGGCCGTGTTCGTGGCACTGAGCGTGCTGTTCCTGTCGTTATCATTGGTGGAACCGGAGAAGAAATTCGACGTCGTAATCGCGGGGCTAGTCGGGATCTTTGTCTAT
>CAMCNE010000050.1 GCA_945875935.1 Bordetella parapertussis
CCGTGGGTGCCGGCGATGGCGATGCCTTTTTTCAGACGCATCAGCTCGGCCAGCATCACCGCGCGCGGCACCACCGGAATGCGCTTGGCACGCGCGGCGATCACCTCGGGGTTGTCGGCACGCACCGCGGTCGAGGTGACCACCGCTTCGGCGCCGGCGATGTGGTCGGCACTGTGCCCCACGTGCACCGTGATGCCCAGCGATGCCAGCCGGCGCACCGTGGCGCTGTCGCTCGAATCCGAGCCCGACACCGTGTAGCCCAGGTTATGCAAGATCTCGGCGATGCCGCTCATGCCAGCGCCACCAACGCCCACGAAGTGGATGTGTTTGACGGCGTGCTTCATGCCAGCGCCTCAGCGAGCTGTCGGCGGTTCATCGGGAAACCCTCACCCCTGCCCTCTCCCGGGGGGAGAGGGAGGAATTGCCTGCGGCCCTTAGCCCAGCCCTCTCCCGGGGGGAGGGGGGGGAACCTCCTGCGACGTTCAGGCAGGGCGCCCTCACCCCTGCCCTCTCCCACAGGGAGAGGGAGCCGCTCAATCGCAACGCTGCGGGGAATTTCCCCCTCTCCCTCTGGGAGAGGGGATAACTCCCGGCTCCCTCTCCCCGGGGGAGAGGGTTGGGGTGAGGGCTGCGGCTTTGCGCAAACGCGTGATGTCTCATGCCAGCACCAAGCCTTCGATCTGATCGGCCACACGCGCAGCCGCCTTCGGCCGGGCCAGCGTGCGCGCTTGCGTGGCCATGGCGAGCAGGGTCTCGCGGGACAGCTCGAGCAGCAGGTCGGCCAGACGGCGTGGCGTGAGTTCGGCTTGCGGCAGGTGCAGCGCCGCGCCGTGCGAGGCCATCCACTGCGCGTTGTCGCGCTGGTGCGAGGTGGTGCTCACCACCAGCGGCACCAAGACACTGGCCACGCCGGCTGCGCACAGCTCGCTCACCGTGATGGCACCGGCGCGGCAGACCACCACATCGCACTCGGCCAGCCGAGCGGCCATGTCGTCGATGAAGGGCAGCACCTCGGCGGCCACGCCGGCCTGCGCGTAATCGCTGCGAACACCGTCGGCATGCGCCGCGCCGGTCTGGTGCGCGACCGCCGGGCGCTCGGCCTCGGGGATCAGCGCCAGCGCCTGCGGCACACAGCGGTTGAGCACCTGCGCGCCCAGACTGCCGCCGACCACCAGCACGCGCAGTGGCCCGCTGCGATTGGCAAATCGAACCGCAGGCGGCTCGATCGCCTCGATCTGGGCACGCACCGGATTGCCCGTGACCACGCTGCGCCGGGTGGCCTGCGCTGCCGGACCGTCAAAGCCGAACGCCACCGCATCGGCCAGCGGCAGCAGCGCGCGGTTGCTCATCAGCAGCGCCGCATCGGCGTTGACCAGCATCAGCGGCTTGTTCAACCACGACGCCATCAAACCCGCCGGAAAGCACAGGTAACCGCCCATGCCCAGCACCACCGCAGGCTGGCGTCGGCGAATGACCCGCACGCAGGCCACAAACGCCGCGAGCAGCCGGATGCCACCCGTGAGCGTGTGCACGACCCCCTTGCCGCGCAAGCCGGTGAATGCCACCGTGTCCATCTCGATGCCGCTGGGTGGCACCAGCTTGTTTTCCATGCCGGTGGTGGTGCCCAACCAGCTCACCGTCCAGCCACGGCGCTGCACTTCGGCGGCGACAGCCAGGCCGGGGATGACGTGGCCGCCGGTGCCGGCTGCGACGATGAGAAGGTGCCGGTGGCTCATGGGGTGCGACCCTCAGCACGGCCTGTGGCGGTCGGCAACGACATCCGCATGCCACCACGCCGTGGACCCGCAGGGTCGAGGCGAAACGAACTTGAGCGGCTGAGCGTTAGCGAGGTAACCGACAAAGTAGTCCGGTGAATGTTCTCGTGCCAGAGCCCCTGAAGTAGGCGTGTAGCCGAAGCGAACCACTCAAATGGCTGGTGTTCCAGGCCCTTTGCTTTGGTGACTTTCATTTGGGCCAGCAAATGAAAACGAAGTTTCGGCGTGCCAAAGTTACCCGCCAGCCGGGGCGGAACCCGGCGCGCTGCAGCGCACTGCATCAAGCCCCATGCGGGAAGCAAACGAAACCCAGCAGCAGCGCCAAGCAAGAAGGCCGTCATGCCCGGCCTCCCCGCATCAACTGCCGACTCTCGATGTCGACACGGGCCACGATCGCCAACGCAATCATGTTCATCAGGATCGCCGAGCCGCCATAGCTCATCAGCGGCAGCGTCAGCCCCTTGGTGGGCAGCACGCCCAGGTTCACGCCGATGTTGATGAAGGCCTGGCCGCCCATCCACAGACCCACGCCTTGGGCGTACAGGCCGGAAAACACGCGGTCGAGGGCGATGGCCTGGCGGCCGATGTGGAAGGCGCGCCGCGCCAGCCAGAAGAAGGCGGCGATGACGCAGGCCACGCCGGCCAGGCCGAGTTCTTCGCCGATCACGGCGAGCAGGAAGTCGGTGTGCGCCTCGGGCAGGTAGTGCAGCTTTTCGACGCTCGAGCCCAGCCCCTGGCCGAACCAGCCGCCGCGGCCGAAGGCGATCAGCGAATGCGTCAGCTGATAGGCCTTGCCCGCCGCGTACTTCACGTCCCATGGGCTCAGGTAGGCAAAGATGCGCTCGCGCCGCCACTCGCTCAGGGTGATCATCAGCACGAAGGCGCCAACCAGCACGGCGGTGATGGCCAGGATCATGCGGCCGTTGACGCCGCCCAGAAACAAGATGCCCATGGCGATCATGGCGATCACCATGAAGGCCCCCATGTCGGGCTCGGCCAGCAGCAGCATGCCGACAAAGCCCACGGCAACGCCCATGGGCAATACGGCCTGGAAGAAGTTTTCGCGCGCGGCCATCTTGCGCACCATGTAGCCGGCGGCGTACATCACCATGGCCAGCTTGGCGAGCTCGGACGGCTGGAAGTTCAGGATGCCCAGTGGTATCCAGCGGCGCGCGCCGTTGATGCGGTGCACCCCCGGGAACGGGATCAGCACCACCACCAGCAGCACCAGTGCCAAAGCGAACAGGTAGGGGCTGGCCTTTTCCCAGAAGGCCATCGGGATCTGCACCATCAACACTGCGGCCAGGCACGCCAGGCTGAGCGAAAACAAATGGCGAGTCAGGAAGTGGGTGGGCGTGTAGCTGGCGAACTTGGGGTTGTCGGGCATCGCGATGGACGCGCTGAACACCATCACCGTGCCCAGTGCCAGCAGCGCCAGCACCACGCACACCAGCCCCTGGTCGAAACCGATCAGGCGAGTCGGCGCGGCGGTGGACACATGGATCCAATCGCGCACCGGAATCGCGCCGCTGGGCTCGGATCCGTCGCCGCGGCGCAGTGCGCCCAGCCGCGCCAGCCACGCCGGCAGCCCGATGGATGCCAGCGCCTTCATGCCGCCACCCCCGCATCGGCGGCGATCGCTTGCACTTCGGCGACGAACACCTCGGCGCGGTGCGCGTAGTTGCGGAACATGTCGAGGCTGGCGCACGCCGGGCTGAGCAGCACCGCATCACCCGAGCGCGCTTGCGCAAAGGCCCAGCGCGTGGCCGCTTCGAGCGTGGCGTGGCGCTGCAGTGGCAGGCCTTCGATGCTGGCCAGCGCGGCTTCGATGAGCGGCGCATCACGGCCCAGCGTGGCCACCGCACGGGCGTGGCGCTGCACGGGCGCGGCCAGCGGGGCAAAGTCCTGTCCCTTGCCATCGCCGCCCAGGATCACCACCAGTCGGCTGGGCGCACGATCGGCGCCCAGGCCTTCGAGCGCGGCCACGGTGGCGCCGACGTTGGTGCCCTTGCTGTCATCGTAGGCATCGACCCCATGGATGGTGGCCACGTGCTCCACGCGATGCGGCTCGCCGGCGTATTCGCGCAGCCCATGCAGCATGGGCGCGAGCGGGCAGCCGATGGCCGTGGCCAGCGCCAGCGAGGCCAGCGCGTTGGCCGCGTTGTGGCGGCCGCGCACGCGCAGCGCATCCACGGGCATCAGGTGCTGGATGTGCAGCACCTCAGGTTCGACCACTTCGCCGGCGCGCGCACGCTTGGGCGCCACACCGTCTTCGGCCGGCAGCGCACGCGCCAGCCAGGTCATGCCGTTTTCGGTGACCAGGCCGAAGTCGCCGCACGCGCGTGGCGCGTCGGTGCCAAAGCGCAACGCGGCTCGCGTCATCAGGCCCGCTGCGCGCGTGGCAGCACCCGGCTTGGCCGCGGCCACCGTCGCCGCCTTGGCCACGGCCTGCGCGGCAGCGGCCAGCGCCTCGACCTGCGCGTCGTCGCGATTGATCACCATCACTGCCGCGCGGCCCCACACCCGCGCCTTGGCAGCGGCGTAGGACGCCATCGACCCATGCCAGTCGAGGTGATCGTCGGTGACGTTGAGCACCGCTGCGGCATCGGGCTCGAAGCCCTGCACCTCATCGAGCTGAAAGCTCGACAGCTCGAGCACCCACACCTCGGGCAGCGCTTCGAACTGCGGCGTGTCGACCGCGGCCGCGCGTTGCAGCGCCTCGGTCAGCGTGTGCAGCATCGTGGGCCCGATGTTGCCGGCCACCGCCACGCGCCGCCCGCTGCGCTCCACCAGCAGCGCGGTCATGGCGGTGGTGGTGGTCTTGCCATTGGTGCCGGTGATGGCCAGCAGCCTGGGCGCGTAGCCGCAGTCGGCTTTCAGCGCGGCCAGCGCGCCGGCAAACACGCCGAGCTCGCCTTGCACCGGCACACCGCGCCGCACCGCCAGCGCCAAGGTGGGCGCCATGCGCGAATCGGTGGGTGCAAGGCCGGGACTTTTGAGCAGCAAGCTCACACCGTCGAGCGCGGCCTCGCTCAGCTCACCGGCCAGCAATTGCACGGCGGGGTGCTCGGCCAGCAAGGTGGCGGCGTTGGGCAGCGCGGTGCTGTCGATGCCACCGGCGGCGGCCACGAGCCGCGTGTCCCAGACCCGCACGGTGGCACCGGCGCGCGCGCACCAGCGCGCCATGGCCAGCCCGGACTCGCCCAGACCGAGCACCAGCACCGTGTTTCCTGCGAGGGCATTCATGTTCATGGCCGGGTCAACGCAGCTTCAGGCTGGCCAGGCCGATCAGGCACAGCAGCATGGTGATGATCCAGAAACGCACCACCACCTGCGTTTCCTTCCAGCCCGACTTCTCGAAGTGGTGGTGCAGCGGCGCCATCTTCAAGATGCGCTGACCCACCCCGTAGCGCTTGCGGGTGTACTTGAACCAGCCCACCTGCAGCATCACCGACAGCGCCTCGACCACGAAGATGCCGCCCATGATCCCGAGCACGATTTCCTGCCGGGTGATGACCGCCAGCGTGCCCAGCGCGCCGCCCAGCGACAGCGCGCCCACATCGCCCATGAAGACCTGCGCCGGATGGGTGTTGAACCACAAAAAGGCCAGCCCCGCGCCGGCCATCGCGGCGCAAAAGATCAGCAACTCGCCAGAGCCCGGGATGTAGGGAAACAGCAGGTACTTGCTGTACACCGAGCTGCCGGTGACATAGGCGAACACGCCCAGCGCCGAGGCCACCATCACCACCGGCATGATGGCCAGACCGTCCAGGCCGTCGGTGAAGTTGACCGCGTTGCTCGCCCCGACGATCACGAACCAGGTCAGCGCGATGAAGCCGTACACGCCCAGCGGGTAGCTCACCGTCTTGAAAAACGGCACGATCAGATCGGCCGTGGGGGGCAAGTCGTTGGAAAAGCCGCTTTGCAGCCAGCGCACAAACAACTCCAGCACCCGCAGGTTCGAGCTTTCGCTCACGCTGAAGGCGAGATAGAAGGCCGCCAGCAGCCCGATCAGCGTTTGCCAGAAGAACTTGTCACGCGAACGCATGCCTTCGGGGTTCTTGTCGACCACCTTGCGCCAGTCGTCGACCCAGCCGATGGCACCGAACCCCAGCGTCACGAGCAGGGTGATCCACACGAAGCGGTTGCTCCAGTCGAACCACAGCAGCGTGGACACCGTCATGCTGATGAGGATGAGCACGCCGCCCATGGTGGGCGTGCCGGACTTGGCCAGGTGGGCCTCGATGCCGTACTGGCGGATGGGCTGGCCGATCTTCAGCGCAGCCAGGCGGCGGATCACCATCGGCCCGAAGGCCAGCCCGATGAGCAGCGCGGTCATCGCCGCCATCACCGCGCGGAAGGTGAGGTACTGGAAGACGCGGAAAAAGCCCAGCTCGGGCGACAGCGTCTGCAGCCACTGGGCCAGGCTAAGCAGCATGGGCCACCTCTGGGTTGGAGTCAGGCGCGCTCGACAGCGCGGCCACCACCCGCTCCATCTTCATGAAGCGCGAGCCCTTGACCAGCACCGACGCAGCACTCGGCGCATCGCGCAATGCGGCGAGCAGCGACTCGACGCTGTCGAAGTGGCGGCCGCTGCCATAGGCCTGGGCCGAATGCGCGCACAGCGCACCGGCCGTCCACAACATCTCGATGCCCGAGCGCTGCGCGGCCTCACCCACCTCGCGGTGAAAGGCCGGGCCCTGGTCGCCCACCTCGCCCATGTCGCCCAGCACCAGCCAGCGCGGGCCGGGCAGCGCGGCCAGCACGCCGATGGCGGCCAGCACCGAGTCGGGGTTGGCGTTGTAGCTGTCATCGATCAGCGTGATGCGCTGTCCTGGGCGCTCGATCACCTTCGCCTGCGAGCGGCCCTTGACCGCGCTGAAGGCCTCCAGCCCGCTGGCCACCGCCGTCAGCGGCGCACCCGCGGCGATGGCGCAGGCAGCCGCAGCCGCGGCGTTCTTCACGTTGTGCAGCCCGGCCACGCGCAGCACGAAATTGCAGTGGCCCAGCGGCGTGTGCAAGTTCACCGCCCAGTGGTCAGCGTGCCAGTCGGCCGCGGCGGTGACATCGGCTGCGGCGGGTGATCCCAGCGCGAACGTGAGCACCCGGCGCGCACCGGCCAGTTCGCGCCACAGCGGCGTGTGCGCGTCATCGGCAGGGAACACCGCCACGCCATCGGCGCCGAGTGAGGCGATGACCGCGCCGTTCTCGCGCGCCACCGCCTCGACGCTGACCATGAATTCCTGGTGCTCGCGCTGCGCGTTGTTGACCAGCGCCACCGTGGGCGCGGCCATGGCGGCGAGCTGGGCGATCTCGCCCGGGTGGTTCATGCCGAGCTCGACCACCGCCGAGCCGTGCTCGCGGCGCAGCCGCAGCAGCGTGAGCGGCACGCCGATGTGGTTGTTGAAGTTGCCTTCGGTCGAAAACGCCGCCTCGCCGTGCCAGGCGCGCAGGATCGAGGCCACCATCTGCGTCACGGTGGTCTTGCCGTTGCTGCCGGTCACCGCGATCAGCGGCAGCGTGAACTGGCCACGCCAGCCGGCCGCCAGCGCGCCCATCGCCTGCAGGCTGTCGGCCACCTGCAGCCCGGGCAGACCGCATTCGGCCACGCCGCGCTCGGCCAGCACGGCGGCAGCACCGGCAGCACGCGCACCGCTCAGAAAGTCGTGGGCATCGAAACGCTCGCCGCGCAGCGCCACGAACAGGTCGCCCTCGCGCAGGCTGCGGCTGTCGGTGTGCACGCGCCGCAGCGCGGTGGCAACGTCGCCGTGCAGCTGCGCGAGCGGCAAGAAGGCCTGAGCCTGGGCCAGCGTCATCATGCGCACACCCCTGCTGCCGCGCGCTCGGTGAGCGCCGCACGCGCTTCGTCGACGTCACTGAACGGGTGCTTCACACCGCCGATGTCTTGATCGGTCTCGTGGCCCTTGCCGGCGATCAGCACCACATCGCAGTCTTGGGCATGGCCGATGGCATAGACGATCGCTTCGCGCCTGTCCTCGATCACGGTGGGGGCGCTCATGCCAGCGGCGATGCCGGCCAGGATGACCACAGGCGACTCGTGGCGCGGGTTGTCGCTGGTGACCACCACGCGTGCGGCCAGACGCTCGGCGATGGCACCCATCAACGGGCGTTTGTCGGCGTCGCGGTTGCCGCCACAGCCAAACACGCACCACAGCACGCCGCCGCGCGCAGCGGCCAGCGGCTGCAGCGCGAGCAGCGCCTTTTCGAGCGCGTCGGGGGTGTGGGCGTAGTCGACCAGCACCTCGGGCAAGTCCGCCGACCCCACCGATGCGAGCCGCACGCGCTGCATGCGACCAGGCACCGGCGTGAGCGAGCCGCAGGCGCGCACCACGTCGTCGAGCGACACCCCCAGCACGCGCAGCGAGGCCACCACGCCCAGCAGATTGGCCACGTTGTAGTCGCCGATCAGGCGGGTGCGCAGCGCCACCGGCGGCAGCCCGGATTCCACCAGGGTGAAGCACAAACCGCCATCGATGTAGCTCACATCACGAGCCATCAGCCGCGCCGGCTTGCTCGACGAGCAGGTCCACACCCGCACGTCGCTGGTGGCCAGCACGCCTTGCAGCGCTTCGCCGCGCGGGTCGTCGATGTTGAGTACCGCCGCGCGCAGACCAGGCCAGGCGAACAGATCGGCCTTGGCGCGCCAGTAGGCTTCCATCGAGCCGTGGAAGTCGAGGTGGTCCTGCGTGAAGTTGGTGAACACCGCGATGTCGATGTGCGTGCCCCACAGGCGCCGCTCGGCCAGTCCGATGGACGAGGCCTCGATGGCCACGGTGCGCAGGCCTTCGCCCAGGAAGCGCTTGAACTCGCGGTGCAGCGTCAGCGGGTCGGGGGTGGTCAGGCCGGTCGGCGTGAGCGCGCACGGCGCGTCGCCCACCGGCACCTCGCCAGCGCCCAGCGTGCCGATCACGCCGCAGCGACGGCCCAGCGCCGACAGCGCCTGCGCCACCCACCAGGTGCTCGAGGTCTTGCCGTTGGTGCCGGTGACGGCGATCACCGCGAGGCGGTCGCTCGGCGAGCCGAAGAAGGCACTGGCCAGCGGGCCGGCAGCGGCCTTGAGGCCTTGCATCACGGCGATGCGGTCGTCGTCAAAACCAAATGCGGCGGCGCCCTCGGCCTCGACCACGAAGGCGCGCGCGCCGGCCTCGAGCGCCGGGCGCACGTGCTGGCGCGCGTCGTGCGCCTGCCCCGGCCAGGCGATGAAGGCCTCATCAGGCTGCACGCAGCGGCTGTCGATGGCCAGACCGCGCACGCCGCGCTGGGTCAGCCAGGTGAGCGCGGTAGGCACCGAAGTGAGCAGCCGGGTGGTCATCAGAAGTTCTCTTCGGCCGCGTCCAGGGGCTGCGTCTGGATCTGCGCGCGCACCTCGATGTCAGGGGCGACGTTGAGCGTGCGCAGGGTCTGCTGCACCACGTCGCTGAACACCGGTGCGGCCACGTCGCCGCCGTAGTACTTGCCGGCGGTGGGCTCATCGACCATCACCGCCACGATGATGCGCGGGTCACTGATGGGCGACATGCCGACGAACCACGAGCGGTATTTCTTGACGCTGCCGCTGGCGTAGCCCTTGCCTTCTTGCTTGTAGGCGGTGCCCGTTTTGCCGCCCACCGAATAGCCTATGGTCTGCGCCTTGTGGGCGGTGCCGCCGGGGCTGGCCGCCAGATGCAGCATGTGACGCACCGCCTGGGCGGTCTTGGGTGAAAACACCCGCATGCCGTCGACCCGCTTTGAATCCGGCTGCTCAGGCTGCTTGAGCAGGGTGACCGGAATCACCTCGCCGTCATGGGCAAACACGGTGTAGGCGTGCGCCAGCTGAAACAGCGACGCCGACAGGCCGTAGCCGTAGCTCATGGTGGCCTGCTCGATCGGACGCCAGGTCTTGTAGGGGCGCAGCTTGCCGCTGACCACGCCGGGAAATTCGATCTGCGGCTTTTGGCCAAAACCGGCCTGGGTGTAGAGCTCCCACATCTCGCGCGGCTGCATCTGCATGGCGATCTTCACGGTGCCCACGTTGCTCGACTTCTGGATCACCCCGTTGACGGTGAGCTCGTCGTGCGGGTGCGCGTCGCTGATGGTGGTGCCCGTGATGTTGATGCGCGCGGTCTGGATCACGGTGTCGGGCGTGACGCGGCCGGTTTCCAGCGCCAGACCGATGACGAAAGGCTTCATCGTCGAGCCCGGCTCGAAGGTGTCGGTGAGCGCGCGGTTGCGCAGCTGCTCGCCGGTCAGGTTGCGGCGATCGGACGGCGCATAGCTCGGGTAGTTGGCCAGTGCCAGCACCTCGCCCGACTGCGCATCGAGCACCACCACGCTGCCGGCTTTGGCCTTGTGTTCGGCCACCGCCTCGCGCAAGCGGCGATAGGCAAAGAACTGCAGCTTCGAGTCGATCGACAACTGCACGTCACGCCCGTCCGCCGGCGGCACGCTGTCGCCGATGTTTTCGATCACCCGCCCGAGGCGGTCCTTGATGACGCGGCGGCTGCCCTTGCGGCCCACCAGGTCGGACTGGAACGCCAGCTCGATGCCTTCCTGACCGCGGTTTTCGACGTCGGTGAAGCCCACCACATGGGCCGCGGCCTCGCCTTCGGGGTATTTGCGGCGGAACTCGCTGGACTTGTGCAGCCCGGGCAGGCCCAGCGCCAGCGCCTCCTTGGCCACACTGTCATCGACCTGGCGGCCCAGCCAGATGAAGTTCGGGCTGTCGTCGAGGCGGTCTTCGAGCGCACGCGGCTTCATGCCCAGCAGCAAGGCCAGCTCGCGCCGCTCGGCCGGTTTGGCATCGAAGTCTTTCGGGATCACCCACAGCGAGGGCGCAGGCACGCTCGAGGCCATCAGCTCGCCGTTGCGGTCCAGGATGCGCCCACGACTGGCCGGCAGTGGCATGGTGTGGGCGTAGCGGATCTCGCCTTGCTTCAAATAGAAGTCAGCCCCAAACACCTGCACATAGGCCGCGCGGCCGAGCAGCACGCAAAAGCCCAGACCCACCAGCGCCACCAGCAGCTTGGAGCGGCCCACCGGCGTTCGCGACACCAGCACCGGGCTGTTCGAATAGTTGACGCCGCGCACGCTCGGCGGCGTGCCCTTGGGCGCGCCGGCGGCCTTGCGGCTGCCCGGCAGCTTCAACGTGCACCTCCGGCGGCCGAAGCCGCAACACCACCCGGGATGGTGCGCGCCACCGGTGCGATCACGTACTGCGTGACGGCCGGCGTGGCGCTGCGCATGCCGAGCTTTTCGCGCGCAGTCTTTTCCACCCGTGACGGCGTGGCCTGCGCCTGACGTTCGGTCTGCAGGCGGCCGAATTCGGTCTCGAGCCGGCGCTGCTGGCTTTGCTCGCGGTCAAGCTGGGCAAACAGGCGTCGCGACTCGTAGGACACGCGCACCAGATAGATGCTGCTGATCATCAGCGCCAGCAGCAGCAGCACATTGATGCGGCTCATCGGCGAGCCCCTGTGTGAGGCGCGGGCACGTCGGTGCGCTCGGCCACGCGCATCACCGCCGAGCGTGCGCGCGGATTGGCGCGCAGCTCGGTCTCACCGGGCTTGACGCGGCCCAGCGCCACCAGCCGCATCGCCACCTCGGGGGCAAACGGTGCGCGGCGGTCGAACACCGCCTTGCTTTCGCGGGCGATGAAGGTCTTGACGATGCGGTCTTCGAGCGAGTGGAAGCTGATGACCACCAGCCGGCCACCGGGGGCGAGCAGCTCGAGCGCCGCGTTCAGCCCTTGCTCGAGCTCCTCAAGCTCGGCATTGACGAAAATCCGAAGAGCTTGAAACGTGCGCGTTGCAGGGTTCTGGCCCGGCTCGCGGGTCTTGACTGCACCAGCCACGACCTCGGACAGCTCGCGTGTGGTTCGAATGGGGTTGCCGCTCTCGCGCCGAGCAACAAGCGCCTTTGCAACCTGGAGAGCAAACCGTTCTTCCCCATAGTCCCGTATCACTTCCGCAAGATGGCGCTCATCGGCGCGGGCCAGAAAATCCGCAGCACTCTCGCCACGGGTGGTGTCCATGCGCATGTCGAGCGGGCCGTCGAAGCGAAAGCTGAAGCCGCGCTCGGGGCTGTCGATCTGCGGCGACGACACACCCAGATCGAGCAGCAGCCCGTCGATGCGACTCACACCCAACGCCGCCAGCGTGGGCACGATCTGGCTGAAGGCGGTGTGCTGAATCGAAAAGCGCGGATCGGCCAGTTGCGCGTCGGCAGCGGCCGCAGCCACCGCCTGCGGGTCGCGGTCCAGCGCGATCAACCGACCACCCGGCGAGAGCCGCTGCAACAGCAAGCGCGAATGTCCGCCGCGGCCAAAGGTGCCGTCCACGTAGAGACCGCCGGCAGCGCGCGCCACAGCCTGGTCATCGGCCGGTGGCGGCGTGAGGTGGAGCAAGGCGTCGACCGCTTCGTCACGCAAGACCGTGGTGTGGACGCAGGCGGCATCAAGGGTCATGTCAGTGGGCTCAGAACGAGAAGCCCTTGAGCGCATCGGGCATCTCGCCACGCATGATTTCGGCCTCGTGCTCGGCGTGACGCACGGCGTCCCACAGCTCGAGGTGGCTGCCCATGCCGATCAGCATCACGCTGCGATCCAGACCTGCCGACGCACGCAGTTCGGGCGCGATCAGCACCCGCGACGAAGCGTCGATGTCGACGTCCATGGCGTTGCCCAGAAACATGCGCTTCCAGCGCACCGCGTCCATCGGCAGCGCGCTGATCTTGTCGCGGAAGTCTTCCCAGGCCGGGCGCGGAAACACCATCAAGGGGCCGTCGGGGTGCTTGGTGATGGTGAGCTGGCTGACGTTCATCTCGCGCAGCACCGCAAGATGCCTGGCAGGCACGGCCAGACGCCCCTTGCCATCCAAGGTCAACGCTGCAGGCCCCTGAAACACCAGATTTGCCACAAAACCCCACCAAAGTGCACTTATTTGCACTTTAGCGCAAGAAACCCCCGACCGTCAACGCCAAAGCAAAGAAAAATTCAATGAAATCAAGTACTTAGCGCCGATATCGAAGGTGGGTCTGGAAATGAAAAATCGTTAAAAAACAAGCGCTTGGGGGGTAATCTGAAAGTGATGTGTGAAGAATCGGCCGCACACGCGCTTACACAGCGGCCGCCGGCCCGGCGTTTTCACGCGGCCAGAAAAAAGCCCCGCTGGCGCAGGCCAGCGGGGCGCTTCGATGGCGGCGCGCCCGGCGCCGCTCAGGTGCGCGAAAGCGGCTTCAGCGCGGCGACACGCCGATCAGCCACTGGTGCACGCCGAGCAGGAAGGCGGCGTAGGTGGCCAGACCGCCGACGATGGCGATCGCATCGTTGTAGCGGCCGGCAGGCGCACGCGGCGTGGCGCGGGGGGGCCGACGCTTGAGCGAGATGCGATCGACCACCGCCCAGACCAGAAACGAGCCGAACAGCACGGTGGAAGCCACGCTGCCGTTGGCCAGCAGGTGGGCCAGCGCCCAGAACTTGACGGCGGCCAGCATGGGGTGCTTGGTGACGCTCGAAATGCGCCCGGGCAGGTAGGTTGCGAACAGCAGCGGGAACACCGGCACCATCAGCAGCCACGCGATGTGGCGAAAGAAAGGCGGCAGCGAGTACAGCTGCATCGGCGGCACGTTGGCGGTTGCCCAGCCGTATTCGATGAGCAGGTAGCCGACCACCGACACGCCGCCATAGATCAGTTTCCAGACTTGTTCGCCACGCGCGGCCACCTGCGCATCACGCCAGCCCGGCGCCACGATAGACACGGAGTGCATGCCCAGAAGAATCACGAGGCCCAGGATCAGCATCAGCATGGCGGCACTTTCCAGCAAGGAACAAAGGCCGCCAGTCTATGCGGGCCGTGCGACGCGCTGCCAGACTCGCCGGCTGCGCGCTGCGAGGCTCAGTTCGACTCTTTGATCATGCGCCCGCTGGCCGACTGGATCGGCCGGGCGTTCATCGGATACAGGCGCGAGAAGATGGCGATCTGCTCGGGCGACACCTCGACCGGCGTCTTCATCACCATCCACAGCACGCCTTCGCTGCACGGCGGCTCGGTGAGCGAGCCCATGTAGGTGTAGTAGCGGCGGTCGGTGGGCAGCAACGCATTCAAATCGAGCGGCGCGCGGGCAGCCACCTCATCGCCCTTTTCGAGCGGCAGGTTGTTCCACACCATCTGCACCACCGGTTGCGCGCTGCCTTTGTCGAGCAGCACCGCCACCATGGCCACACGGCCATCGACGCTCTTGTGCACCAGGTGCACCACCATGTCGAAGGGCTTGCCGTCGATGCGCTCTTCGGATGGCCGGTGAAAGTGGAACTGCACCAGCTCGTAGCGCTTGCCACCCACCTCGATGGAATTGCCCGCAGCCACGTTGACCTGCACGGTGTGGCCGTTGTCGACCACGCGAAAGCCGCTCGCTCGGTAGTCGAACTGCACCGCATCAAGCTCAACCTTGATGCCGTCGCGGATGTCGATCGGGCTTTGCCGCGAGCCGCTGCCGCAGGTGGCGAACTCGGGTTTCAGCTGCGCCCAGGCGGCCGGTCCGTTCTCGCCTTCATAACTCCAGTGGCTGCTGCCGGCGGCGCGAGTGTTCGCTGCGCTGCGCGGGCTGCTGCCCACCGCATTCGCACCGAGCACCATGGTCGGGTCGGCAAGCCCCGGGCTGAGCGCGGCCACCCGTGTGGGCGCGGCCTTGGGGCGGGGGGCTGGCTTGACCTCGGTCGGATCGTTGGACACCACCTTGACCGAGCCGCCAGACGTGGCGGCTGGCACGCGGGCGGCGCCCAGACGAGCCGCCAGGCGCTCGCGAATGATGTCCATCGGATCGCGCGCCGTGGCGCGCGGCACCGGGTCGCCCAGATCGGCGGCCGCAGCCGCAGCGGTGGCCGCCGAGATGGTCTTGGCCGTGAGGTCTTCATCGGTCGGCTTGGCCGTTTTCTTGGAGGTCGTGGCCTTGGCGGGAGTGGTGTCGTCCTTGGTGGTCGCGGCCAGCACGGGAGCGCCCCAGCCCATCACCGAGCAGACCATCGCAGCCGTCAGCAGATGACGCGAAACAGCGGCCGGGCAGCGATGAAAGTCAAACAGCATGGTGAGCACTCCGCAGTAAACCAAGGGTTGTCACTGGTCTATCGGCCTGACCCGGGGCGACTTGAGTGCGCCGCCCGACCCTTTTTGGAAGGCGCTGCGGTGATCAGGGCAGTCGCGGGCGCACCCACAGCCAGGCCAGCGCGCCGATGGCCATCATCGCCATCGAAGTGAGCGCCAGCGCCAGCACCGAATGCATCACCAGCGGCGCCACCACGCCGGCGACCAGCCCATTGGCCGTGCTGGCAATCGACGACTGCAGCGAGGCCGCCATGCCGCGGCGATCGGGCGCCTGATCGAGCACCAGCAGCGTCACCGACGGCGTCATCAGCGCCCAGCCCAGAGAAAACAGCGAGACCGGCAGCATCGACCACCACACGTTGGGCGGCCAGGCGAGGTTCAGCGCCACATTGAGCACCGACACCACCCCCATGACGAGAAAGCCGGCTTGAATTTGCCGCTGGGGCGTGATCCGACCGGCCAGGCGACCCGACAGAAAGGCGCCGCTCATGATGCCGAGGATGATCAGGATGAACAGCCAGAAGAAGTGCTGTGGTGCGAGCTTCAGGTGCTCGCCCAGGAACACCGGTGCCGACAGCACGTACAGGAACATGCCGTTGAACGGCACGCCACCGGCCAGTGCGAGCGCCAGAAAACGCGTGTTGGAGCCCAGTTGCCGATAGCCGAGCATCAGGTTGCGCACATTCAGCGGCTGGCGCTGCGAGTGGTGCAGCGTCTCGGGCAGCAGCCGCTGGTTGGAGATCCACAGCGCCGCGCCCACCGCCGCCAGAAACCAGAACACCGAGCGCCAGCCCACGAACACGAACAGCAAGCCGCCGACCAGCGGCGCGACCATGGGCGCCATGCCAAAGAACATGGTGACCATGGACATCACCTTTTGCGCCTCGGTGGGCGGGTACATGTCGCGGATCACTGCGCGCGAGACCACCATGCCAGCGCCGGTGGCCATGCCCTGCACGGCCCTGAAGAACACCAGCGCGCCGATGCTCGAGGCCAACGCGCAGCCCACCGACGCCAGCGTGAACGCCGCCACGCCCCACAGCACCACCGGGCGGCGGCCCACGCTGTCAGAGATCGCGCCGTGGAAGAGGTTCATCACCGCCACGCCAAACAGATAGGCCGACAGCGTTTGCTGCATCTGCACCGGCGTGGCGCCGAGCGACTGCGCAATGCCGGCGAAGGCCGGCAAGTAGGTGTCGATCGAGAACGGCCCGATGGTGCCCAGGCCGGCCAGCAGCAGCGCCAGCAGCCAGCGTGGCCGCCGCCAGAGGGTGGCTGCGTCAGGGTTCATCGATTGCATCCAGGCCAGCAAGCGCCGACATGGCGGATGCGAAAAAAGTGTGAAGCGAGCCGATAGGCCGGATTCTGTGCAGCGCGCCCGCCTTGCGACGGACGCGCCGTGACCGCCATTCCTCTGGGCCGTGCATCACTGCACGGCTCGGTGCCACCTACCCGCCAGCTCCGCGGAGCCACATCAACGCTGGCCTATTTGGTGTTGCTGCGCGCAGAGATTGCCCGTTTCACCCGA
>CAMCNE010000051.1 GCA_945875935.1 Bordetella parapertussis
AACTGCACCAGCGCTGAGCCAATGACCACCGCATCGCAAAGCGCCGCCACGGCACGCGCGGTGGCCGCATCGCGGATGCCAAAGCCCACACCCACTGGCACATGCACATGCTGCCGGATGCGCGGCAGCATGGCCGCCACACCGCTCACATCGAGGTGGCCAGCGCCGGTGACGCCCTTGAGCGACACGTAGTACACGTAGCCGCTGGCCACACGGCCGACCTGCGCCATGCGCTGCTCGGTCGATGTGGGCGCCAGCAGGAAGATCGGGTCCATCTGGTGAGCGTGCAAGGTGCGTGCAAACGCCTCGCACTCTTCGGGCGGGTAATCGACCACCAGCACACCGTCGACGCCGGCGGCTTTCGCGTCGGTCACGAACCGGTCGACGCCGTAGCGTTCGATCGGGTTGGCGTAGCCCATCAGCACCACCGGCGTGGCCGGGTTGCGTTCACGAAAGCGCCGCACGTAACCCAGCACCTGGGCCAAGCCGATGCCACGCGCCAGCGCGCGCTCGGCGGCGCGCTGGATCACCGGACCGTCGGCCATCGGGTCAGAAAACGGCACGCCGAGTTCGATCACGTCGGCACCCGCATCGGCCATCGCCCACATGATCTCGACGGTGCTGTCGGCGTGCGGATCGCCAGCGGTGATGAAGGGGATGAGCGCCTTGCGGCCATCGCGCTTGAGCGACTCGAAAGTGGTGGCGATGCGGCTCATTTGGGACCTTTCATGGCGAACTCGGAGCCGCCCTTGACGGTCTCGCCACGGCACGACGGCCGGCAATAGAACTGCGCGTTGGACAAGTCAGCCACGGTGCCGATGTCCTTGTCGCCACGGCCAGACAGGTTGACCAGCAGGCTTTGATCAGGACGCATGGTGGGCGCCATCTTCATCGCATGGGCCACCGCATGGCTCGACTCAAGCGCAGGGATGATGCCCTCGGTGCGGCACAGCAGGTGAAAGGCCTTGAGCGCTTCGTCGTCGGTGACACCGACGTACTCGGCACGGCCGATGTCCTTGAGGAAAGCGTGCTCGGGTCCGACGCCGGGGTAGTCCAGTCCCGCCGAGACCGAATGCGTCTCGATGATCTGGCCGTTGGTGTCTTGCAGCAAGTAGGTGCGGTTGCCATGCAGCACCCCGGGCGATCCGGCGCTGAGCGAAGCGGCATGCCGACCGGTCTCGATGCCCAGACCGGCGGCCTCGACACCGATCAGGCGTGTGCCCTCGTGCTCGATGTAGGGATAGAAGATGCCCATCGCGTTGCTGCCGCCGCCCACGCAGGCGATCACGGCATCAGGCTGGCCTCCGGTCATGGCGGGCATCTGCACCAGGCACTCATCGCCAATGACGCGTTGGAAGTCGCGAACCATCATGGGATAAGGGTGCGGACCGGCCACGGTGCCGATGATGTAGAAGGTGCGCTCGACGTTGGTGACCCAGTCTCGCAGCGCCTCGTTGAGCGCGTCTTTCAGCGTCTTGGAGCCGCTTTCCACCGGCACCACGGTGGCGCCCAGCAGGTGCATGCGGTACACGTTGGGCGACTGGCGCTTGACGTCCTCGCTGCCCATGTAGACCACGCACTCCAGGCCGTAGCGCGCGCAGATGGTGGCCGTGGCCACGCCGTGTTGACCGGCGCCGGTCTCGGCGATCACCCGCGGCTTGCCCATGCGACGCGCGAGCATCGCCTGACCGATGGTGTTGTTGATCTTGTGCGCGCCGGTGTGGTTGAGGTCTTCGCGCTTGAGGTAGATCTGCGCGCCACCCAGTTCACGGCTGATGCGCGCGGCGTGATAGATCGGGCTGGGCCGGCCCACGAAGTGCGCGAGTTCGGATTCGAACTCGGCGCGAAAGGCGGGGTCGGCCTGTGCCTCGGCATAGGCTTGCTTCAACTCATCGAGTGCGTGGATGAGCGTTTCAGCCACGAAGGTGCCGCCGTAGGGACCGAAATGGCCACTGGCATCGGGCTGCTGGTAATCAAACATGGGGACTTCTCGATCTTCAGATTGACTGTGCGGCAATGCGGGCATCGGCCTCGCGCACTTGCTCACAAAACCGGCGCATCGCCTGGGCATCCTTGATGCCCTTGGCACTCTCCACGCCGGAGCTCACATCAACGGCCCAGGGCCGCACCCGCGCAATGCCTTCGATCACATTTTCTGCATGCAACCCACCAGACAAAACGAGGGGACGGGGGACGTTTTGAGGAATTTGAGACCAATCGAAGACCTTTCCACCACCGCCGTAGCCATCGACATGAGCGTCAAGCAGTATGGCTTGAGCTGTTTCGTGAAGGGCGGCAAAGTCTAGCAAATCGAACCCTGCGGTCATCCTCGCCGCCCGCAGAAACGGCCGTGCCGGAGCCAGGCACTGCGCAGGCGACTCGTCGCCGTGAAACTGCAGCAGCAGCGTGGGCATGGCAGCGACTGCAGCCGCGATGTGTCCAGGCTCGGCGTTCACGAAAAGGCCCACCGGCACCACGAATGGCGGCAGGCGCTGAGCCAACTCGGCAGCCCGCTCCACGCTGACGAAACGCGGGCTCTTGTCGTACATGACGAAGCCGATCGCATCGGCGCCAGCCAGCACCGCGTCGTCGACGTCTTGCTCGCGGGTCAGCCCGCAAATCTTGATGCGCGTGCGTGTGTTCATGCCGCAAGTGTCAGGGCAACCAGTCGTGGGCGGGCGTGCGGCTCGGGATGTCGTGGCGCTGTTCGTAGTAAGGCCCGGCGAAATAAAGCCCGTCGGCAGCGAATGTCGGCGCGGCAAATTGCCGGTTGCGCGAGTTCAGCACCTCGGCCATCCAGTTCACCGCATGGGACCCGTTGCCTATGGCCAGCAGGCAACCCATGATGTTGCGCACCATGTGATGCAAGAACGCACTGGCATCGAAATCAAACCTCCAGTAGGCGCCGCAGCGCTGGATCTCGAGCGATCTCATGTGCTTGATGGGCGACAGGGCCTGACACTGCGAAGAACGAAAGGCCGAAAAATCGTGCTCGCCCAAAAGCAGCCGCGCTGCCTGCTGCATGGCGAGCCCGTCGAGCGGCCTGAAGACCCAGCCCACCAACCCAGCCTCAATGGCGGGTCGAACCGGCGACTCCAGCAGCACGTAGGTGTAGCGGCGACCGAGTGCGCTGAACCTGGCGTGAAAGTCATCGCCCACCGGCAAGCACCACTGGATCGCCACGTCCTCGGGCAGATACCGGTTGGTGCCTCGCACCCACGACGACATCTCGCGATCGATGTCGGTGTCGAAGTGGATGACCTGGTTGATGCCGTGCACGCCGGTGTCGGTGCGGCCGGCGCAGGTGACCTCGATGGGCACGTCGGCAAAGGTCGACAGCGCGCGCTCGACACAGCCCTGAACGGTGGCGCCCGTGGGCTGGCGCTGCCATCCCTGGTAGGCGCCGCCCCGGTAACACACGCCCGCAGCCAAGCGTTTCATGGCGCAAGCATGCGCAAGAAATCAGCGCTGATGGCTGCGGTGGCCAGCCTCAATCGAGGTCTTTGAGCAGGGCCTCGGCCTTGCTCTTCAACGCGCCGTCGGCATTGGCGACGACTTCTTCCAGCAGATCCCGAGCGCCCTCGACGTCACCGATCTGGCGGAACTCTTCGGCCAACTCAAGCTTTCTGGCCAATGGGTCACCAGCATCTTCCTGATCGGCTTCGTCCTCGAGCGTCACATCGGGCAGCGCATCGACTTCAGCGGCCGGCGCTGCAGCAGGCTCGTCGAGGTCGAGCGAGATGTCCGAGAGGTCGAATTCGAGCGGCGCATCGGCACTGGGCCCGGGCGGCTGGGTCTTCACCTCAGGCTCATCCAGATCAAACATCTCATCCGCTGTCGGCTCGTGTGCGGGCTTCTCGTCGGACAACGGGGCTTCGGCGGGCGGCTCGGCCGGGGGCTGCTCGTCAAAGTCGAAAGAAACGCTTTCCCGCATGCTCAGTTCGGCTGGCACCGAGGGCTGTTCGTCGAGATCAAGCTGAAAGTCGACTTCTTCAACCGGCTTCGAATCGACAAAGGCGCTGGGGGTCGGCAAGACCGATTGAGGCATGGTGCTGGCGCCCAGCCGCTCGGTCTGTATGAACTCGTTGTCCTCGGCCAGGTCCTCGATCTCTGGTTTGCCACCAGGCTGGTAAAGCGGGTTGCCCGGATCGATCTCGAGACCGAGCACCTGAGCCTGCGGCCAATCTTCACCCTCGCCGTTGGTGAGCACGTAGAGCTCTTTGGCGAGCATTTCGAAGCCCTTGGTGTCGCGCCGCTTGGCATACACCTCGAGCAGTTTCATGCGAATCGCCATGCGCTCAGGCGTGCCGCGCAGCGCTTCCTTCAGGATTTCCTCGGCCTGAAGATCTCGCCCGTAAGCCAGATACACCTCGGCTTCTTGCACCGGATCGACATCACCGATGGCGTCCAGCTGGCTGAGCGAATAGTTCATCGAAGAAGCCGCCCCACCGGCCGCCTCGCGAGTGTCAATGCGCTGCCCGCCGGTGGCCCCGAAGAACGAGTCGGGCTGCAGACGGCTTTCAAGGAATGAGGTTTCACCGGCGTCTGCCTTGGGACGACGCGACCGGTAGACGCCAAACCCCAGCAGCGCCAACACCGCCGCACCGCCGGCCATCAGCATGCCGAGATTGTTTTCGATGAGCTCGCTCAGAAAGCTGGGCTCGTCGGCAGCGGGGGCCGCTGGCACATCAGGCTGCGACGCGGCCGGTGGCTTGGGCGCAGCCACAGAGGCTGGCTCGGCGACGACCGCCGCCGAAGCGGTCGGCTCGGGCTGCGATGCCACCTGCGCCACGCCGGAAGCGACATCGGACGCAGCCGGGGCTGCGCTCAGCACCGGCAACTCGGGTGCGGTCGACACCGGGGCGGCAGCAGGCGCAGGGGAGTCCGTGACCACCGCAGCGGCACCCGACAACTTCTTGAGGTCTTCGACGTTCTTGGACAACTCAGCCATGCGAGCGGCGGCGTCCTGCTTGGCCCTGTCGCCAGAAAGCCGAGCTTCGGCAGACGTCGCAGCGGCGGCCGAAGCGGCCTTGCTGAGCGTGAGCTTGTCCGGGGCATCGGCCTGGGCGTCCTTGGCGTCGTGCACCTTGGCTTGCACCTTGCCCTCGTCCTTGCCCGTCGCCGCATCGGTTTGCACCTGAGGCGCCGCAGCAGCCAGCTTTTGTCGGAAGCTGCCGAAGTCGGCACTTTGCGCCACGATCAGCTTGCGCGCTTCAGCCCGGTCGATCGCTGCAGCGGTCTCGGCACTTGGCACACCCAGCACCACACCCGACTTCAGCCGGTTGATGTTGTCGCCTACGAAAGCCTGCGGATTGCCTCGGTACAGGGCCACCAGCATCTGGTCCAGCGACACGCCAGCACTGCGCTTGCGTGAAGCGATGCCCGTGAGGGTGTCGCCTGAGCGAACCACGTAGGTGTCTGAGGCCGAAGCCGCCGCTGGGATGGCCGCTTCGGCTGCGGGCTTGACGACACGCTCTTTGGCCACCGGCTTTTGCGGTGCTGCAACCTCACGCGCAGAAGACGCAGCAGGCACAGGCGCCATCGGTGCCGCTGGAGCAGGCGGCGCAGGCGGGGTTGCAGCCGCCATCGGAGCCGGGGTCGAAAACACCGGAGCCGTCACCACAGCCGGTGCAGGCGTTTGCGCACCATTCGCCACCCGCTGTGGAGGCGGGTCGAACAGCAGCGTGTACTCGCGCACCAGCCGACCGCTCGCCCAGGACAACTCGAGGATCACATCGACGAAGGGCTCTTGAACCACCTTGTCGCTGGTCAGCCGCAAAAAGGGTCGGCCATCGGCTCGTCGCAACAGGGCTGCCTGCGTGGACGGCAGCACCACGTTGTAATCGACCCCCGCCGCGCGATAGGCGTCAGGCGAAGCCACATGGACCTTGAGGTTGGCCGCCTCTTCCGGGGTGAGGCTGGTGATGTCGATTTCGGCGCGAAGCGTCTCACCCAGATTCGACTGGACCGACAGGCGCCCGAGGCCGACGGCCCAGGAGTCGACCGCACCAAGTGCCAGCGCGGCAACGGCCACACTGGTCAGGACAAAACGCCCCAGCTGCTGCTTCGATTTATTCAAGGCGACTCCCAAACCGTGCGAACGAACCGCCCCGCGGCCCATGGAAACCCGTCACGGCTTTGACCATGCGGGCTTTGGCAGAAATTATGCGATCAGAAAACCACAACAGCATCAAGCAGATAAGGCGGGATCCTCATGAATCACATGAAATAAATCGAGCTTGTCTCGGCATCACAACAGCCAGCAGCCCGACCGGTCCGGTCAGGCCTCGAGCAATATTCGCAACATGCGACGCAGCGGTTCTGCCGCGCCCCACAACAACTGATCGCCAATCGTGAAGGCACCGAGGTATTCCGGGCCCATCGCCATCTTGCGCAAGCGCCCGACAGGGATGTTCAATGTTCCGGTCACAGCGACCGGCGTGAGTTGCCGAAGGGTGTCTTCACGGTTGTTGCCAACGATTTGAACCCAGGGGTTGTCTTGCGCGATCAACCCCTCGATATCGGCGAGCGGCACGTCTTTCTTGAGCTTGAACATCAAGGCCTGACTGTGACAGCGCATCGCGCCGACACGCACGCAAAAGCCATCGACCGGAACTGCCGGGCTGCCAAAACCATCGCCCTGGCCGAGGATCTTGTTGGTCTCGGCGCCGCCTTTCCATTCCTCGCGGCTGGTGCCCCAGCCTTCGTCGTCGCGGGTTTTGCCCAGACCCAGATCCTTGTCGATCCAGGGAATCAGCGAGCCGGCCAGCGGCACACCGAACTGGGCCGTCTGAGATTCGCTCAAGCCACGCTGCCGAGCCAGCAGGCGGCGATCGATTTCAAGGATGGCGCTCTTGGGGTCGTCGAGCAGGTCACGCACCTCGGCATTGAGGGTGCCGAACTGCGTGAGCAACTCCCTCATGTGCTGAGCGCCACCGCCGGAGGCGGCCTGATAGGTCTGGGTGCTCATCCACTCGACCAGCCCTGCCTTGTAAAGCGCACCCACGCCCATCAACATGCAACTCACGGTGCAGTTGCCGCCGATCCAGTTGCGCCCGCCGTGGGCCAGCGCGTTTCGGATGACCGGCAGGTTGACCGGATCGAGCACGATGACCGCGTCGCTTTTCATGCGCAGCGTGGAGGCTGCGTCGATCCAGTGACCGCTCCAGCCGGCCGCGCGCAACTTCGGGAAGACCTCTGAGGTGTAGTCGCCGCCCTGGGCGGTCAGGATGATGTCGCAGCGCTTGAGCGCTTCGATGTCGAACGCGTCCTGCAGAACTGACTCATTGCGCGCTTGCGCTGGCGCCTTGCCGCCGGTATTGCTGGTGCTGAAGAACATCGGCTCGATCAGCGGGAAATCGCCCTCCTGATCCATGCGATCGAGCAGCACCGAACCCACCATTCCACGCCAACCCACCAATCCAACCAGCTTCATTGCGAAACGTCCTTCACTCTCGAAAACCTGTCGGGCTCAGGCGGCCCTGAGCGCGGCCACCACGGCCGAACCCATCTCGCTGGTGCCCACGCGCTGGGTGCCTTGCGACCAGATGTCGGCCGTGCGCAGACCCGACTCGAGCACCTTTTCGACGGCCGCTTCGACCCGCAAGGCAGACTCGGCCTGGTTCAACGAGAACCTGAGCATCATGGCCAGCGACAAGATGGTGGCCAGTGGATTGGCGATGTTCTTGCCGGCAATGTCGGGCGCGCTGCCGTGGCTGGGTTCGTACAGCCCTCGGTTGGCCGAGTTGAGCGAGGCCGAAGGCAGCATGCCGATGGAGCCGGTGAGCATGGCGGCCTCGTCAGACAGGATGTCGCCGAACATGTTGCCGGTCACCACCACGTCAAACTTCTTGGGCGCTTTCACCAACTGCATGGCGGCGTTGTCGACGTACATGTGGTCGAGTTCGATGTCCGGATAGTCAGCGTGCACTTCGGTCACGACATCGCGCCAGAACTGGAAGGTCTCGAGCACGTTGGCCTTGTCGACGCTGGTCACGCGCTTGCTGCGCTTGCGCGCGGCCTGAAATGCCACGTGCGCAATGCGCTCGATCTCGGGACGCGAATAGCGCATGGTGTCAAACGCCTCAGGATGCCCCGCGAAGGCGCCATCGGGCGACAGGCGGCGCCCACGCGGCTGGCCGAAGTAGATGTCGCCCGTGAGCTCTCGCACGATCAGGATGTCGAGGCCAGCGATCAACTCAGGCTTCAGGCTGGAAGCGTGCGTGAGCTGCGGGTAGCAGATGGCAGGCCGCAAGTTGGCAAAGAGCTCCAGGTTCTTGCGCAGCCCGAGGATGGCCTGCTCTGGGCGCAATGAGCGCTCCAGCGTGTCGAATTTCCAGTCGCCAACAGCACCAAACAACACTGCATCGGCGTCTTGCGCCAGCTTGAGCGTGGCAGCGGGCAAGGGGTGGCCGTGGGCTTCATAAGCGGCGCCGCCCACCAAGGCGGTCTCGGTGTTGAAGGGCAGCTCAAGCGCCTCGAGCACGCGAACCGCCTCGGTCACGATTTCTGGGCCGATGCCGTCACCGGGCAGGATGGCGATGTTCACAGTTGGAGTTCCTGGGTCAGTGTTTGGGGGAGGGGCTCAAAGGCGGTGTGCCAGCCAAGGCCTCTTGAGCAAACGCTCGGCCTCATAGGCCTTGATCTTGTCCTCGTAGCGCAGGGTCAGGCCAATGTCATCGAAGCCATTGAGCAGGCAATATTTGCGAAAGGGTTGAACATCGAAGGGCAGCGCCTCGCCATCGGGCTTGATCACCACCTGACGCTCCAGATCCACAGTCAACTCATAGCCCACGAAGGCGGCGACGTCATCAAACAGCCGATTGACCTGCGAGGCGGGCAAGACGATGGGCAACAAGCCGTTCTTGAAGCAGTTGTCGAAGAAGATGTCCGCAAAGCTCGGGGCGATCAGCGCGCGAAAGCCGTACTGCTCAAGCGCCCAGGGTGCGTGTTCACGCGATGAGCCGCAGCCAAAATTTTCGCGGGCGATCAGCACCGAAGCGCCGCGGTAGCGCGGCAGGTTCAGCACGAAATCGGGGTTCGATCTGCGTGTGGCGGGGTCCTGACCCGGAAAGCCCGCGTCGAGGTAGCGCCATTCATCGAACAGGTTTTCTCCAAAGCCTGACTTCTTGATCGACTTGAGAAACTGCTTGGGGATGATGGCGTCGGTGTCGACGTTGTCTCTGTCGATGGGGGCCACCAGGCCCTTGACTACGCGAAAAGGTTTCATCGGGGTTGGCTGGTTATTTGGCTGCACCTTGAACGGCTTCACCCGCGCGCTGCACGTCCTTGCCGATACCGGCGACCGTGTTGCAGCCCGACAGGAAAACGACTGCAACAGCAATGGATAGAAACAGACGGTTCATGGGGTTTCCTCGTGGATGAATCAAGCTGTTCGAAGGCGTCAACCGTGAAAGGTTCAGAACAGGCGGCTGACGTCGACGAAATGGCCTTCGATCGCAGCGGCTGCCGCCATCGCGGGGCTGACCAGATGGGTGCGTCCACCAGCACCCTGGCGACCTTCGAAATTGCGGTTCGAGGTGGAAGCGCATCGCTCGCCGGGCTCGAGCCGGTCTGCGTTCATGGCCAGACACATCGAGCAGCCCGGCTCGCGCCACTCGAATCCAGCCGCCTTGAACACCAGGTCCAGGCCCTCGCGCTCCGCTTGCTCCTTGACCAGGCCGGAACCTGCAACAACCAAGGCCAGCTTGACGTTGCCGGCGACCTTGCGCCCCAGACGACGCACCACGGCAGCGGCGTCGCGCATGTCCTCGATTCGGGAGTTGGTGCACGAGCCGATGAACACCTTGTCGATGCGCACATCGCTGATCGGCACATTGGGCTGCAGCGCCATGTACTGCAAGGCGCGTTCAATGGCACCGCGCTTGTTGGCGTCCTTTTCGCGCTCGGGATCGGGCACGCGGTCGTCGATGGACAGCACCATCTCGGGCGAGGTGCCCCAGGTGACCTGCGGCCGAATGGTTCGCGCGTCAAGTTCGACCACCCGGTCGAAGCTTGCATCCGCATCGGAATGCAGCGACTGCCAGTACGCCAGCGCCTGATCCCACTCGGGGCCCTTCGGCGTGAACGGGCGGCCCTTCACGTAGTTCAGGGTGGTCTCGTCAAAGGCGATGAGGCCCGCGCGCGCGCCTGCTTCGATGGCCATGTTGCACACCGTCATGCGGCCTTCCATGCTGAGCGCACGAATGGCCGAACCGGCGAACTCGATGGTGTGGCCCGTGCCGCCGGCAGTTCCGATCTTGCCGATGATGGCCAGCACCAGATCCTTGCCGCTGCACCCCGGGTTCAACACGCCATCAACCCGAATCAGCAGGTTCTTGGCTTTCTTGGCCAGCAGGGTTTGGGTGGCCAGCACATGCTCGACCTCGCTGGTGCCGATGCCATGGGCCAAAGCGGCAAATGCGCCGTGCGTGGAGGTGTGTGAGTCGCCGCACACCACTGTCATGCCGGGCAAGGTCGCACCCTGTTCAGGCCCGATCACGTGGACGATGCCCTGACGGCGATCGTTCATCTTGAATTGCGTGATCCCGGCGCGGTCGCAATTGGCGTCGAGCGTGTCGACCTGCAACTTCGACACCGGGTCGGAGATGCCCTGCGAGCGGTCGGTGGTCGGCACGTTGTGGTCGCTGACGGCCAGATTGGCCGACAAGCGCCACACCTTGCGTCCTGCCAGATCCAGACCCTCGAAGGCCTGCGGGCTGGTCACCTCGTGCAGCAGATGACGGTCGATGTACAAGACGGTGGTTCCGTCCTCTTCGGCATGAACAACGTGTTCATCCCAAAGCTTGTCGTAGAGCGTGCGCCCCATGGGAAATGCCCTCTGATACGGCGAAGCTAGATGGAAGAAACCCGGCATGCAGCCGGGTCTCGAGGGGAAAGACCGACGAGATCAGCGCTCGTTGATCGGGAGCATGTTGCGTGCCGGAGACCCGTTGAAGAGCTGACGTGGACGGCCGATCTTGTACTCAGGGTCGCTGATCATTTCGTTGAGCTGTGCAATCCAGCCCACGGTGCGCGCAAGGGCAAAGATCGCCGTGAACAACGACACCGGAATGCCGATCGCGCGCTGAACGATGCCCGAATAGAAGTCGACGTTCGGGTACAGCTTGCGAGACACGAAGTACTCGTCTTCCAGTGCGATCTTCTCGAGGGCCATGGCCAGCTTGAGGATCGGGTCGTTGTTCTTGCCGAGTGCAGTCAGCACCTCGTGGCAGGTCTCGCGCATCAGCTTGGCGCGCGGGTCGTAGTTCTTATAGACACGGTGACCGAAGCCCATCAGCTTGACGTTGGAGTTCTTGTCCTTGACCTGCTTGATGAACTCGCCAATCTTCTCGACGCCGCCCATCTTCTGCACGTCTTCCAGCATGTTGAGCGCCGCCTCATTGGCACCGCCGTGGGCCGGGCCCCACAGGCAGGCCACGCCCGCTGCGATCGCCGCAAAAGGATTCGTGCCCGACGAGCCGCACAGACGCACGGTGGAGGTCGATGCGTTTTGTTCGTGATCGGCGTGCAGGATGAAGATGCGATCCATCGCGCGAACCAGCACTTCATTGGGCACGTACTCTTCGCAAGGCGTGGCGAACATCATGCGCATGAAGTTTCCAGCGTAGGAGAGATCGTTCTTCGGATAGATGAAGGGCTGACCGACCGAGTACTTGTAAGCCATGGCCACCAGCGTGGGCATCTTGCCGATCAGGCGAATGGCCGCAATCTCGCGATGCTCGGGGTTATTGATGTCGGTACTGTCGTGATAGAAGGCCGACATCCCGCCCACCAGGCCCGTCATGATGGCCATCGGATGTGCATCACGGCGGAAGCCGCGCAGGAAGAATTGCATCTGCTCGTTGACCATGGTGTGGTTGGTCACGAGCTTGGTGAAGTCTTCCTTCTGGGTGGCGTTGGGCAATTCGCCCTTGAGCAGCAGGTAACAGGTCTCGAGGTAGTCGCAGCCCACAGCCAACTGCTCGATGGGGTAGCCGCGGTACAGCAACTCGCCCTTGTCACCGTCGATGTAGGTGATCTTGGAGTTGCACGCAGCAGTCGACAGGAAGCCGGGGTCGTAGGTGAACTTGCCGGTCTGACCGTAGAGCTTGCGGATGTCGATCACGTCAGGCCCCACCGAACCCTTGAAGATCGGCAGGTCCATGCTTGGGCTGCCGTCCGAGAACGACAAGGTGGCTTTCACGTCAGATGGGTTCATGGTCAATCCTTGCTTTTTTCGCTGCTAAAAAACGTCAATGTGGTTTGGCGTACCCAAGTCACCGGGCCTCGCGCATTTGCTTCAGGACCTCGGCGACTTCATCGCTCGACAAATCTTCACCGGGCTGTTGCCGCGCGAGAAACAGATCAAGCAGGTCATTGTCTGACAGGTCCATCAGCGCGAGCAATCCTTGAGCTTGCCTTTGAGTCAGATTCCCAGAGTACTTCGAAAAAAAACGGTCGATGAACAAGTCGTTTTCGAGTAGACCGCGCCGGCACCGCCAGCGCAGCTTGCTCATCGCGCGCTCGTCGATCAGATCGTCCCCGACCGGGGCGGCGGCGGACATGGCTCAGACCGATCGACGAATCATCATTTCCTTGATCTTGCCGATCGCCTTGGTGGGGTTCAGACCCTTGGGGCAAACGTCCACGCAGTTCATGATGGTGTGGCAACGAAACAGCCGATACGGATCTTCAAGATTGTCGAGCCGGGCCTCGGTGTCGTGGTCGCGGCTGTCGGCGATGAAGCGGTAGGCCTGCAAAAGGCCAGCCGGACCGACGAACTTGTCGGGGTTCCACCAAAAGCTCGGGCAGCTCGTCGAGCAGCTCGCACAGAGGATGCACTCGTACAGTCCGTTGAGCTCGTCGCGCTCTTCGGGCGATTGCAAACGCTCCTTCTCGGGCGGCATCTCGTCGTTGACGAGATAGGGCTTGATCGAGTTGTACTGCTTGAAAAACTGCGTCATGTCGACGATCAGATCGCGAATCACGGGCAGGCCGGGCAAAGGCTTGAGCACGATCGGATCTTTCAGCGTGCGCATGTTGGTCAGGCATGCCAAACCATTTTTGCCATTGATGTTCATGGCATCGGAGCCACACACGCCCTCGCGGCATGACCGCCGAAATGACAGCGTGGGGTCGACCGCCTTCAGCTTGTTCAAGGCATCGAGCAGCATGCGCTCGCTGCCGTCGAGTTCGACCTCAAGCGTTTGCATGCGCGGCTTGGTGTCGGTATCGGGGTCATAGCGGTAGATCTGAAAAACGCGCTTGGTCATGATGGCTCTCCGTCGCAGCAGCGACTGATAAACAGGTTGTTCAAAGTGCGAGGCACCGGCCTCAGAACGTGCGCACCACCGGCGGCACAGACTCCACAGTCAGTGGCTTGAGATTCACCGGCTTGTAGTCGAGGCGGTTGTCTTCGCTGTACCACAGCGAGTGCTTCATCCATACCTTGTCATTGCGGCCATTCGGGAACTCGGCCGTGTTGGCATAGTCGTCCACCGTGTGGGCGCCACGGCTTTCATGGCGTGCGGCCGCTGACACCATGGTCGCCAGAGCAACCTCGATCAGGTTTTCGACTTCCAGTGCCTCGATGCGCGCCGTGTTGAAGACGTTCGACTTGTCGGCCAGATGAATGCCCTTGACGCGCTCAGCGAGCTTCTTGATCTCGACGACGCCCTCATCCATGGTGGCCTGCGTGCGAAACACGCCGGCGTAGCGCTGCATCGCAGCGCGGATGTCGTTGGCGACGTCTTGGGCGTACTCGCCACCGGTGCTCGCCTGGTACTTGTTCAAGCGGCCCAGCGTGAAGTCGGCGGCGTTTGCCGGCAATGACCTGTGGGACTGCTTCTTGATGTCGCTGTCGACGATGTGATTACCCGCCGCGCGGCCGAATACCAGCAGGTCCAGCAAAGAGTTGGTGCCCAGGCGATTGGCGCCGTGCACGCTGACGCAGGCGCATTCGCCCACCGCATAGAGCCCGTTGACGATCTCGTTGGGGTTGCCGTTCTTCGGGGCGACCACTTGACCGTGAATGTTGGTCGGGATGCCGCCCATCTGGTAGTGAATGGTTGGCACCACCGGGATCGGCTCTTTGGTGATGTCGACATTGGCGAAGTTGTGGCCGATCTCGTAGACCGACGGCAAGCGCTTCATGATCGTCTCGGCGCCGAGGTGCGTCATGTCAAGGACCACGTAGTCCTTGTTCGGGCCACAGCCACGACCTTCCTTGATCTCCTGATCCATGCAGCGCGAGACAAAGTCTCGTGGCGCCAGATCCTTCAGCGTGGGCGCGTAACGCTCCATGAAACGCTCGCCGTTGCTGTTGCGCAGGATCGCGCCCTCGCCGCGGCAGCCTTCGGTCAGCAGCACGCCAGCGCCGGCCACGCCGGTCGGGTGGAATTGCCAGAACTCCATGTCTTCCAGCGGAATGCCAGCGCGCGCTGCCATGCCCAGACCGTCACCGGTGTTGATGAATGCGTTGGTCGATGCAGCAAAGATGCGACCGGCTCCGCCGGTGGCCATCAAGGTGATCTTGGCCTCGAGGATGTGCACCTCGCCGGTCTCCATCTCGAGCGCGGTCACGCCCACCACATTGCCGGCATCGTCGCGGATCAGGTCCAGCGCCATCCACTCGACGAAGAAGTTGGTGCGCGCCTTGACGTTTTGCTGATACAGCGTGTGCAGCATCGCGTGACCGGTGCGGTCGGCGGCAGCGCAGGCGCGCTGAACCGGCTTTTCACCGTAGTTGGCGGTGTGTCCGCCAAAGGGTCGCTGATAAATCGTGCCGTCGGCATTGCGGTCGAACGGCATGCCGAGGTGCTCAAGCTCGTACACGACCTTCGGGGCCTCGCGGCACATGAATTCGATGGCGTCTTGGTCACCCAGCCAGTCAGAACCCTTCACAGTGTCGTAGAAGTGGTAGTGCCAGTTGTCTTCCGACATATTGCCCAGGCTCGCGCCAATGCCGCCTTGCGCTGCCACCGTGTGCGAACGGGTGGGGAACACCTTGGACAGCACCGCCACATTGAGCCCGGCGCGCGCCAGTTGCAACGAGGCGCGCATACCCGAGCCGCCGGCTCCGACGATGACCACATCGAACTTGCGTTTTGGAATTGAAGAACCCATTTGCATTACAGCCTCCACAGCACTTGGATTGCCCAGCCCGCACAGCCAACCAGCCACGCGAGCGTAAAAACTTGAAGCCCGAGGCGAACGCCCACCGGCTTG
The DNA here is from genome assembly GCA_945875935.1 of Bordetella parapertussis. Classification (GTDB taxonomy): domain Bacteria; phylum Pseudomonadota; class Gammaproteobacteria; order Burkholderiales; family Burkholderiaceae_C; genus PBB1. Next base: position 15,229 of record CAMCNE010000051.1, read on the forward strand.
ATGTAATCCATCCAGATGTCACGCATGCCCACCCAGACGTGATACAGAAAAGAAATGATGACCACGAAGGTGAGCGTTTTCATCCAGTTGCTGGAGAAGATGCCCGCCCACTTGTCGTAGTCCATGGCGCCCGGCATGAGCACCTGAACGATGAGCGCCACGGTGAACAACGCCATCAGGGTGGCGGTCACGCGCTGCGAGAGCCAGTCCTTGAATCCGTAGTGAGCGCCAACAACGATGCGCTTGGACCCGAAATTTTGTGCCATGAGAAAAGCCGTCCGTGAAAGTCAGAAAAAGAGCTTGGAACCGAGCAGCAGGGTCAGCAGCACGCTGAGCGCGAGGGTGACGATGGCCGATGTGTGGCCAAACTCGCGGGTCACCGCATGGGTCATGTCCATCCACAGGTGACGCAAGCCAGCGATGAAGTGGTGCAGATAGGCCCAGATCAAGGCCAGCACCACCAGTTTGAAAAACCACCCGGGAACCGGACCGATGCCGCCCGCAAAAACCGAGGTGAACTGTCCGAAACTGATCTCGGAAGTCAGGCTGGTGTCGAACATCCAGATGATGAAAGGCAGCAGCAGGAACATCAGGAAGCCACTGACTCGGTGCAGGATCGACACGATGCCGGCAGGCGGCAGGCGGTAACTGATGATCTGGGTGACGTGGATATTACGAAACGTGGGGCGCGGCTTGACGGTTTCAGTCATCTCCAGCTTTCATGTTGAGTCAGGTTCATCAACTGAGTTTATTGCAATGCAACAAGGACGAACCCGTGCACC
>CAMCNE010000052.1 GCA_945875935.1 Bordetella parapertussis
GTCTGCTGGGTTTCGCGCAGCTCGGCGTCGTTGGCATCGCCGAGTTCAGCCGACGACGACTCGTCGTGTGCCTTGGCGTGGGCATCGGCCGACCGTGTGTCGTTGCGCTCGCCGCGCACGGTGGTTTGTGTGGCGCTCGGCTCGGCGGCCTCGTTCGTCGCATGCGAGGGGTGCGCTTTCTCGCTGGCGTGCTCGTTCGGGCGGGCAGCGCTGCGGCTGGCGCTCGGCTGCGCGGGGGCATCGGGCGTCTTCGGTGCCACGGTGAACTTGCCCTGATTGACGGCGTTGTTCTGGCGCGCGATGGCCTGACGGGCGCTGGCCTGGTTGCTCGCCAGCATGCGCGAGAACTCGGTCGGCCCGGTTGCAGCGGGCGTGCCGGAGCTTGCCGGCGCCGGCGTGGCCGTGGAATTGCCCGCAGGGCTGTTGGCACGAAGCGAGGCGTTGGACAGGTTGGAAAGCGCGGTGGAGTTCGGGTTCATGTCGTGCTCTCTGTGTGGTCAAGGTGGGACCGCTGTGTGGCGGCCTTGATGCATCGTTGTCAGATCAAAAAACGTCGGCGCGGTCGCTGTCGTGTTGCCGGTTCCAGGCCGCTCGCGAGGCGAACTCATCGGTGTTCTTCTGCTCGCGACGATCGGCCGACAGGCGCGCTTCGGCCTGGCGCCGCTCGATCAGCTTGCGCACCGAGGCGACGCGGATCTCGCCATCGCGCAGCTTCAGCTTGGCGTGGTCGAGCGCAGCCTGGGCGTGCACCACCACACGCTGCTGCTGCTCCACGGCCTGCGTGAGGCGGTCCATGAAGCCGCGGTAGCAGTTGACCAGCTCCATGCGGCCATCGGTCTTGAACTGTTCGGCCCAGCGCTGCTCGTATTCGCCGCGGTAGACCACCAGCTGTTCGGCCTGTGTGGTGGCACTGCGATGCGAGATGGCCGCGCGCTGGCAAGCCACGGCGAGTTCATCGCGCTCGCGCTCGCACTGCGTGAGCAGCGTCATCAGCGGTTGCAAAGGGTTCATGGTCAAGCTCCTTGAAATCGATGCAATGGGTTCAGCCCGCCATCACGGCGCACAGCCGCTTGACGCTGTCGCCGAGCTTGGCCGGCTGGCGCATGTCCTGCTGCAGGAACTGCGTCATCGGAGCGTTGAGTCGCACGGCGTTGTCGAGCTCGCTGTCATGGCCCGGCGCGTAGGCCCCGAGCTGGATCAAATCGCGTGCCTTCTGGTGCTTGGAGTGCAACTGCCGGAAGCGGCGCGCAGCGTCCAGGTGGGGCTGCGGTGCCACATTGGTCATCACCCGCGAAATCGAGCGCTCGACGTCGATGGCCGGAAAGTGCCCCGACTCGGCCAGCTCGCGAGACAGCACGATGTGGCCGTCGAGGATGCCTCGGGCGGCATCGGCGATCGGGTCTTGCTGGTCGTCGCCTTCGGTCAGCACGGTGTAGATGGCGGTGATCGAGCCGCTGCCCGCCGTGCCATTGCCGCTGCGCTCAACAAGCTGAGGCAGCTTGGCAAAGCAGCTCGGCGGATAGCCCTTGGTGGCCGGCGGCTCGCCGATGGCCAACGCGATCTCGCGCTGCGCCATGGCGTACCGCGTGAGCGAATCCATCAGCAGCAGCACATGCTGGCCGCGGTCGCGAAAGTGTTCGGCGATGGCCGTGGCGTAGTTGGCACCCTGCATGCGCGTGAGCGGCGGCGCGTCGGCCGGTGCGGCCACCACGATGGAGCGCGCCAGACCGTCCTCGCCCAGGATGTCTTCGATGAATTCCTTGACCTCGCGGCCGCGTTCACCGATCAGCCCGACCACGATGATGTCGGCTTCGGTGTATCGCGCCATCATGCCCATGAGCACCGACTTGCCCACGCCGGTGCCGGCGAACAGGCCCAGGCGCTGTCCGCGACCGACGGTGAGCATCGCGTTGATCGAGCGCACGCCGGTGTCGAGCGGCTGGCGCACCGGTTCGCGATCCATCGCATTGATGGGGCGACGCACCAGCGGGTCCTCATGCACATCGACCAGCGGGCCACGACGGTCCATCGGGCTGCCGTGCGAATCGACCACGCGACCGAGCAGGCCAATGCCCACCGGCAGGTGCAAGGTGCGGTCGATGCTGCGACGCCATTGGTGGCGCACTGCGCCGAGTTTCATCGGCACCGTGGGCGAAGCCTTGGGGATCACGCGAGCGCCACTGGCCAGTCCGTGGATCTCGCCGGTGGGCATCAAATAAGTGCGGTCGCCCGAAAAGCCGACCACCTCGGCGCGCACCGGGGGCTGACCACTCATGAGCACCTCGCACACCGAGCCCACGGGCTCGCGCAGGCCGGCGGCCTCGAGCACCAGGCCGGCCACGCGCACCAGGATGCCCTGGGTTTCCAGCGGCACCGGATCGGCGGCAAAGGTCTGCATGTCGCTGAGATAACGCTGCCAGGCAGCGGGCATGTCCATGGGCGCGGCGGTTTGTTTCACAGGGCGTCCTCTTCGTCGGCGTCTTGCGAACCGGTGGGCGCGCTCGCAGCGGCCCACGTCATTTCAGAGCCCAGCGAGGCTGCAGCACGCCGCCACCGGTTGACCACGCTGCCGTCCACGCTGGCGATATCACTGTCGACCAGGCAGCCGCCACGGGTGACGCTGGCATCGCCGATCAGCCGCGCGCCACGCGCTTGCAAGACCTCGCCGGCGCCTTGAGCCACCAGCGGGTGGTCATCCGGATGAACGCGCACGGTGACGTGGCGCGCCGTCAGCAGCAAGGTGTCAATGGCCTCCTGGGCCACCGCCACCACCGCTTCGGGGCGCAGCGCCAGTTCGCTGCGAACCACCTCGCGCGCCAGCGTCAGCGCGCATTGCGTGACGGCTTGCGCCAGATGTTGCTGCAAGCCGTCGAGCTGCGCGCCATGCGATTCGACCAGCCGGCCGAGCTGCGCGGTGATCTGCGTGGCAAAGCCCTGCTTGAAGCCTTCGAGCGCGGCCATGCCGTCGCGGTAGCCGTCTTGGTAGCCGCCCTGGCGCGCGGCGGTCAGCTGCTGCGCCAGGACCTCGGCTGCGGGCACCGGGTCTTCGGCCGGCGCGCCGGTGCCGGTGCGCATGGTCGAGCCCGACAGCGTCTCGGGGTTCCAGCTGGAAAACGAGCTGAGCTCCTCGCGCGGGATGAAGCGCGAGTACACCGAGCCCTTCGCGCCGTCCTTGGGAGGCGGCACGTTCTTGAAATTAGAGGAAGTCATCATCGCTGCCGCTCGCCAGTTGGATCTGTCCTTCGTCGGCCAGGCGGCGGACGATCTTCAGCAGTTCTTTTTGCTCGTTTTCGACTTCGCTCACACGCACCGGGCCGCGCGAGTCGAGGTCTTCGCGCAGCGTTTCGGCCGCGCGGGTAGACATGTTGCGGAAGACCTTGTCGCGGATCTCCTGCGTGGCGCCCTTCAAGGCAATGATCAAAGACTCGCTTTGCACTTCCTTGAGCACCGTCTGGAAGGCCTTGTCCTCGAGCTTTTCGAGGTCCTCGAAGGTGAACATGTTGTCCATGATCTTTTGCGCCAGATCGCTGTCGGCTTCACGGATGTAGTCAAGCACCGAGGTCTCGATGCTGCCGCCCATCATGTTGATGATCTCGGCGGCTGGCTTGACGCCACCCAGCGACGACTTGCGGGCGCGGTCGCCGCCGGCGAGCACGCGGCTCATCACTTCGTTGAGGTCCTTGAGCGCGGCCGGCTGGATGCCGTCGAGCGTGGCGATGCGCACCAGCACCTCGTTGCGGTGGCGCTCGGTGCACATCTTCAGCACCGACGAAGCCTGGTCAAAGTCGAGGTGAACCAAGATGGCGGCGACGATCTGCGGGTGTTCGTTGCGCAGCAGTTCGGCCACCGATTGCGGGTCCATCCACTTCAGCGCTTCCAGCCCGGACACGTCGCTGCCTTGCAAGATGCGATCGAGCAGCAGGTTGGCCTTTTCATCGCCCAGCGCGCGGCGCAGCACGGCTCTCACGTATTCGTCGTTGTCGGCCACCAGCATGTGCTGCTCGGCGGCGGTGGTGCAAAAGCTCTCCAGCACGCCATCGACGCGTTCGCGGGTGACGGACTTCATCTGGGCGATGGTCTCGCCCAGGCGCTGCACTTCCTTGGGCGAGAGGTGCTTGAACACCTCTGCAGCCTCGGCCTCGCCCAGCGACATCAGCAAGATGGCGGCGTTCTCGAGGCCTTGATCGTCGGCAGCACTCATGTCGGGCCCTGTGGAATGGATCGGTTGACGTCGGTTTGGAGACGGCTGTCGTCAGGCCGGCTGGCCGTTGACCCAGCCGCGCACGATCTGTGCAACGGCCGCCGGGTTTTGCATCGCCAGGTTGCGCGCGGCGTCCAGGTCGACTGAGCTCATCGGACCTTCGAGCGCCCGGATGGCAGCCGATGGTGGTGGCAGACCGGGCAGCGCCTCATCGCCGCCCACGCTGGCGTCGATGTTGCTGCCAGGCTCAGGCACCGGTGGTGCCAGCGCGGCATTGAGCGCCGGGCGGATCATTCCGAAGAAGATCATCATGGCCACCAAGGACAGCCCGGCAGGCACTGCCAAGGCGCGCAGCATGTCGATCACCTCGGGCTGCTTCCACAGCGGCACCGACACCTCTTCGGGCACCGGGCCGACCTTGAACGGCGCGTTGACCACCTTGACCGAGTCGCCGCGTTCCTTGTTGAAGCCGATGCTTTCTTGCACCAGTGCGGTCAGCTTGTCGAGCTCTTCAGGCGCCAGCGGCACCTGCGTGGTCTTGCCCTTGGGGTCGGTGACGCTGCGGTTGTTGACGACCACCGCCGCATTCAGGCGCTTGATGGAGCCGGTGGCATTGCGGGTCACGCGCACCGTCTTGTCGACTTCGAAGTTGGTCACCGCATCGCGGCGGCTGTTGGCGCCCAGCGTGGCGGCGGCCGATGCGGCGCTGCCTGACGCGGCGCTCAGCGGTGCTGCGGCAGCCACCGGCGGCTGGTTGCTGGCGGCTCCCGGCACGCCTGAGGCACCCGGCGTGTTGCTGCCGTTTTGCTCGGTCGTTTGCTGGCTGCGCACCGTGGCCGGTCCGGCATCGGGGCCCTGGTTCGGCTTGAACGCCTCTTCGGTCGACTCGATCTGCGAGAAGTCGACGTCGGCCGTCACGTTGGCGCGCAGGTTCTCGCGGCCGACCACCGGCTCAAGCAGCTCGGCGATGCGCTTGGCATAGCCCTGCTCGATCTGCGCCACGTACTGCAGTTGCTGCGCGTCCAGGCCGGCCTGCGGGTTGCTGTCGGGCGCCGACGAGATCAGCGTGCCGGTCTGGTCGAGCACGCTGACAGCCTTGGGGTTCATTTCAGGCACGCTGCTCGATACCAGGTGCACGATGCCGGCGACCTGAGCGCTTTCGAGCGTGCGCCCGGCGTGCAGCGTCAGCACCACCGAGGCGCTGGGTTTTTGCTGCTCGCGGAAAAAGCCGTTTTGCGCCGGCAGTGCCAGGTGCACGCGAGCGCTTTCCACCGCGGCCAGCGAGCCGATCGAGCGGCTCAACTCGCCTTCGAGTCCGCGCTGAAAGGTCAGCCGCTCTTGAAACTGGGTCTGCCCGAAGCGCGCGTTGTCCATCAGCTCGAAGCCGCCCGTCGAGGCCTTGGGCAAACCGGCCGAAGCCAGCTTCAGGCGTGCGTCGTGCACCTTGCCTGCGGGCACCAGGATGGCCGCGCCGCCATCCGAGTGGCGATAGGGAATGTTCATCTGCGACAGCTGCGCAATGATGGCGCCGCCGTCCTTGTCGCTCAGGTTGGCGTAGAGCACCTTGTAGTCACCCTCGGTGTTCCAGACCATGAAGCCGACGACCACGGCCACCAGCGCGGCGGCGCCCACGCCCAGATTGAACTTGCTCTTGGCGGGCAAGGAGGCCAAACGAGAGGCAAAACCGTTGTCAGGGACTGGCGCGCCGGAAGCGTTCAATACGAGTGCGTTGTCCATCGTGCTCATTCAGTTCGAAAGAGGAGCCGGAATGCACCGGCCGATGGAAACCATTATTCGAAGGACTTGAGGGTGTCCAAGGGGGGAACAGTCCGGCAAACGCCCTTCAGTTCGGCCTTTCGAGATCGAACCGCATCGATACGATTGATCTCACTGGTCCATGCTCACGGCTGCTGTTGCACCGAGCGCTGGCCAGCAGCTGAACAGGGGGACCCGACATGAACGTCACGCTCAAACCATTCGACTTCGCACAGGCCGCGGCACGCGCCGGGCTCAACACCCAGGGCATGCCGCTTGGCAAGGTCAAGCCCAGCGAGGGCGAGGGGTTCCAGTCGGCGTTGTCGCAAGCACTCAAGTCGGTGAGCAACAGCCAGGCCGAAGTCGGTCGGCTGCAGCGCGAGGTGCAGTTCGACAATCCCAACGTCAGCATCGAACAGACGATGGTGGCGGGGCAAAAAGCGCAGATCGCCTTTCAGGCCACCTTGCAGGTGCGCAACAAGCTGGTTCAGGCTTACAGCGAAATCATGAACCTTCAGGTCTGATCGCCGTGCACCTGACGACTCACACCTTTTGGTCGATCTCTTTGCCGAGCAGCGGAATCGCGCCGTATGGCGAAGGCTGCTTGGATGCCTGGTCGAGCTCGCGCGTTTGCCAGCTCAGCCACGGAAACCGCAAGGGCGCTTCGTTCTCGGTCGAAAAACCGACATTGGCAGGCGTCGAGCGCGAAGACTCAGCCTGACTGTTGGGTTGGTTGGGGGCAGTCAATGTCGTCGAGGTCGGGTAGACCCGCTCGATGCCACTGGTGCTCTGGACACTGTTGACGCTCATGGTTCGCTCCTTCTTGCGTTGCGCGGAACTCGTCCCAAGGGTTTCGGCACCGCCGGGACAAACTTGACAGCCCCGTCACAAATAAACCGCTTATTTCGCGCAAAGCCGCACGAACGTCGGCTGCCGGCGACTAATCCAGCGCCATCATTCGGCGCTTTTTCTGGGTCTGGTCGATGTAGCGCTGCAGCGTGCGCAGGCTGTCATTGCTCGGGCGCACGAACTCGCAGCCCAGCTTCGATCCCTTGGCCTCGGCGGCCATCGAAGACAGGTGCAGCAGTTGCATCGGAATCGAGATGTGGGTGTCGGCGTCAAGCTCCAGCTCGACAGCATTGACCTTCACGCCAGGCTCGATGGGCGGCACGTTGTGGGGCACCAGCAGCGCACAGCCGCCAATGCTCACATCGATCACCCGCAGCTCCAGATCAACGCCGGGCTCCGAGGGGTGGGCAAAGCGCGCAATGGGTTCACTGCGCAAGAGCGGGCGCACGCGAAAGCAATCGCGGCGCTGAAAACGGAACATCTCGGCCGGAAAGCCGCAGCTGATCGCGGTGCTCGAGCCATTGCGCACCAGCATCATGTCGTGCACATCGAACTGCAGCTTGATGCTTTCGAGGTAGCCCACCACCACCGCTTCGCTGGATTCGACCAGCGTGTGCAGTTGCGGTGAATCAGAGTCGGCGCTGAAGGTCAGCACCCCTTTTTGGTTGTCTATGGTCCACAACGTGCTCGACAGCGATGCGCCCGAAGGCGTGCTGAAGTTGAGCACCGTGGACGAATCGAGCAAACGCTTGAGCAGGGTCGACATCTCGACCGGCGAGCTGACGCGAAAGTCATCCAGACTGTCCTGACCCATGACCTCGTCTGCCTCAGTGCATCGTGGTCGTGCGACCTGCGAGCAGTGCGTCCAGGCCTTCGAGCCAGGGCTCGGCCAGCACGCGCACCTCGGCGTCATTGACCAGGATGCGCTGCATGATGCGTGACTTCAGCTGCTTTTCGGTGGTGTCGAGCGAGCGGTTGGCCGCGGCGTGCTTGAGCTGCGAGATCAGCAGCGCGCAAGCACCTTCGAGCTTGACCACCGAGTCCCAGTTGCCCACGCGGGCGGCTTCGAGCATGTCCTGGCTGGCGCGCTCGATGGCTTCGTAGTAATCGAGCAGCGTGGTGCCCTTTGGGTTCTCGGTGTGAGTTGAGTTCATGGTGTGCTTCATGTTTTGCTTCATGGCGGCCTTCATGCATTGACCAGTTTCAGTGGCGATGCCGCGAAGGCATTGGGCGCGATCTGCGACCAGGCGCTGCTGATCGGCTCGATCAGCGCGGCGCATTCGAGCAGGCTCTCCTCGTCGTTGCGCGCATTGGCCTGGGCCAGGCGAAGCGACACGTAGGTGTAGAGGTTGTCGAGATCGGCGGCGATCTTTCCGCCGTCTTGCATGTTCAGCCCGCCTTGCAGGCCTTCGTCGATGATGCGCAGGGCACGACCGATGGCACGTCCCTTGGCTTCGAACTGGCGCTCACGCAGGGCACCGCGCGCTTGCGCCAGGGCCTCGTGGTAACCGTCGAACAGCATCTGGATCAGCTTGTGCGGCGTGGCCCCTGAAACACCGGTCTCGGCACCCACCGACCGGTAGGCATTGGCGAGCATGGGTGCGGTTCTGGCTGGTGCGTAGGTGGCTGCAAACATGGTGTGCGATCTCAGTAGTGGTTGCTGTACTGAATATCGGCGGGCCCCGGTTTGACTTGAGCCGCTGAAGCTGCAAATTCAGCTGGCAAGGACGGCCAAATCGCGCTTCAGAATCAGGTCGACTTGTTCCACTGCGTGACCTGCTGATTCACGTAGCTCGACAGGCCGTTGAAGGTGGCCATGCGGCTGTCGAGCGCGCCGTACTGCGCCTCGAGCATCTTTTGCGTGAGCGCAAGCCGCGCGGTCATCGCCTCTTGCGACTTCTGGTTGCGCGACAACTTGTCGCTGAGCGCCGTCGAGCGCGCATTGACCGATCCGCCCAGCGTGGTCATGCTGTAAATCGAGTCGTAGAACTGCTTGCCGAAACCTTCTGCACTGGTGGCGGTGGACGTGTTGTCCACGAACAGTGCTTTCATCTGGCTGAAGTTGGACAAGGCGCTGTCGACCTTGGTGCTGTTGAGGCTCAGGCTGCCGTCGCGCTGCAGCTCGAGGCCGGCATCCGACAGCCTTGAATACGTCGTCGACGCGGTCGAGGTGGCCCCCAGCAGGCTGCGCATGCGGGTCTGAATACCGACAATGCTGCTGTCACCTTGCAAGGGCCCGGCCTTCTTGGTGGTCGCGTCGTATTTGGTGTCGGTGGCGATCAGGCTGTTGAGCGCGGTGTAGGCGGTCGCGAACTCCTGCAGCTTGGTCTTGATGGCGGCGTTGTCGGTGGCCACGGTGACGGTCGCTGCGGTGGTGGTCAACGCATTGGCGGTGAACGACACGCCGTCGAGCACGCCGGTGAAGGTGTTGCTGGTCGAGCTCACGCTGACGCCATCGATGGTGGCCAAGGCGTTGCTGGCGGTCTGCGTGCGCGTGGCGCTGTTGACGCCACTTGACGGGTCATAGCCCAGGCCGGTCAAGCCGCCGCTGGCCCCACTGAGCGTGACCCGAAATGCATTGGTCTCGCCGGTGCTTTCCGATCGCATCACCAGCCGCGCACCGCTCGAGTCGGACAGGATGCTGGCCGACACGCCGATGTCGGCCGCGTTGATCTTGTCGCGCAGGGTCTCGACGGTGTCGGTCGCCTCGACCGTGATGCTGGCCGATGACGGCAAGGTGCTCGATGCGGTGAAGCTGGTCTGCCCAGCACCCCAGGTGCCCATCTGCAAGGTCATGGTGCCGCTGCCGACCAGGGCGCTCGACGAGGCGAAGGTCGTGCCGCCCAGCACCGATTGCGAGCTGGCGAGTTGCTGCACCGCGACGGAATATTTGGCCGCCAGCGCGGTGGTGTCCGAGGTGACCGTGATGTCGGTGCTGCTCGAGGTGGCGACGGTCTGGTTCCAGAAGCTGCTCGACGACAGCTTGTAGCTCACGTCGCGCAGCGTGGACAGCGCACTGGTGACCTTGCCGACCTCGGAGATCTGCGTTTGTATCTTGCTCGCGTCGGCGGCGAGCTTGTCCTTGGGACGCTGCTCGATGGCCATCAACTGGCTGATGATCGACTTGACGTCGAGCCCACTGCCAATGCCTGCAGAACTGATGGCGGCCATGCGATCTCCTTGAACAATGAAAACAGGCGCCGACGGACCCGATACGGACCTGGCGGCGCCTTGGCGGACGCATCAGATGCGCCGCGTCATGGACTGGTATCGGCTGATGCCTGTCGGACTTGAGTCACCCGAAGGACCGGCGGCTGCGAGCCACCCGCCCTTGCGAGCGAACTCGATCAGCCCTTGAGCAGTGACAGCACCGACTGCGGCAGCGAATTGGCCTGCGCCACCATCGCCGTGCCGGCTTGCTGCAGGATCTGCGCGCGTGCCAGGTTGGCGGTTTCAGAGGCGAAGTCGGCGTCCATGATCCGTCCGCGAGCAGCCGTCTGGTTTTCACCGGAAATCTGCAGACCCTGGATCGCGAACTGGAAGCGGTTGATTACCGCACCGTAGCTGGCGCGCTGGGTGGTGATGGTGTCGAGTGCCGAGTCGATCGCAGCCATCGCGGTCGAAGCCGCTGCGGCTGTGGACACGCTGCCGCCGACGGCTGCGGTGGTCACCGAGGCGGTGGCGATCTCCAGCGTGTCGCCGCCATTGGCACCAACCTGGTAGGTGAAGGTCGTGGCCGAATTGGCAATCTGCGTGCCGTTGAACTTGGTCTGCGACGCGATGCGGCTGATTTCGGAATTGAGCGCAGCGAATTCGGTGTCGAGGTTGGCGCGGTCGGATGCGCTGTTCGAGCCGTTTTGCGACTGCACTGCCAGCTCACGCATGCGTTGCAGCACGTCGGTCACGGTGGACAGCGCGCCTTCAGCGGTCTGCGCCAGCGAGATGCCGTCGTTGGCGTTGCGCACCGCCACGTTGATGCCGCGAATCTGCGCGTTCATGCGGTCGGCAATTGCCAGGCCGGCCGCGTCGTCCTTGGCGCTGTTGACACGCAAGCCTGAAGACAGTCGCTCCATCGAGGTCGCCAACGAAGTCTGCGACATCGAGAGGTTGCGCTGAGCATTCAGCGAGTTGATATTGGTGTTGATCGTCTGACCCATGAAAAAACTCCTGAAGAATCCGATGAAACAACCGGGTCGCTGACTCGGTGACTTCAGGCCTTTCATTTGTTTGGCCTGTCAGATGAATTCTTCGGCAGATGGCTGCAGGGCAATGCCGCGAATAAAGGGGTTTCTCCGGCTCAATTCAAGACGAACACAAAAAAGCCGCCCCGAAGGGCGGCTTGGCTGGCTGGGCCCGCAGGCCGTGATCAGCGCAGCAGTGAGAGCACGTTTTGTGGCAGTGCATTGGCCTGCGCCACCATCGCCGTGCCAGCTTGCTGCAGGATCTGAGCGCGTGCCAGGTTGGCAGTTTCTGCGGCGAAGTCAGCATCCAGGATGCGACCGCGAGCAGCAGTCTGGTTTTCGCTGGCCACCGTCAGGTTCTGGATGGCGTAGTTGAAGCGGTTGATCGTGGCGCCGTAGGTGGCACGCTGGGTGGTCACCGTGTCAAGTGCCGAGTCGATCGCACCCACCGCGGTGGAAGCCGCGGCTACCGTCGACACGCCGCCGCCGATGGCCACACCCGACATCGCCACGGTGGCCACGTTGAGCGATTCGCCGCCGTTGGCGCCGATCTGGAAGGTGAAGGTCTGCGCCGTGTTGATGATGGCCGTGCCGTTGAACTTGGTCTGCGACGAGATGCGGCTGATTTCAGAGTTGAGCGAAGCGTATTCAGTGTCCAGGTTGGAACGGTCGGATGCGGTCATCGAGCCGTTTTGGGACTGCACTGCCAGCTCCCGCATGCGCTGCAGCACGTCGGTCACGGTGGACAGCGAGCCTTCAGCGGTCTGCGCCAGCGAGATGGCGTCGTTGGCATTGCGAACTGCCACGCTCATGCCCTTGATCTGGGCATTCATGCGGTCAGAAATCGCCAGGCCGGCAGCGTCGTCGCGTGCCGAGTTGATGCGCAGACCTGAGGACAGGCGCTGCATGGAAGAAGAAAGCGAGTTCTGCGAAGTGGTGAGGGCTCGCTGTGCGTTCAACGATTGGACGTTGGTGTTGATGGCCAATGGCATGATGTGATCTCCAGTCAGTTAATAAATTCCCCGGCCTAGCCGCCGGCGTGAGCTCAGACCTTTCGGCCTTTGCCTGTACCTGTGCACGAGACGGTTTCGACCCGTCCACCGGCACCACCCGCACTAGTCAACCTGTGTCTTGCAGCGCTTTTTGGTTTGCTGCTTGACCCTGGCCGGCTAACCGGACAACGAACTGTTTCCAGACCCGTTGAAACTTTTATCGGAGAGTCACTTGCACAACTTGAGTTTGTGTGGTGAAACTTTTCTTGAAGAACTTCGCTCAAGTTTTTTGCGGCTTTGTCGATCGACCGGCCGCCGGCTGACGGAGCTTTTCCGGCAACACACAATGTGGGCACCATGAGCTCGCCTGCCCTTGCCGACGTCCACGCCATCGCCTTGGTCATGATCGTGCGCAACGAAGCGCGCTGTCTGGCGCGTTGCCTGGACAGCGTGCGCGCCCATATGGACGACATGCTGGTGCTCGACACCGGATCCACCGACGACACCGCAGCCATCGCCGTGCGCCATGGCGCGCGGGTGGCGCATTTCAAGTGGGTCGATGATTTCTCGGCGGCGCGCAATGCGGCGCTCGCGCTGGTCGACGCGCCGTGGCGGCTGGTGCTCGATGCCGATGAATGGCTGGTCTCGGGCGCCGAGGTGCTGGCCGCGCTGCGCACGAGCGCGCCCGATCACGTGGGCCTGATCAATGTGGAAAGCCGCACCCGCGACGAACGCGGCGTGGTGCAGCACGCGCCGAGCTGGCTGCCGCGCGTGCTGCCACGTGGCGTTCAGTACGCCGGGCGCATTCATGAGCAGCCGCAGTCGTCACTGGCCCACCGCAAGCTCGATGTGCTGGTTGGCCACGACGGCTACCTGCCCGAGCAGTTCAGCGTCAAGCGAGGGCGCAACCGTGCCTTGCTGGCGCAGTCGCTGCGCGAGCAGCCGCATGACGCTTATCTTCACTACCAGCTGGGCAAGGAGTTCGAGGCCGAAGACGATTTCGCCCAGGCCCTGCCCGAGTACCAGACCGCGTGGGCTGCGGTGCACCCGGCAGCGCCCTGGCGCCACAGCCTGCTCCTGCGCCTGATGCTCAGCCTGAAGAAGATGGCGCAGTTTGAAGCCGCGCTCGATCTGGCCGAGCGCGAGCAGCACCGCTATGAGCAGTCGCCCGACTTCTACTTCACCCTGGGCGACGTGCTGCTCGATGCGGCGCTGGCGCGCCCGGCCCGCGCCGCGCAATGGCTGCCGCTGATAGAACAGTCGTGGCTCAGAGCGCTGGCCATCGGCGAGCGGCCCGACATGGACGGCACGGTGCGCGGGCGCGGCAGCCATCTGGCGGCGCACAACCTGGCGGCCTTCTACGAAAGCACCGGGCGCACCGCCGAGGCAGCCCTGTGGCGGCAGCGCGCGCAACCGATCGCCTGATGGACTGGCCCACGCCCCACACGATCGACGACGCGGTGGCCCTGCACCGCAGCGGCCGGCTCGACGAGGCCGGCGCCATCTATCAAGCGATCTTGCAGCAGCAGCCCGATCACGCTGACGCGCTGCACCTGTCAGGCCAGCTGGAAATACTGCGCGGCAACCACGCGGCGGCCTTCGGGCTCATCCGCCGAGCCACCGAGCTGCATCCGGACAACGCGGTGTTCTATTCCAGCCTGGGTGCCGCGCTCAAGGGGATGGGGCATTTCGATGCCGCCGTGGCCAGCTACGACATGGCGCTGGCCATTCAGGGCGACTACGCCGAGGCTCACTACAACCGCGGCAATGCGCTGGTCGAGTTGCAGCAGCACGCGCAGGCTGTGGCCAGCTACGACGAGGCCATACGCCTCAAGCCGAATCACGCCGAAGCCCACTACAACCGAGGCAACGCGCTGCGCGCGCTGCGCGACATCCCGGCGGCGATCGCCAGCTACGACCGCGCCATCCAGATCAACTCGCAGCACACCGATGCGCGGCTGAGCCTGGGCAATGCGCTGCACGACAGCGGCCACATCGATGCTGCCAAGGCGAGCTTTTCTGCGGTGATCACCCAGGATGCCGGCTGTGCTCAGGCGCTGTGGGGCAAGTCACTGTCGCTGCTGCTGAGCGGTGAATTTGAAGCCGGCTGGGAACTGTATGAATCACGCTGGGACCAGCCCTTCGGCCAATCACAGCGCCGCGACTTCGCGCAGCCGCTGTGGCTGGGCCGCGAGCCGCTGGCAGGGCGAACGGTCTTGCTGCACAGCGAGCAGGGGCTGGGCGACACGATCCAGTTCTGCCGCTACGCACGACTGGTGGCCGAGCGCGGCGCGCGGGTCGTGCTCGAGGTGCCGCTCGCGCTGGTCGGCCTGATGGGCACGCTGGCGGGTGTGGATCAGGTCGTGGCCAAGGGGCAGGCCTTGCCGGCGTTCGATCTGCATTGCCCGTTGATGTCGCTGCCACTGGCCTTCGGCACCCGCGTCGACACCATCCCCGCCAGCGCCGCCTATCTGCACAGCGAGCCGCAGCGGCTGGCGCACTGGCGCGAGCGGCTGGGCCCGTGCCGCAAACCGCTGCGCGTCGGTCTGGTGTGGAGCGGCAGCACGGGCAACCTCAATGACGCCAGGCGCAGCCTGTCGCTGGCCGCGCTGCTCGCGCACCTGCCCGATACCTTTGAATATGTGAGCCTGCAAAAAGAACTCAGGCCCGCCGATGCCGCGAGGCTCGAGGCCTCGGGCCTGCGGCACTTCGGCGATGAGCTGCGCGACTTCTCGGACACCGCCGCGCTGTGCGACCTGATGGATCTGGTGATCAGCGTGGACACCAGCGTGGCCCATCTGGCTGGTGCCCTTGGCGTGCCCACCTGGTTGCTGGTGCAGTACGTGCCCGACTTCCGCTGGCTGCTCGGTCGCAGCGACAGCCCGTGGTACCCGTCGATGACGCTGATCCGCCAGCAAGCCGATGGCGGCTGGGCCAGCGTGCTCGAGCAGCTGCAAGTCGATCTGACGAGGCTGATCACGACGCCGCCATCGCCCGAAGCCCGCGCCGATGACGCGCTGTTCATGCAGGCACTCGAGCTGCATGGTCGCGACGATCTGGCTGCTGCGTACTCTCTGTACCAGCAGGTGGTGGTCGAGCAGCCCCGGCATTTCGGCGCCTTGCACATGCTGGGCGCCATCGAGATCAGGCAGGGTCACCCCGCGATCGCGGTCGAGTGGCTGTGCAAGGCACTCGAGGTCAATCTGCAAAGCGCCGAGGCCTTTTATGACCTCGGCTGCGCGGTGTGTCTGCTCAAGCAGTACGACGCCGGCGTGGAGTGTTTCGACAAGGCACTGGCGCTGCGCCCGGGCTTTGCCGCAGCGCACTGCGACCGCGGCAACGCCATGCTCGATCTGGGCCGAGCACAAGAGGCCCTGGCCAGCCAGGAGCAGGCCCTGACGATCGAGCCCGAGCTGGCGCTGGCGCATGTTTACCGCGGCAACGCGCTGCAAGCACTCGGGCGGGCGCCAGACGCCGTGGCGGCCTATGACCGCGCGCTGGCGCTCGATGCCACGCTGGCCGAGGCCCATCTGAATCGGGGCAATGCCCTGCAGGCACTGGGCGAGTTCGCTGCGGCCGTCGCCAGTTATGACCGGGCCATCGCCTGCCGGCCCGACGACACCGTGGCCTGGGTCAACCGCTGCAGCGCACTCAAGCGCGAGCACCAGCTCGACGCGGCGGTGGCCAGCTGCGAGCGCGCCATCGCCATCGACCCCGACTGCGTGAGCGCCCACTGGAACAAGTCTCTGGCGCTGCTGCTCGCCGGCGAGCTGCGAGCGGGTTTTGCGCTGTATGAGTGGCGCTGGAAGACCGAAGCCTTCGCGCCCATCGTGCGCCATTTCGAGCAACCGCTGTGGCTGGGGCACGAGCCCATCGCCGGCAAGACGGTGCTGATTCACACCGAGCAGGGGCTGGGCGACACCGTGCAGTTCGTGCGCTACGTGAAGCC
>CAMCNE010000053.1 GCA_945875935.1 Bordetella parapertussis
GGCTTCACCGAGCGCGTGCCGCGCGCCTGCCCCGACTGCGGCAACCTCGACATCGCGCCAATGGGGCGTGGCACAGAACGGCTCGAAGAGCAGCTTGCCGACCTGCTCAAGCGAGCAGACGGCACGCCGGCGCGCATCGCGCGCATCGATGCCGACAGCACCCGTGCCAAGGGCTCGCTCGAAGCCCAGCTGGGCGCGGTGCATGCCGGCGACGTCGATGTGCTGGTCGGCACGCAGATGATCACCAAGGGCCACGACTTTCGTCGCATCACGCTGGTGGCTGCGGTCAACCCCGACACGTCGCTGTTCAGCAGCGACTTTCGCGCGCCAGAGCGATTGTTCGCGCTGCTGATGCAAGCGGGCGGGCGCGCCGGTCGCGATGCGGCGCAGGCCGCACGCAGCGAGATGTGGGTGCAGACCTGGCACCCGCAGCACCCGCTGTACGCCGCGCTGCGTCAGCATGACTTCGAGGCGTTTGCCTCGGCGCAGCTCGATGAGCGGCGCATGGCGGCCTTGCCGCCGTTTTCGCATCTCGCGCTGCTGCGCGCCGAGGCGCGCACCGCCGAGGCAGCGCGCGGCTTCCTGCAATCGGCGGTGAATATCGCGCAGCCCGAGGCCGAAGCAGCGGGCATCACGCTGTACCACCCGGTGCCCACGCCGATCGCCAGGGTGGCCGATGTGGAGCGCATGCAGTTGCTGGTCGAGTCCTCATCGAGGCAGGCGATGCAGCACTTTCTGGCTCAGTGGCTGCCCCGGCTGCATGGCGCGCGGCAAGCCCTCACGGGCGACGAGCGCATCCTTCGCTGGGCGGTCGATGTCGACCCGCTGGCGATTTGACGCTGCGAGCCAACAACGCTCAGGCGGGCCAGGCTCCCGGCACCAGTGCGGCCATCGCCTGCTTCTTCGCGGTGGCAGCACCCAGCAGCGCAAAGCCGAGCAGCGCGCCATCGGCACCGACAAACCGCGCTTCGCAGGCGTCGTCCGTGGCTTCGACCTCCCAGCGGCCTGTGGCGCCGGGCTGTGGTGGACACACGATGGTCGGGCACGCAGGCGTCTTCACCAGCACCGGCATCGCTGGATAGACCACCGGGGTAGGCTGGCCGCACAGCGTGGCGGCCAGGGCACGCGACTGCTGCATCAGCGGCATCACATAAGGCAGGTTCAGCCCCAGCACCTCGGCGCAGTCGCCCATGGCATGAACGTGGGCCGCCGAGGTGGCCAGCAGCCGGTCGGTCGTGATGCCGCGACCCGTTGCCAGCCCGGCGGCTTGGGCCAGATTCAGGCGTGGCTGCAAGCCCACGGCCGACAGCACCTGATCGGCCTGCAGCGCCGAGCCATCGGACAGCGCGATCGTCTCGCCGTCACCGCAGCGCTCGATGCTGCGCGCCGAGCAGCCCAGCCGAAACACCACGCCAGCGGCTTCCAGACGCGCGCGCAGCCAGTCGCCGGCCTCGCGAGGCAGCAGCCTGGAAAGCGGCCACTCGGCCATGTCGATCACCGTCGGCTGAATGCCGCGGTGCAGCAGATCGTTGGCGAACTCGCAGCCAATCAGCCCGCCGCCAAGGATGGCCACGCTGCGCGCGCCATCCAGCGCCTGCGCGAAGCGCGCGTAGTCGTCCAGATCGTTGACCGACATCACCGCATCGGCGCCGTCGCCAGCCAGCGGCGGGCGTATCGGGTCGGCGCCCAGCGCCAGCACCACATCGCGATAGGCCAGCACCTCGCCACCTGCCAGTGTGATCTGTTGGCCCGCGGTGTCGATGTGTTCCACCGACACGCCGGCGCGCACGGTGGCGTTGAGCTCGACGGCCATCTTGTCGGCCGCCTTCATCAACAAGCTGGCGGCTGTCTTCTGTGTGGCCAGCGCGTTCGACAGCATGGGCTTGGAATAAAAGCCACCGTGGTCGCGGGTGATCACGACCAACGGTGTCAGCTTGTCGAGCTTGCGGAATTCACGCGCCAGCGCGTAGCCGGCCAGCCCGCTGCCGACCACCACCACAGGCGCGTCACTCATCAGATCGCCACCATCTCGAAGTCGGATTTCGGCACGCCGCAGTCCGGGCACTCCCAGCTCGCGGGCACATCGGCCCACGGGGTGCCGGCGGCAATGCCGTGCTCAGGCAGGCCAAGGGCCTCGTCATAGATGAAGCCGCACACCAGGCATTGGTACTGTTTCATGGGGTCAGGGTCTCGAGTGATTCGGGAAAAGGAGGATGGCTATTGATTTTGGCTGGCGCTGCACTCAAGCCAGGTCGTAGCGATCGAGGTTCATCACCTTGTTCCACGCGGCCACGAAGTCATGCACGAACGACGCCTGCGAGTCGCTGCACGCATACACCTCGGCCAGCGCGCGCAGTTGCGAGTTCGAGCCGAACACCAGATCCACGGTGGTGGCCGTCCACTTGAGTTGGCCGGTGGCACGGTCGCGCCCTTCCAGCACGCCGGGCGCGTTGGCGCACGGCTGCCACGTCGTGCTCATGTCGAGCAGGTTGACGAAGAAGTCGTTGCTCAGCGTTTCTGGGCGTTGGGTGAACACGCCGTGGGCCGCGCCTGCGACATTGGCGTTGAGTGCGCGCATGCCGCCGACCAGCACCGTCATCTCGGCCGCCGTGAGAGTCAGCAGTTGCGCCTTGTCCACCAGCAGCTCGGCGGCTGCAGCCTCGAGGCCCTGACGCACGTGATTGCGCCAGCCGTCGGCCTGTGGCTCGAGCACGGCGAACGAGTCGACGTCGGTGTCTTGCTGCGACGCGTCGGTGCGACCCGGCGAGAACGGCACCCGGACGATGTGCCCGCCCTTTTTGGCAGCCGCCTCGACGCCTGCGCAGCCGCCCAGCACGATCAGGTCGGCCAGCGAGATCTTCTTGCCAGCGGACTGCGCGGCATTGAATTCATGCTGCACGGCTTCCAGCGCGCGCAGGGCTTTGGCCAGCTCGGCCGGCTGGTTGACCGCCCAGTCTTTCTGCGGCGCGAGTCGGATGCGCGCACCGTTGGCGCCGCCGCGCTTGTCGCTGCCGCGAAATGTCGCTGCCGAAGCCCAGGCGGTGGTGACCAGCTGCGAGATCGACAGGCCGCATTCGAGCAGCTTGGCCTTCAGGGCCACGATGTCGTGTTCGTTGACCAGCTCGTGGTCGACGGCCGGCACCGGGTCCTGCCAGATCAGCACCTCCTTGGGCACCATGCGGCCGAGGTAGCGCGCACGCGGGCCCATGTCGCGGTGGGTCAACTTGAACCAGGCCCGCGCAAAGGCGTCGGCGAACTGCTGCGGGTTGGCGTGATAGCGACGCGAGATCTTTTCGTAGGCGGGATCGAAGCGCAGCGACAGGTCGGCCGTGGTCATCATCGGCGGGTGCTTTTTCGACGGGTCGTGCGCGTCGGGAATCAGGTGCTCGGGCTTGCAGTGCTTCGGCGTCCACTGGTGGGCGCCAGCCGGGCTCTTCGTCAGCTCCCAGTCGTAGCCAAACAGCATGTCGAAGTAGCCCATGTCCCAGGTGGTCGGGTTCGGCTTCCAGGCACCTTCGATGCCGCTGGTGGTGGTGTGCACGCCCTTGCCGCTGCCGAAGGCGTTCTTCCAGCCCAGGCCCTGCTCTTCGATGGCCGCGCCTTCGGGCTCGCGGCCGACCAGCGACGGATCGCCCGCGCCGTGCGCCTTGCCGAAGGTGTGGCCGCCGGCGACCAGTGCCACGGTTTCCTCGTCATCCATGGCCATGCGGGCGAAGGTCTCGCGCACATCGCGGCCTGAGGCCACCGGGTCGGGGTTGCCGTTGGGGCCTTCGGGGTTGACGTAGATCAGGCCCATCTGCACCGCGCCCAGCGGGTTGGCCAGCTCGCGATCGCCGCTGTAGCGCTCGTCGCCCAGCCAGGTCTTTTCCATGCCCCAGTTGATGTCTTCCTCAGGCTCCCAGATGTCGGCGCGGCCACCGGCAAATCCGAAGGTCTTGAGGCCCATGGAATCCATGGCGACGGTGCCGGCCAGCACGATCAGATCGGCCCACGACAGCTTGCGGCCGTACTTCTGCTTGATCGGCCACAGCAGACGGCGGGCCTTGTCGAGGTTGCCGTTGTCCGGCCAGCTGTTGAGCGGTGCGAAGCGTTGCGCGCCAGTGCCGGCACCGCCACGGCCATCGGCGATGCGATAGGTGCCCGCGGCGTGCCAGGTCATGCGAACGAAAAAGCCGCCGTAGTGACCCCAGTCGGCCGGCCACCAGTCCTGCGAAGTCGTCATCAGCGCCTTGAGATCAGCCACCACAAGGTCGAGATGCAGGGTCTTGAATTCCTCGGCGTAGTTGAAGGACGCGCCCATCGGGCCGGCTTGGGCCTGCTGCGGGTGGAGGATCTTCAAGTTGAGCTGTTCGGGCCACCAGTCGGCGTTGGTCCGGCCGCTGCGGGCCTTGGCCTGGGTCTGTGTGCTGAGCGCGAATGGGCACTTTGCTTCGTTTGACATGCGGGTCTCCTGACTGTGGTTTCGATTGACTGCTTGCCGCAGGGGTAAGCAGGCTGCACATCCTGTGCACGGCCGGCCATGATGGTGCGAGCGACGAGACCATTGTCGGTGCCTTGACGGCAGCTCGCCACAAGAGCCCGGCGCGTACAGTCTCTCGCAGCCCATCCCCCAAGCGGAGTTTTCATGCCTTTTCGCCCCTTCAGCCTGCTTCGTCGCGGTCTCGCCGGTCTGTGGTGGCTCGTCGACGTCACGCGCCGTACCCTGCTGAACCTGTTGTTCGTGCTGCTGGTGGTGCTGGTGGTGTTTGCCTTCGCGAAGCACGAGACGCCGGCTTTGCAGGACAACACCGCGCTGGTGCTCGCGCTCGAAGGCCCGCTGGTCGAGGAAATGCCCGGCAGCGTGCGCGACAACGCCATCGCCCGGCTGGGCGGCGAGTCGATGCACATCACCCGCTTGCGCGATGTGCTGGCGGTGCTCGATGCGGCTGGAAAAGACCCGCAGATTGCCCGGGTCGTGCTGATGCTCGACGACTTTCAAGGCGCCGGTCTGGCCAGCCTTCGCGAGGTGGCCGCAGCGATCGAGCATTTCAAGGCCAGCGGCAAGCAGGTCGTGGCGTGGGGCTCGGGCTACGACCAGAAGCAGTACTACCTGGCCGCCCATGCGAGCGAGGTGCTGATGCACCCGCTGGGCTCGGTCTACCTCGATGGCTACGGCCGCCTGCGCAACTACTACCGCGAGGCGCTCGACAAGCTCGGTGTCGGGGTCAGCCTGGTGCGCGTGGGCACCTTCAAGAGCGCGGCCGAGCCCTTCATCGCCAACGGGCCGTCCGAGGCCGCGACCCAGGCCGACACCGAGCTGTACCGGGCCTTGTGGGCCACCTACGTCGAAGGCATCGAGCGGGCTCGTCAGCTGACGCCAGGCAGCACGCAGGCGCTGATCGACGAGCTGCCCGAGCGTTTGCTGGCCGCGCAGGGCGACACCGCGCGGCTGGCGCTCGAGGCCCGTCAGGTCGATGCATTGAAGACTGTCGACGAGCTGCGCACGCTGATGATCGAACGCGGCGCGCGTGAAGACACCTCGCAGACGTTCAGGCAGGTGTCGTTCGGCGACTACCTGGCTCGCATCACCCCGGTGGTCGAGCCCACCGGCGATGCGGTGGGCGTGGTGGTGGCCGAAGGCGAGATCGTCGACGGCAAGGCGCCGGGCGGCGCGGTGGGTGGGCTGTCGACCGCCGCGCTGGTGCGCGAGGCGCGCGAGGATGACGCGATCAAGGCGCTGGTGCTGCGCGTCAATTCGCCTGGCGGCAGCGTGTTCGGCTCAGAACTCGTGCGCCGTGAGCTCGAGCTCACCCGCGCGGCGGGCAAGCCGGTGGTGGTGTCCATGGGCAATGTTGCGGCGTCTGGCGGCTACTGGATTGCCACCGCGTCCGATGAGGTGATCGCCGACCCCGCCACCGTCACCGGCTCGATCGGCGTGTTTGCGCTGCTGCCGCATGCGCACGAGGCGATCAACAAGCTGGGGGTGCGCGCCGAGGGCGTCACCACCACCTGGCTGGGTGCGGCGGGCGACCCGCGACGCGAGCCCGATCCGCGCTTTCTTGGCCTGCTGCAAACCAGCGTCGATCGCATCTACGCCAACTTCATCGGCAAGGTGGCGCAGGCGCGCAAGACCACGCCGCAGCACATCGACGAGGTGGCACAGGGCCGGGTGTGGACGGGCGCTCAGGCGCTGGAGCGCGGCCTGGTCGACAGCCTGGGCGGGCTGGATGCAGCCATCGCCTCGGCCGCCTTGCGAGCCAAGCTTGCCAATGACAAGGACACCACGCGCGGCTTTCGCGTGACCTACATCGACCGCGAGGCGGGGCGCGTCGAACAACTGCTCGAAGCCTTCGGCGCAGCCGCCACCCAGTCCGTGGCCAGCCACTTCGACTTGCGCCTGGCGCCGGCCCGGCTGGCCGACGGCCTGAGCGGCCCGATCCGCCACGATCTGGGCTGGCTGGCCGATCTGACGAACGGCCGCAAGCCCTTTGCCGCGGTCACGCATTGCCTGTGTGACGCGCCTTGAGTTCGACACCGGTTTCGCTCAACCCTGCGCAGCTTGAGGCAGTGCACTACCTGGGTGGGCCCTGCCTGGTGCTCGCCGGTGCCGGCTCGGGCAAGACGCGGGTCATCACGCACAAGATCGCGCGATTGCTCGAGGCCGGCTACGCGCCGGGGCAGATCGCCGCCATCACCTTCACCAACAAGGCCGCGCAGGAAATGCGCGAACGCGCCAAGGAGCTGATCGGTGCGCGTGCTGCCAAGCACCTGGTGGTCAGCACCTTTCACTCGCTGGGCGTGCGCATGCTGCGCGCCGATGGCACCCGGCTCGGCCTGAAGGAGAAGTTCAGCATCTTCGACAGCGACGACGTGCTGGGCTTGCTCAAGGAGGCGGGTGCGAGCAGCGACAACGCGCTGGCGCGCCGCTGGCAGTGGGCCATCAGCGGCTGGAAGAACCAGGGCCTCAACAGCGAGCAGGCCGAAGCCTTGGCCGCCAACGACGACGAGCGCGTGGCCGCTCGCGTGATGCGCCGCTACGAGGAAAAACTGTCGGCCTATCAGGCGGTTGATTTCGACGACCTCATCTCGTTGCCGCACAAGCTGCTGCGTCAGGACGACGAGGTGCGCGCCAAATGGCAAGAGACCTTGCGCTACGTGCTGGTCGACGAGGTGCAAGACACCAACACCATCCAGTACGAGTTGCTGAAGTCGCTGGTCGACCACCCCGACGAGCGTCGCCGCGGCCTGTTCACCGCAGTGGGCGACGATGACCAGAGCATCTACGGCTGGCGCGGCGCCACCATCGAGAACCTCAAGCGCCTGTCGGTCGAATACCCGCGCTTGAAGGTGATCGCGCTCGAGCAGAACTACCGCTCCACCGGCCACATCCTGCGCGCGGCCAATGGCGTGATCGCCCACAACCCCAAGCTGTTCGAGAAAAAGCTGTGGAGCGATCTGGGCGACGGCGAGCCGGTGCGCGTGGTCGAGTGCGACGGCGAAGAGCACGAGGCCGAGCGCGCCGTGGCCAGCATCCAGGCCCTGCGCGCTGCGGGTGGCAGCGTGGCCGGAGGCGGCGGCATCGAGTTCAAGGACTTCGCCATCCTCTACCGCGCCAACCATCAGGCCCGCGTGTTCGAAAAGGCGCTGCGCCGAGCCAACCTGCCCTACAAAGTCTCAGGCGGCCAGAGCTTTTTCGACCGCGCCGAAATCCGCGACCTGTGCGCTTGGCTGCGTTTGCTGGTCAACAACAACGACGACCCGGCCTTCCTGCGCGCGGTGAGCACACCCAAGCGCGGCATCGGCACGCAAACGCTGTCGAGCCTGGGCGAATTTGCCGGCCGCTGGAAGACCAGCTTGTACGAGGCGCTGTTTGCCGAATCGCTGGGCACCGCGGTGCCGGCGCGCGCCATCGGATCGCTGCATGAATTCGGCCGCTACGTGAACGACCTCGAATACCGCGCGCGCCACACCGCGGGGTCTGAGGACGCCAAGGCGCTGCTGACGGGTTGGCTGAAAGACATCGGCTACGAGCAGCACCTGCACGACGGCGAAGACAGCGAAAAGCTCGCTGCGGCGCGCTGGAGCAACGTTCTCGACTTCGTCGAATGGATCGCCAAGCGCTGCGGCGGCGAGATCGAAAACGACGGCGGCATGACCGTCGAGACCGAGAAGCAAAGCGTGCTCGACGTGGCGCAGACCATCTCGGTGATCATCAGCCTGGCCGAGCGCGGCGACGATCAGAACGTGATCACGCTGAGCACGCTGCACGCGGCCAAGGGCCTGGAGTGGCCGCACGTCACGCTGGCCGGCGTCAACGAAGGCCTGCTGCCGTTTCGCTCGGACGACGAAGACATGACGCCCGAGCGCCTGGAAGAAGAGCGCCGCCTGATGTACGTGGGCATCACCCGTGCGCGCACCACCTTGCTGGTGAGCACCCTGCGCCGCCGCAAGAAAGGCCGCGACACCATCCAGGGCGTGCCCAGTCGCTTCATCAAGGAGATGAAGCTGCATGAGGTGCAAGTGGTCGTCGACCCGAAGGAAAAGCTCAAGGCACTGCGGGCGGCGGCTGCCGAGCGGGCGGCGAAGGCCGCAACGTGACCACGCCAAACCAGCCCATGCCTCGATAGGTTTCGTAGCCCGGGGTCTTGGCGTAGCCGAGCAAGGTGCCGTCCTTGGACCGCAGCTGGCCCGTGGGTTTGTCGAGCGAGGGCAGGTGCATCACTTCGCTGAGCACGCCCTTGCCGTCCGATGCGGCGATGACGCGATGGCTCGAGTCGAGGATCAGCGCGCGTGCGCGCCCGCGCTCCTCGTCGCTGAACTTCACGCTGGCCACCACGGCGTCGGCCTGCGTCTGCCAGTCGAAGAAGATCACCAGCGCACCCAGCGGCTCGCCATGCGCCTCGCCGCCACGCCGGATGGCGGTGCTGTAAGACGCGACCAGAGCGTTCCCCAGGGGCGCCAGCGATTCGATGTCGGAGCAGGCGAACTCATTGCCGCTGCCGGTGGCCAGGGCCTGTTCGAACCAGGGTTGGCCGCGCACCTCGCTGCCCATCACGCCGGGGTAGCGATCCGGCCTGCCGTTGGCCAGCACCCGCCCGTTGGCATCGACCACCCACAGGTCGAGGTACACGGTGTAGCTGTCGAGGATCACCCCAAGGCGCTTGCAGGCGTAGGCCGCGCTGGCGGCGTTGGGCTCGGTGACAGCTTCGACCACGGCCGAATCGGTGGCCCACCAGCGTACATCGCAGGAGCGCTCGTAGAGATTGCGGTCGATGATGTCGATCAAATTGAGCGCCAGGTCACTCAGCCGCTGAGCCTGTTGCGCCTGCATGCGCTGCAGCACTTCGTCGCCCAGGTGTGCGAGCCGCTTCACCTCGGTGGCCAGGTCCACGGACAGCGAGTTGGCCAGCTCGCCGATCTGCGCTGACACCCGCTTGACCTCGCGTGCCACCACCACGAAGCCAGCACCAGCGGCTCCCGCGCGCGCCGACTCGATCAGCGCATTGATGGCCAGATAGGAAGAGGCCCGGTTGATCTCATTGATGCTGGCGATCTTCTGCTCGGCGAGTTGTCCGAGTCGCTGTGACAGCTCGACAATTTCGTAGGGATTTGCCATGTGCCGATTTCCAGGCCGAAAGTTGAGGGAAACGTGCAGCCAGTGTCGCCAGACGCGCAGGTCTGCAAAGCCCTGAAAAGACGGGGCGTTGCCGTCAAATGCACCTTGGTGGTGAGGCTGTGCGCACGGCCCGGCCGCATCCTCAGGATGGTGCGCGCTGGCACCGCGATGGACGGTGGCCGCCGTCCGGGCTTCAGCCCAGCACCGCCGCCATCGCCACCGCCGTGGCCTCGACGTTCGATGAATTCAGCCCGGCCACGCACATGCGGCCGGAGCGCACGAGGTACACCGCGTGTTCTTCGCGCAGGCGGTCGACCTGCTCGGAGGTGAGGCCGGTGTAGCTGAACATGCCGCGCTGGTTGATGAAGCAGTCGAAGTTGCGTCCGGGCAGCTTGGCGCTGAGCACCGCGTGCAGGCGCTGGCGCATGGCCAGGATGCGTGCTCGCATGCCGTCAAGCTCGGCGGCCCATTGCGCGCGCAGCTCGGGTGTTTGCAGCACCCGCGCGACGATCTGGCCGCCGTGGGTGGGCGGGCTGCTGTAGTTCTTGCGCACCGTGGCGCGCAGCTGGCCGAGCACACGTTCGGCCTGAGCGGCGTCGGAGCACACCACGCTGAGTGCACCGCAGCGCTCACCGTACAGCGAGAAGCTCTTGGAAAACGAACTCGCGCAAAAAAGCGTGATGCCGGCATTGGCCAGCGCGCGGATGGCGTGGGCGTCTTGCTCGATGCCGTCGCCAAAGCCCTGGTAGGCGATGTCGACGTAGGGCAGCAACTGGCGCTCGCGGATCACCGGGATCAGCTCGGCCCATTGCGCCGCGCTCAGGTCAACGCCGGTCGGGTTGTGGCAGCACGCGTGCAGCAGCACGATGCTGTGCGTGGGCAGTGTCTTGAAGGCGGCCAGCATCTCGGCGAACTTCAACCCACCGGTGGCGTTGTCGTAGTACGGGTAGGTGTTGACCTGAAAACCGGCGCCTTCGAACATGGCGCGGTGGTTGTCCCAGGTCGGATCGCTCACCCACACCTGCGACTGCGGGAAGTAGCGCTTGAGGAAGTCGCCGCCCACCTTCAGCCCCCCTGAGCCGCCGATCGTCTGGACGGTGGCGATGCGCGCGCTGGTCACCGCCTCGTTCTCGGGCCCGAACAACAGGTGCTGCACGGCGAGCCGGTAGTTGGCCGCGCCTTCCATCGGCTGATAGGGGCGCGCGCCGATGCCTTGCAGCATGGCGGTCTCGGCCTCGCGCACCGCGCCCATCACCGGCAGACGGCCGGCGTCATCGAAGTAGATGCCGATCGACAGATTGATCTTGTGCGCGCGCGCATCGCGGCCGAAGGCTTCGTTCAGCGTGAGGATGGGGTCGCCCGCGTAGGCATCGACGTGCTGGAACATGGTTCAGGCGACGAGCGCGGCTTCGATGTCGGACTTCAGCGAGGCCGGCGTGTCGGTGGGGGCGTAGCGCTTGATGGGCTGGCCGTCGCGGCCGATCAGGAACTTGGTGAAGTTCCACTTGATGCCCTCGGTGCCCAGCAGGCCCGGCGCGCTGCTCTTGAGCCATTGCCACAGCGGGTCGGCGCTGCTGCCATTGACGTCCACCTTGGCCATCATCGGAAAGCTCACCCCGTAGTTTTTCTGGCAGAACACGCTGATCTCGGTGTTGCTGCCCGGGTCTTGCGAGCCGAACTGATTGCAGGGAAAGCCGATCACCGTCAGGCCGCGCTCGCCGTAGGTTTTCCACAGCTCTTCCAGCCCCGCAAACTGCGGCGTGAAGCCGCAGGCGCTGGCCGTGTTGACGACGAGCAGCACGCACCCGCGCTGGGCCGACAGCGCAAATGTGGCGCCGTCGATCGAGGTGACGGCAAAGTCAAAGGCACTTTTGGCGGTGGTGTTCATGTGGGCTCCTTGATGCGGGGTGCGGCGTCGCCGCGGGGGGCAGGGCTTCATGCCTGAACCTGATCGTATCGCCGGGGTGGCTTGCAGCCGCGCTGTTGGCGCAAACGCCAACGTGCGGTGTGCGGTCAAATCGGCCGCTCCCGAGCCGCCCAGATGGCGGCCAACACGATCAAGCCGCCACCGATCAGCAGCGGTGCGGTGATGTGACCGGCACCCATCAGCGTTGACGAGACCGCCGCAAACAGCACCTCGCTGAGCATCAGCACCGAGGTGACATGCGCCGGAAGATGGGTCGCACCGATCTGCAGCGCGATGTTGGTGGCCAAAAACGCCACCATCAGCCCCAGCACCATGGCCCACACCCAGGCTGGCGTCGCGTCCCACCCGTTCGGCAATGGCCACGGCACCAGGCCTTGCGCGCTCAGCAGCGCACCCATGGCCGCCGACACCAGCGCGCCGCCAACAAACATCGCCAGCACGCGGCTTTCCTGTGATTGCCGCGCTTCGCGCTTGAGCAGCACGTTGTTGAGCGCGAGCCCGAAACCACCCAGCACGCCCAGCCATTCGGCCAGTGAGCGTGGCAGCGGCATGGCGTTCCAGCCCGACTCGCCATCGGGTTGCAGCACGATGGCCGCGCCGACCAGCGCCAAGGCGATACGGTACATCGCAGCTCGGCTCAGGGGCTCGCGCAACAGCCAGCGCGCCAGCAGCGCCGACCACAACGGCATCAGATAGAAAAGCAGCACCACGCGCACCACGTCGCCGATCACGCAGGCCCAGTTGAATGCGGCATTGGTCACGCCGGCGGCCAGCGCCAGCAGCCACAACATGCGGTGGCCCAACAGCTCGTTCAGTGCGTGCGGGCGAAACGCCAGGATCAGCGCCACGGCGGGCAGGTAGATCACCACCGTCGCCCACAGCGGATGCAGGCCCTGCGATTCGAGTTGCCGAAACGGCCACCATGACACGCCCCACACCAGCCCGTTGAAGACCAGCGCCAGCGCGGCCCATCCCGGAGCGACGATGGTCAAGGCACTCAGTGCGCGTCGCTGCGGGCGATCGCCAGCAGGCGGTCGACCTCGCCACGGTGCTGCACGCAGTTGCGCTGATGCCAGCGCCGAATCAGCCACATCGCGCCGGCCACCAGCACCCCGAAGATCGCCATGGCGGCCTGCGCCGAAAGACCCAGGCGGGTCACGCCGGTGTACAGCGCACCCAGGCCGAGGATGCAGGCCTGCTCGTTGAAGTTTTGCACCGCAATCGAACGGCCCGCCCCCATGAGGTTGTGGCCGCGGTGCTGCAGCAGCGCGTTCATGGGCACCACCAGATAGCCGCCCAGCCCGCCCAGCAGGATCAACAAGGGTATGGCCACCCACACGCTGTAAACCCCCGTCATGCAGATCACCAGCAAGCCCATCGCGATGCCCAGCGGAATCACCGTGGTGGCCTGGTCCAGCCGCATGCGCAGCGAGGCCACCACCGCGCCCACAGCGGTGCCCAGCGCCACCACCCCCACCAAGGCCGAGGCTTCGGTGGTGTCGTAGCTCAGGGCAGCGGCCGCCCAGGCCAGCACGATGTAGCGCAGGTTGCCCGAAACCCCCCAGAACAAGGTGGTGGTGGCCAGCGAGATCTGACCCAGCTTGTCCTCCCACAGACGCATGTTGCAGCGATGGAAGTCGCGCACCAGGCCGATCACGCTGTGCGCGATGGGCTGCAGTGCCGCCTCTGTGCGAGGAATGCGCAGGTTGAAGGCGGCTGCCAGCGCGTACAGCAGCACCAGCGCCGCAATGGCGGCTTCGGCCGGCGTGTCGATGCCCAGATCGATGAAGGGCACATCGATGGCCAGCAGGTGGGACGACACCGCGTGCCCCACCAGCTGCCCGCCGAGCAGCACGCCGAGGATGATCGACACGATCGTCAGGCCCTCGATCCAGCCGTTGGCCTGCACCAGCTGGGAGTTGGGCAGCAGCTCGGTGAGGATGCCGTACTTGGCCGGCGAGTAGGCGGCCGCGCCCAGGCCGACGATCGCGTAAGACAACAGCGGATGGCCACCGAACAGCATCATCAGGCAGCCTGCCACCTTGATGAGGTTCGAGAAGAACATCACCTGTCCCTTGGGTATGGCGTCGGCGATGGCCCCCACGAAGGGCGCGAGAAGCACATAAAAAAGCGCAAACATCGGCACCAGCGCCGCGCCTTGCCACTCGGGCTGTCCTGAAGACTTGAGCAGTGCGACCGCTGCGACGAACAGCGCGTTATCAGCCAGTGAGCTGAAAAACTGCGCCGCCATGATGGTGTAGAAACCTTTTTTCATTCGCTCGTGGGTCGCGGCCACCGGGGGCAACATGACCCGGCCGCGGAGCCAACGGGTCTCCCTGCGGCGCGGGTTATAGCACGCGAGGACAGGCGCACAGCCCTCGCCGCGAGCCCGCAGCGGCTTTGGTCAGAGGCGGGCAAAGCGTGCGGCAAAATCCCGTTTCTCATCGCTTCGACAGCCGGCATTCGTGGGCTTCGACGTTTGTTCACGAGCCCTGCGCCATGCCTCGCCCCATCGAAGCCCTGATCCACACCGAAGCGCTGGCGCACAACCTGCGGCGTGCCCGCGCCCATGCGCCCGATGCCAAGCTGTGGGCGGTGGTCAAGGCCAACGCGTATGGCCACGGCATCGAAAACGTCTACCGGGGCTTGCAGGCGGCCGATGGCTTTGCGCTGCTCGACCTCGACGAGGCGCAGCGCCTGCGCGAATTGGGCTGGCGCGGCCCGCTGCTGCTGCTCGAAGGCTGCTTCGAGCCGCGCGACCTGGAGCTGTGCTCGCGCTTGCACCTGTGGCACACAGTGCATCGCGAAGCCCAGATCGACTGGCTGGCGGCCCACAAGACGCAGCAGCCGCACCATGTGTTCCTGAAGATGAACAGCGGCATGAACCGGCTGGGCTTCACGCCCGAGGCCTACCGCTCGGCCTGGCTGCGCCTGAGCGGCCTCACGCAGGTCGAAAGCATCACGCTGATGACGCACTTTGCCGATGCCGACATCCGTGCCGATGCCAATGAGCATGGCGCGCCACGCGGCATCGACCGGCAAATGGCAGTGTTCGAGGCGGCCACCGCCGGCTTGTCTGGCGAGCGTTCGCTGTCCAACAGCGCAGCCGCCTTGCGCTACGCGCCGTACGACAGCGCGGCGCGCGCCGACTGGATCCGCCCCGGGGTGGCCCTGTACGGCTCGTCGCCCGACTTTCCCACCCGCGGCATTGCCGACTGGGATCTGCAGCCGGCGATGTCACTGCGCAGCAAGCTGATCGCCACACAAGAACTCCGTGTCGGCGACACCGTGGGCTACGGCAGCCGCTACACGGCCGAGCAGCCGATGCGCATCGGCGTGGTCGCCTGCGGCTATGCCGATGGCTATCCGCGATCGGCACCCAATGGCACGCCGGTGCTGGTCGATGGGGTGCGCTGCACGCTGGTCGGGCGGGTTTCGATGGACACGCTGTGCGTCGATCTCACACCGGTGCCCGGCGCGCGATCTGGCAGCGAGGTCACCCTGTGGGGCCGCTCAGTGCGCCGCGTGGTCTTGTCCATCGACGAAGTGGCGCAAGCGGCAGGAACCGTGGGCTACGAGCTGATGTGCGCGCTGTCGCCGCGTGTGCCCACCGTATCGATGGGCTGACTGAGGACTTGACGATGACCGCCCCGCGGCACACCGTGCTTGAAAGCGAGGTCGAGATCACCGCCATCCGAGCGCAGGGTGCGGGCGGCCAGAACGTCAACAAGGTGTCGAGCGCGGTGCACCTGCGCTTCGATGTGGTGGCCTCATCGCTGCCTGACGACGTGAAGCAGCGGCTGCTCGCCATCAGCGATCAGCGCATCACCGACGAGGGCGTCGTCGTGATCAAGGCGCAGACCTCGCGCAGCCAGGACGCCAACCGTGCCGATGCGCTCGCGCGCCTGCAGGCCATGGTCGACAGCGTGGC
>CAMCNE010000054.1 GCA_945875935.1 Bordetella parapertussis
CCGTTCCCTACCGAGCTGCCGATGGACGTGCCTGGCACGGTCGGCCACCACCTGTCCACCGTGGGTCAGGAACGCGGCACCGTGACCGGTCGGCCTCGCCGATGCGGGTGGCTCGATGCGGCGGCCCTCAAGCGCTCGATCATCATCAACGGCGTTTCGGGGTTGTGCATCACCAAGCTCGACGTGCTCGACGGCCTGGACGAGATCAAGGTCTGCGTGGGCTATGAGCTTGCAGGTGCGCGTGTCGACATCCTGCCGCTCGATGCCGACGACATCGAGGCCTGCGTGCCGATCTACGAGTCGTTTCCCGGCTGGAGCGAAACCACCTTCGGTGCGACTGCCTGGGACGCGCTGCCCGTCAACGCACGCCGCTACCTCGAGCGTGTGCAGTCGTTCATTGGCGCGCCCATCGACATGGTCTCTACGGGCCCTGATCGCGAACACACCATCTTGTTGCGTCACCCCTACCAGAGCTGATGCCCATGACACAGCGCCGCCGCCGCAGTTCCGAGGATCGCATTCCATGTTGACCGATGACGGCAAGCACCTGTACGTGTCGTGGGACGAGTACCACATGCTCATCGAGCGACTGGCGCTCAAGATCCACGCGTCGGGCTGGCAGTTCGACCAGATCCTGTGCCTCGCGCGTGGCGGCATGCGTCCGGGCGACGTGCTCTCCAGGGTGTTTGAAAAGCCTCTGGGCATCATGTCGACCAGCTCATACCGAGACGATGCCGGCTCGGTGCAGGGCCGCCTCGACATGGCCACCTACATCACGCTGCCTCAGGGCGAACTGGGCGGGCGTGTTCTGCTGGTTGACGACCTGGCGGACTCGGGCGTGACGCTCAGTGCGGTGGTCGAGCGCCTGCGTGGCATGGAAACGATCACCGAACTGAAGTCGGCGGTGATCTGGACCAAGGGCGTGTCAGCTTACCTGCCCGACTATCACGTCGAATTGCTGCCCACCAGCCCCTGGATTCATCAGCCGTTCGAGGAGTACGACGGGCTTCGACCGGAAGGGTTGGCGAAGAAGTTTTCCATCTGAGCGAGCTCTTTGGACCCTGAAAACGACGAAGCCAGCGTAAGCTGGCTTCGTTATATTTGGTGCCCAGGAGAGGACTCGAACCTCCACGAAGTTACTCGCTAGTACCTGAAACTAGTGCGTCTACCAATTCCGCCACCTGGGCTTTCAGGAAGCCTGAAAGTCTATCATCGAAAAGCCTACAAACCAGTCTTCCAGCCCCGTCGGCGCTGACCTCATGAGCGAGGTCGAGGGGGTGGTTCAAGGCCACCGCGACGGCCATGGGTTCGTCATCCGAGATGACGGCCAGCCCGACCTCTATCTGCCCCAGCAGGAAATGCGTTCGGTGCTGCACCGTGATCGCGTCAAGGCGCGGGTGGTGCGGTTCGATCGCAAGGGTCGGCCCGAGGGTCGCATCCTCGAGATCATCGAACGCAAGAAGGCGCCCATCATTGGCCGGTTGCTTCACGAAAGCGGTGTGTGGCTCGTGGCGCCCGAAGACAAGCGCTACGGCCAGGACATCCTGATCCCGAAAAACGCGGTGGCCAATGCTGTCGCCGGGCAGGTGGTGGCCGTGGAGTTGACCGAGCCGGCATCGATGTACTCGCAGCCGGTGGGCCGGGTCACCGAGGTGCTTGGCGAGATCGACGACCCCGGCATGGAAATTGAGATCGCGGTGCGCAAATACGAGGTGCCGCACTGCTTTTCGGCCGAGACGCTGGCGCAGGCCGCCGGCTTGCCTGACAAGCTTCGGCCCATCGACCGAAAGCAGCGCATCGACCTGACCGATGTGGCGCTGGTCACCATCGACGGCGAGGACGCTCGCGACTTCGACGACGCCGTGTATTGCGAACCCGCCAAGGTCGGCCGCGCCAAAGGCTGGCGGCTGATCGTGGCCATTGCCGACGTGAGCCATTACGTCAAGCCCGGCGAACCGCTCGATCACGACGCCTACGAGCGTGCCACCTCGGTTTACTTTCCGCGCCGGGTGATCCCGATGCTGCCCGAGAAGTTGTCCAACGGACTGTGCTCGCTGAACCCCAATGAGGACCGGCTCGCGATGGTGTGCGACATGCTGGTCACCGCCAACGGCGAGATCCACGCGTATCAGTTCTTCCCGGCGGTGATCAACTCGCATGCGCGCTTCACCTACAACGAGGTGGCGGCCATTCTTGGCAACACACGCGGACCCGAGGCGCAGCGGCGCAAGGATCTGGTCGATGACCTGCTCAATCTCAACGAGGTCTACCGTGCTTTGATCAAGGAGCGCGGCAAACGCGGCGCCATTGACTTCGAGACCACCGAAACGCAGATCGTGTGCGACGACAACGGCCGCATCGAAAAGATCATTCCGCGCACCCGCAACGAGGCGCACAAGCTGATCGAAGAAGCGATGCTGGCGGCCAATGTGTGCGCGGCCGACTTCATCGCCACGGCCAAGCACTCGTCGCTGTTCCGTGTGCATGAGGGCCCGACGCCCGAGAAGAAGACCCTGCTGCAGAACTACCTCAGGGCGCTGGGCCTGGGCCTGTCGATCAGCGACGATCCGCATCCGCGCGAATACCAGCAGATCGCCGCGGCGACCAAGGAGCGCATCGACGCCGAGCAGATCCACTCGATGCTGCTGCGTTCGATGCAGCAAGCGATTTACACCGCCACCAATTCCGGCCACTTCGGCCTGGCCTACGACGCCTACACGCACTTCACCAGCCCGATCCGCCGCTACCCCGACTTGCTGGTGCACCGCGTGATCAAGGCCATTTTGGGCACCAAAAAGTATCTGCTCAGCAAGGGCCTGGTTGAGTCCATGCCCGCTGCGCGCGTCACCCGAAAGCCCGTGAAACAGGCCGTGGCCCCCAAGACCGTGACGCTGAACGCCGAAGGCGAGTTGTGGGAACTCGCTGGCGCGCACTGCAGCGCCAACGAGCGCCGTGCCGACGAAGCCTCGCGCGATGTCGAGGCGTGGCTCAAGTGCCGCTACATGCGCGAGCACCTGGGCGAGGAATACAGCGGTCGCGTCAGTGCGGCCACCAGTTTTGGTCTTTTCGTGCAGCTAGACGGCCTTTACGTCGAAGGACTGGTGCACATCACCGAACTGGGCGGCGAGTATTTCCGCTTCGATGAGATCAAGCAGGAACTGCGCGGTGAGCGCACGGGCGTGCGCTACGCCGTGGGTTCCCGCGTACGTGTTCAGGTCAGCCGGGTCGATCTGGATGGTCGCAAGATCGATTTCCGCATGGTGCGCGATGGCGAGGAAGACGTTGCCATGGCGCGTGCCAAGCGCGATCGCACCGCCGAGCGCAACGTGAGTGCCGTGGCCGAGTTGGCCGCCGTGAAGGAAACCGACCGCGCCACCAAGGCTGCTGCCAAGCGCAAGGGCTTCAATGCCTCGGGCGCGCGCATCAACCCGGTGCGAGCGTCCAAGACCGCTGCACGCAAGGGTCCGGCCAAGGCGGCGGGCAAGCGGCGCTAGGAGTTGCTAGCGGCGGCTCTTTGGCGACGGGATGTTCGCCCTGCGGCGATGCAGCCGCTCGATCAGCCCGCTCGCTGCCAGCGCCGCAGTTGATTCAGGCTCGGCCACCGAACCATGGTCGGCCACGGCCTGCGAGGCGGTGGCGAACGCCAGCTCAAGTTCTTGCGCCTGGCGCAGCCCTGTAGCCCAGCCGGCCTGAGCCCAGCAACCACCCAGCCAGCCGGCCAGCACATCGCCCGTGCCACCACTGGCCAACGACGCATTGCCGGTGCCGTTGATGTGCGGTGTGTACCTCGGCGCTGCGGTGATGGTCCCCGAGCCCTTGAGCACCACCACGCAGGCTGTCATCTCGGCCAGTGCCCGGGCGGCGTACATCCGGTCGGATTGCACCTGCGCCACCTCGCAGGCCAGCAAGCGAGCGGCTTCCAGCGGGTGCGGCGTCAGCACAGTGGCCTGTGCGCGACCGTGGCGCTGGCGCAGTTGCTTCATCAGTTGCGCGTCGGTGGCCAGCGCATTGAGCGCATCCGCGTCGAGCACCAGCCGGCCAGCCAGACTGATCAGCCGCGGCAGCCGATCATGCACCACGCCGCCTCCGCCGCAACCGCACACCACGGTGGCCGCTTTCAGAACCGCGGGTTCCGACAACGACTTGCCGCGCTGCATCATCAGCTCGGGGTGCATCACGTCGATGCCTGGCGCCTGCAAGGCGTTCTGCAGCCAATCCACGAAGACACGGCCCGCGCCTGCGGCCTGCGCGGCGCGGGCCGCCAGAAGGGCAGCCCCGGCCATGCCTGAAGCGCCCCCCACCACCACCACATCGCCGAAGCTGCCCTTGTGTTGCGCGTGATGTCTTAGCGAGGGCGCTGCCTGCGCGCCACTCAGCCATGCACAGGGCAGTGCCGAGGCGCTGCCAGCCACGCCCAGGCTGTCAAGCCACACCGTGCCCGCCTGATCGCGCCCGCTCGCCGTGAACAACCCGGGCTTGAGGGTCAGCAGCGACAGCGTGTGATCGGCTCGTACGCAACTGAGCCCCCATGGCTGGCCGCGATCGGCGTCCAGACCCGAGGGCACATCGATGGCGATCACCGGGCAGACCATCGCGTTGAGTCGGTCGACCATCTCGGCCATCGGCCCTGCCGGTGCGCGGTTCGCGCCGATGCCGAGCAGGGCGTCGATGGCCACATCGTGCGGCTCGAGCGCCGCGGACCAGTCGGCAGATCCGGTGTCGAAGATCTGCACCCCGGCAGAGCGTGCCCGGGCATGGGCATCGAGCGAGTCCGGTGGCGAGCGCTGATCGCCCCGAGTCGCGCCCAGCCAGTGGACGGTCACTTGCTTGCCCGCCGCCTGCAGTTGAGCCGAGGCTTCCAGGCCATCGCCTCCGTTGTTGCCCGGGCCTGCTGCCACCCAGACTCGTCGCGAGTGGGGCGCCACGGCGAGCGCCAGCCGTGCAACAACATCGCCGGCGCGGCGCATCAGTGTGTGAGGGGGGAGGGCGAGGGCCGCGTGTTCTTCGATGTCACGCGTGGCGGCCACGCTGTGCAGCGGCCACAGCCGGCTGGGGGGAAGGATTCGATTCATGGCGCGCTGCCCGCTTGACGAAGAACGCAAGCCACCAAAAAAATAGGCTTGGTACCCGAGGGGTACCAAGCCAGAACTAACCCAGTAGCGAAGTGATTGTGAAGTGGTTCCATTATGGTTTGAAGACAGAAATCAATTCGAATCTAGTCCGTTCGGATCATTCTGGGTGCTGCTCGTCGACAGGGTTGTGGCGAAACCCTCCGTACCTACAATCCGCCGCAATTCAACCTCCGGGATTCCCATGAAAGTGACCGCATCCAACTTCAAGGCCTACGACATCCGCGGTGTGGTCGGCAAGACCATCAGCCCGGCGTTCGCCGAGCACCTGGGACGCGCCTTCGGGACCGAGGCGATTGCAGCGGGCGAGAAGGCGGTGGCGGTGGGGCGTGATGGTCGATTGTCGGGCCCCAAGCTGGCCGCCGCGCTGATTCGCGGGCTGGTGTCGACCGGGCTGGATGTGGTGGACCTGGGCGCGGTGACCACGCCCATGCTTTATTACGTGGCAGCCACCCGCGGGCGCCGTGGCTGCCACAGCGGGATCATGGTCACCGGCA
Source organism: Bordetella parapertussis (assembly GCA_945875935.1). Classification (GTDB taxonomy): domain Bacteria; phylum Pseudomonadota; class Gammaproteobacteria; order Burkholderiales; family Burkholderiaceae_C; genus PBB1. The sequence continues at coordinate 5,627 of CAMCNE010000054.1, forward strand.
GCCACAACCCGAAGGACTACAACGGCTTCAAGATGGTGCTGGCTGGCCGTGCGATTTATGGCGAAGACATCCAGCGTCTGCGCCAGCGCATGGAAGCCGAGGATTACGTGACCAACCCCGGTCGTTCGGCACCGATGGACATCGTGCCCGAGTACGGCGCGCGCATCACGGGCGACTGCAAGCTCAAGCGCCCTATGAAGATCGTGGTCGATTCAGGCAACGGCATCCCGGGCGCGTCGGCACCGGCCATCCTGCGTGCACTGGGCTGCGAGGTCACCGAGCTTTACTCGCAGGTCGACGGCGACTTCCCCAACCACCATCCCGATCCGAGCAAGCCTGAAAACCTGGCCGATCTCATCCGCACGGTGCAAAGCACCGACGCCGAAATCGGTCTGGCCTTCGACGGCGACGGTGACCGGCTGGGCGTGGTCACCAAAGACGGCAAGATCATCTACCCCGACCGCCAGCTCATGCTGTTTGCCAAGGACATCCTGACGCGCAACCCCGGTGGCACCGTGATCTTTGATGTGAAGTGCACCCAGCGCTTGGCGCCAGTGATCCGCAAGGCCGGCGGCAAGCCGCTGATGTGGAAGACCGGCCACTCGCTGGTCAAGGCCAAGATGAAGCAGGTCAAGGCGCCGATCGCTGGCGAGATGAGCGGCCACATCTTCTTCGGCGAGCGCTGGTACGGCTTTGACGATGCCACCTACACCGCTGCGCGGCTGCTCGAGATCCTCAGCCGCAGCAAGGACCCGAGCAAGGTGCTCAACGCGTTGCCCACCAGCTTCAGCACGCCCGAGCTCAACGTGCCGTGCGCCGAAGGCGAGCCGAAGGTGCTGGTGCAAAAGCTGCTCGAGACCGCCAAGTTTCCCGGCGCGCTTGAGGTCATCACCATCGACGGCCTGCGTGCCGAATACAAAGACGGCTTCGGGCTGATCCGCTCATCCAACACCACGCCTGTGCTGGTGATGCGCTTCGAGGGCCACACCGAAAAGGCGCTGCACCGCATCGAGGCCACCTTCATGGCGGCATTGCGCTCGGTCAAGCCCGACGCGCAGATCGCCACCTCGGCGCACTGACGAGCTGACGCTGGCTGTCACTCTGACCCCCTTGCAGCGCTTGGCGCGCATCGGCTACGCGAGCGCGTTGCGGCTGGCCGTGCCGGCCTATGTGCTCAAGCTGTGGTGGCGCGGCCGGGCCGAGCCGTTGTACCGCTTCGCGATCGGCGAGCGCTTCGGTTTCTATGGCGCCACGGCCCGGGCTGCGGTTGAGTCAGGCGCGGCGGCGGCCGGCTGGCTGTGGGTGCATGCCGTCTCGCTGGGCGAGACGCGGGCCGCCGCAGCACTGATCGACGCGCTGCGTGCCGATCGTCCCGGCCTGCGGCTGCTGCTGACCCACGGCACTGCCACCGGCCGCGAAGCCGGTGCCGCGCTGCTGCGTGCGGGCGATGCGCAAGCCTGGCTGCCGGTGGACACGCCCGGTGCTGTATCGCGCTTCTTTGAACACTTTCATCCGGCCATCGGCGTGCTGATGGAAACCGAGGTCTGGCCACAGTTGCTGATCGAGGCCGAGCGCCGGGCCATCCCGATGGTGCTGGCCAATGCGCGTTTGAGCGAGCGCAGCGCGCGCCGTGGCCAGCGGCTGTCGGCGCTGATGCGCCCGGCGGCCGAAAGTGTCGCGCTGGTGCTCGCGCAAACCCAGGCCGATGCGACTCGGCTTCAAGCCGCCGGCGCCCGGTGCGTCGAGGTCTGCGGCAATCTCAAGTTCGACGTCACGCCCGATGCGGCACTGCTCGCGCGCGGCACCGTTTGGCGGCAGGCTGCCGGCCGTGCCGTGGTGCTCGCCGCCAGCACCCGCGAAGGCGAGGAAGCCGCGCTGCTGGCGGCATGGAATCAGCAAAGCGCACCGCGAGCGCTGTTGCTCATCGTGCCCCGCCATCCGCAGCGCTTTGACGAGGTGGCTGCGCTCATTGCTGCGGCCGGCTTGAGCGTGTCGCGGCGCAGCACCTGGGCCGATGCGCCGCCGCCCGAAGCCGCGGCGGTCGACGTGTGGCTGGGCGATTCGATCGGCGAGATGGCCAGCTACTTTGGCTGCGCGCAGGTGGCGCTGCTCGGCGGCAGCTTCGAGCCGCTGGGCGGGCAGAACCTGATCGAAGCTGCGGCTTGCGGCTGCCCGGTGCTGATGGGGCCGCACACCTTCAACTTTGCCCATGCGGCCGAGCGCGCGCTGCAAGAAGGCGCCGCGCAGCGGGTGGCTGACATCACCGCTGCCGTGCGGCTGGCAGCGGCGATGGTGGCACCCAGCGCTGCGGGCTCACCGACCGACTTCGCTCAGACCCGACCGAGCGCCGAGTGCGCGCTGGCGTTCGCGGCGCGTCACCGTGGTGCCGCCCGGCACATGGCCGAACTGATCGGCAGTTTGCTGCGCTGAGCCCAGCGCGGGTGCGGCTCATGGCTGAGCCAGCTTTCACCCCATCGCCAGCTGCCCGCGCGCAGCCAGCTCAGGGCGCCAGCAGCCGGCTCACCGCCGACACATCCTCGGGCTTGAGCTGGCCGGCCGCCTGACGCAGCTTCAGTCCGCCCACCAGGGTGTCGTAGCGCGCCTTCGAGAGATCGCGGCGGGTGGTGTAAAGCTGGGTCTGGGCATTGAGCACATCGATGTTCACGCGCACGCCGACCTTGTAGCCCAGCTGCGTGGCGTCGAGTGCCAGCGAGCTGGATGACTCGGCGGCTTCGAGCGCCAGCACCTGCGCTTGCAGCGACTGCACGCCGAAATAGGCCTGGCGCGTGGCGATCGACACGGTGCGCCGCGCGGCTTCCAGATCGTTGCGCGACTTCTCTTCGAGCGAGAGGGTTTCCTTGATGCGGTTTTGCACCGAGTAGCCGGCGAACAGCGGCAAGTTGAGCTGCACGCCTATCGAGCCGGAATTGGTCGTGCCGCCGACGAAAGGCTGGCCGGTGCTGCTCAGCCCGCTGCGCGAGCTGTAGTTGCTGCCCAGACTGGCCACCGCATCGAGGGTGGGCAGGTGGCCTGCGCGGGCTTTTTGGGTTTCAAGCTGTGCGACTTCCAGCGCCAGTCTGGCCTGGAGCACCGCGGGATGCTGCGCGTCGCCATCACGCGCCCAAGCTTCGGCATCGGTCGGCACGATGGTGGGCAACACCGCGGGCTGCTGCAGGCCCTTGGGCTGAACGTTGCTGCGGCCGACCAGCTGATCGAGCGCGATGCGCTTGTTGCGCAGATCGTTGTCGGCGCCGATTTCCTGCGCGCTGGCCAGATCAAACCGGGCCTGCGCTTCACGGGTGTCGGTGATGGTGGCGGTGCCGACTTCGAAATTGCGTTTGGCCGAGGCCAGTTGTTCGCTGATGGCAGCCTTGCTCGCGCGCGTGGTGGCCAAGGCGTCCTGAGCGGCCAGCACATCGAAATAGGCTTGGGCCAGACGCACGATCAGGTCCTGCTCGGCGGCCTCAAGCTGGTACACCGAGGCTTCGAGCTGCAGTTGTGCCTGATCGACGCTGGTGCTGCTGGTGCGGTTGAACAAAGGCTGCGTGGCTGACAGCGTGGCGGCGCGGTTGCGCTCTGAGGTGTCAGAGTTCTTGAACTCGGTCTGGTTCACGTTGACGCTGGTGGCCAGACCGGCGCTGGGCCGCAGCAGCGCTTTGGCCTGAGCCGCCTTGAATTGAGCTGAATCGGCCAGCGCTCGTGCCGAGAGATAGGTCGCGTCGTAGCCGCGCGCGGCGGTGTAGAGCTCGTCGAGGCTTTGGGCGCAGGTACTGCCGGCACCCACCAGGCCGAGCATGAAGGCGATCAGGGCGGTGCGCATGGTGTTTTCTCGGTTGGGCACACGCTCAATAGCGCGGCACGGTGGGATCGACCTGCATCGACCAGGCGTCGATGCCACCGCTGAAATTGGTCACCGAGGCGAATCCGTGGCGCTGCTCGAGAAACCCGGCCACCTGCGCGCTGCGCACCCCGTGGTGGCACAGGCACACGATGGGCCTGGAGGGATCGAGCTCGTTGACCCTGTCGACGATCTCGCTCATCGGCAAGTTCAAGGTGACCAGACCCTCGGCGCGCAGGGCGGCCAACTCGAACTCCCACGCCTCGCGCACGTCGAGCAGCAACGGCAGCGCCGCAGCCGGCGTCGACTCGAGCATCACCGCGAACTCGCGAGGCGTGATCTGCGACATCAGAAATTGAACCGGCTCGGCTCGTCAAAGCCCGACAGCCGCGGTGCCACCGTGTCGAACAGATCCACGCATCCCACCGATCCTGCGGCCGCCTTGGTGTAGAGCACGGCGCGCATGATCGGCTGCTGTCCCACGATGGCCACCAGTCGTCCGCCTGGCTTGAGCTGATCGAGCAGCGCCTTGGGCACCTCGGGCACCGAGCCCGACAGCACGATCACGTCAAACGGAGCTTCATCCTTGCAGCCCAACGAGCCGTCGCCGTGTCGCACGCTCACGTTGTGCAAGCCAGCACGGCGCAGGTTGGCCTCAGCGAAGCGCGCCAGATCGGCGTCGATCTCGTAGCTGATCACCTGCTGCGCCTTGTGACCCAGCAGTGCGGCCATGAAGCCCGAGCCGGCGCCGATCTCCAGCACGCGCTCGTGTCGGCCGACCTTGAGTTCTTGCAGCAGCCGGGCTTCCACGCGCGGGGCCAGCATGGCTTGCGCGGGACCGGTGGTGGTCGCCAGCGGCACTTCGGTGTCGACGAAGGCCATCGAGCGCAGATCCGCTGGCAGGAAGTCCTCGCGCTTGACGGCGGCGAGCAGCGCCAGCACGTCGGCGTCAAGCACATCCCAGGGACGGATTTGCTGCTCGATCATGTTGAAGCGGGCGAGTTCAATGTCCATGTGGTCTTTCTCGAAGGAATCAGCAACTGATTTTATTGGGCTCAATCTGCGCTGACGGTGGCGGGCTGCGCGGGGCCGGAACCCCAACGGCGGCGCATCCAGTTCGACAGATCGTCCAGATAGCAGTAGATGACAGGCACCACGACGAGCGTGAGCAGTGAAGAGGTGATCACCCCGCCGATCACCGCCTGACCCATCGGGGCGCGTTGCTCCGAGCCCTCGCTCAGCGCAAAGGCCAACGGCACCATGCCGAAGATCATCGCCAGCGTGGTCATGAGGATGGGCCGCAGCCGCACCTGGGCCGCGTGCAGCAGCGCCTCTTCACGGCTGATGCCGGTGAACACCGCGCGCAGCCGTATCGCGAAGTCGATCAGCAAGATGGCGTTCTTGGTCACCAGCCCCATGAGCATGACCACCCCGATGATGCTGAACATGTTGAGCGTCGAGCGGAAGGTGAGCAGCGCGAGCACCACGCCGATCAGCGTCAGCGGCAGCGAACTCATCAGCGCAATGGGCTGCAAGAAGCTCTTGAACTGGCTGGCCAGAATCATGTAGATGAACACCACTGCCAGACCCAGCGAGCCGATCGCATAGCTGAACGACTCGTTCATGTTCTTCGTGCTGCCGCCAAAGGTGTAGCGGTAGCCGGGCGGCCAGGCCACGGCGTCAAGCACCTTGCGGATGTCGGCCGACACATCGCCCGAACTGCGCCCCCAGGGGTTGGCATCGATCGTGATTTCGCGGTTGAGGTCGCGCCGGTTGATCTGATTCGGCCCGGTCGATGCGTGGATGTCAGCCACCTGTGACAGCCGCACGATGCGCGGCATGCCGTCGGCGCCCGCCACCACCGGCACCGGCAGGCGCTGCAGGTCGGCGATCGAATTGCGCGCATCGGGCGCCAGCCGCACGATGACGTCGTAGTTCTCGCCATCGGGTGCACGCCAGTTGCCCACCGTGGTGCCCGCCACCAGCGCGCGCAGGGAGTTGGACAGCGCGTTGACATTCAGCCCCACATCCGAGGCCGCATCGCGCCGCACGTCAATGGCCACGGTCGGCTTGTCGGGCTTGAGCGTGCTGTCCAGATCGACCAGCCCCGGGATGACGCGCAACTGATCGAGGATGATCTTGGACAGCCGCTCGAGCTCGCCCAGATCGCTGCCCTGTATCGAGAACTGCAGGCTCTTGCCGCCGCCGATGTCGGTGGTGCCCAGGTTGGTCACCGTGATGCCCGGGATGGCTGCGAGCTTTTCGCGCAGCGGTGCGCTCATCTCGTTGACACTGCGCTCGCGCTGATCGCGGTCGACCAGACGCACATAGGTCGCACCAAAGATCTTGCCCGCGGCATTGCCGCTGTTGATGGTGGTCACGGTGTGCTGGACCTCGGGCATTTCACGCAGTGCGGCGTCCACCTGCCGCGCGCGCGCTTCGGTCACCTCCAGCGACGATCCCACCGGCGTGTAGAAGTTGAGCTGCGTTTCCGAAAAGTCGGCCTTCGGGGCAAATTCCGCCCCCAGCAGCGGGATCAGAAAGAAGCTGCCGCCAAAGGTGGCCCCGGCAATTGCCAGCGTGGCCAGGCGGTGGCGCAGCGACCAGCGCAAGATGGACTGGTAAGCGTCGCCCAAACGCGTGGTCAGGTGATCGAACCAGCCGGTGACGCGGCCCAGCGTGCGGTCGTAAAGGCTGGCTCGTGACAGGTCCTGCACGCCGGGCTTGCGCTGCGATTGCGGGTCGTGCCAGACGCTCGACAGCATGGGGTCGAGCGTGAAGCTCACGAACATCGAGATCAGCACCGCCGCCACGATGGTGATGCCGAACTCGTGAAAGAACTTGCCGACGATGCCGCCCATGAAACCGATGGGCGCGAACACCGCCACGATGGACAGCGTGGTGGCCAGCACCGCCAGGCCGATCTCCTGCGTGCCGTCCAGCGCCGCCTGATGCGAGGTCTTGCCCATTTGCACATGGCGCACGATGTTTTCGCGCACCACGATCGCGTCATCGATCAGCAAGCCCACGCACAGGCTGAGCGCCATCATCGTGATCGTGTTGATGGTGAAGCCGAAGATGTACATGAAGGCAAAGGTGCCAATCAGCGAAATCGGCAGGGTCAGCCCGGTGATCACCGTGCTGCGCCATGAATTGAGAAACAGGAACACGATCAGCATGGTCAGCGCCGCGCCTTCGAACAGCGTGCGCTTGACGTTGGCCACCGACACGCGGATCGCGCGCGAGTTGTCGCGGTTGACTTCCACCGTGATGCCCGCCGGCGTCACGTCAGTCACCCCGGCGAGCGCCTTGCGCAGGCCATCGACCACTTCGATGGTGTTTTCGCCTTGCGACTTCAGCACCGACAGCAACACCGTGCGCTGGCCGTTGTAGAGCGCCAGGCTTTCGATTTCCTGCGGGCCGTCGACCACATCGGCGACCTGCCACAGCCTCACAGGCGAGCCGCCGCTGACGGTGGCATTGCCGGTACCGGCACTCGCCGCGCCCCGCCGCGCGACGACGATGTCGCGGAACTCCTCGGGGCGCTCGAGCCGCGCATTGATCTGCACCACGCGGTCCTGCTCGGTCGAGCGGATCGCGCCCATGGGCAGTTCCTGGTTTTCGCTGCGCACCGCGTTGATGACGGCATCGACGCTCACGCCCAGCGCTTCCATGGCCGCGGGCTTCAGGTACAGGTTGATCTGCCGCGCCACGCCGCCCACCACGCTGACCGAGCCCACGCCGCGCACGTTCTCGAGCCGCTTTTGCAAGACCTGCTGCGCCCAGGTGGTGAGCTCCTGCGGCGACTTGCTGCCATCGGGCGACAGCACGGCCACGTTGAAGATCGGCGTGCTGGCCGGGTCGAAGCGCGACACGCGTGGCTCTTTCACCTCGTCGCGCAGGCTGGCTCGCACCAGGGCGACTTTTTCGCGCACGTCTTCGGCCGCCTTGCGCCCGTCGACGTTCAGGTTGAACTCGATGATGACGATCGAATTGCCTTCGTACGAGCGCGAGTACAGCGAGCTGATGCCCGCCACCGTGTTGACCGCTTCTTCGACCTTCTTGGTGACTTCGGTCTCGACGATCTCGGGCGACGCACCGGGGTAGTCGAACTGCACCACCACGGTGGGGAATTCAATGTTCGGGAACTGGTCGACCGACAGGCGCTGGTAGCTGAACAGGCCCAGCACCACGAAGGCCAGCATGACCATGGTGGCCATGACCGGGTTGCCGATCGAAACGCGGGTGAACCACATGCTCAGCGTGGGGCTGAGGCGCTCGGTGCGGCGTCGCCAGCCAGGCGCACCGCCGAGCCGTCTCGCACGGCACCGGTCGATCCGCGCAGCAGCACTGCGCCGTCTTCGACGCCTGAGGCCAGCTCAACGGCCGGCTCGACGCGGCCATCGACGAGCAGTTCGCCGCGCACACCGAGCGTGACCTTGCGCCGCAGGGCACGGTCACCGATCACCGCCAGCACATAGGGCTCGGCTTGGTCGATGCGCACCGCAGACGTCGGCACCGCCAGCACCTCGCGGCTTTCAAGCTCGATGGTGCCGGTGGTGAACAGGCCCTGGCGCAGGCCGGGGTGAGGCTCCAGCGCCAGATACACCATCACCGCCCGGGTGCCCATTTGCGTGCTCGGGTTGATGCGCGCGACCTTGGCGGGCAAGGGCTGGTCAAAGCCGTCGACTTTGAGCCGCGCGCTTTGCCCGACCTTCACTCCGCCCACGTCCTCGGGCGTGACCGCGGCTTCCAGTTCGATGCGAGACAGGTCGACGATCTCGACCAGCCGTGCATCGACGGCCACGCGTTCACCGGGCTGTGCCAGGCGCTGCGACACCATTCCGGTGATGGGCGCGACCAGCCGAGTGTCCACGCGCGCCTTGCGGGCCAGATCGACCGCGGCCAAGGCCGCCTGCAGCGTGGCGCGAGCGGCCGCGTCGTTGGACACCGAGTTCTCGAGGCCGGTGGCCGAGATAAAGCCCTGCGCCATCAGCGCGCGGTTGTTGTCGAGCGCGCGGCGGGCGATGTCCAGCTGCGCGCGCGCCGAGGCGGCGTTTTGTTCGGCCTGTTGCAGCCGCAGATCGACCTCCAGCGAGTCCAGCTGGCCAATCACCTGGCCGGCTTGCACCGTGTCGCCTTCGCGCACCGACAGCGACTTGAGTTCTGCGGCCACCTTGGCGCGCACCACGGTGCTGTTGTAGGCCTTGAGCCCACCGGTCACCGCCAGCGTTCGGTTGAAGGTCTGCGTGCGTGCCACCACGGTGTCGGCTGCCGTGAGCTCCAAAGGCGGGGCGGCTTTCGGGGGCGCGGCGGCTGCCGCACGCTCCTGGCTGCGCGTGTACAGCACACGAGCCACCAGCCCGGCAATCAGCAGGGCTGCCAGCAGCGCCACGATCCAGCCGATGCGGCGTTTGCGGGGTCCGCTCGGGGGTGTCTCGGGGGTCGTCACGGGCGAATTCAAGGTGTACTGCTGCTCACGAGTGCGACGGCTAATGTAGCCGTGGCCCGTCCATGGAGGGTCGATCCCTAGAATCGGTTCCATGAAATTCAAACTCGGGTGGAGCCTGGCGCTGCTGCTGGTTGCCGCCGTGGCGTTAGGTGGGTGGTGGTCGCAGCGCGACGCCGAAGCTGACGCCAACTACAAGACGGCCAAGCTCGAGCGCGGTCCGCTGCTGGCCGCCGTGTCGTCTTCGGGCACCGTCAACCCGGTGCGCCAGGTGGTCATCGGCAGCCAGGTGTCGGGGCAGATCAAGGAAATGCG
>CAMCNE010000055.1 GCA_945875935.1 Bordetella parapertussis
GACGCTCGCCGCCTATACTGTACAAATACACAGTATCAGGAGCCAACATGAACTTCGAGTACCGCCAGTGCTACCAGCCCCAGCCATCGCTTCGCTTGCCCTCATGGATGCGTCGCCTGTGGGTCTGGCTCTGAGAGCAAAGCCGCCGCACGTCTCACGCCTGATGCCTGACGCCTGACCCTTGACGCCGGCGACGGCTCGCAGGGGTGGGTAGTTTCTATACTCGTCCGATGGAATCCATCGCCGATCTGCGCAAGAGCTACGAGCGCTCAGAGCTCGACGAATCGGCCTCGCTGGCCGACCCGCTCGCCCAATTCGAGCTGTGGCTGCAGCAGGCCATCACGGGCGAGATCCCCGAGCCCAATGCCATGACGCTGGCCACCGTGGGCGCCGACGGCCGGCCGTCAACCCGCGTGGTGCTGATCAAGGGCTGCGATGCGCGCGGCATCGTCTGGTTCACCAATTACCAAAGCCGCAAGGGCCGCGAGCTGGCACACCAGCCGTTTGCCGCGCTGCAGTTCCACTGGGTTGAGCTCGAACGCGTGGTGCGCATCGAAGGTCGCGTCGAGCCCATCGACGCGGCTGAATCCGACGCCTACTTTCAATCGCGCCCGCTCGACTCGCGCATCGGCGCCTGGGCCTCGCCGCAGAGCGAGGTGATCTCCTCGCGCGGCGTGCTGGTGGCCAACGCGGCCAAGTTCGGCGCGAAGTTCATGCTCAACCCGCCACGCCCGCCCCACTGGGGCGGCTACCGTCTGGTACCCGACCGCTGGGAGTTCTGGCAGGGCCGCAAATCGCGCCTGCACGACCGGCTGCAGTACCGCTTGCAAGACGACATCTGGTCGCGCGAGCGGCTGGCGCCTTGATCGTCAGGATCGCGCCTAGAAGGTGATTCGCATGCCTGCCATCACCGCACGACCCGGCAGCGGAGACAAGCCCCGGATCGTCTGGATCGACGATGCGCTGTAAGCCAGTTCATTGCCCAGGTTTGTCACCTTGACGAACCACAGAGCATCGGTCGGACCCAGGCTGAAGCGCTGCGAAACCGAGGCATTCACGATCGTGTAATCGTCGGTGGGTTGATCGGTATCGGGCACGCGGGCCTGGCGTGCCGAATAAATCGTCTCCAAACGCGCAGCCCAGGGACCATGCTCGGCATCAAGCCCCAGGTTCAAGCGCCACGGCGCGATCCGTGGCAGCGGCTCATCGGTGGTGCGGTTGGTGGCCCGCGTCCAATCGAACATCGCTGTGGCGTCTAGCGTTGCCACACGCTCGAGCAGCCGCTTGCGCGCCTCGATCTCGACGCCCTTCATGCGTGCCTTGACCTCATCGAACCGGTAAAGCGGAACGCTGTCAGGGGAGCCATCGGGCACGGGCTCGCCAGAGTCGTCCACTTGCTCGCCCGTTGCGTCGAGCGAGATGAAACGCGAAAACCGCGTCACAAAAAAGCCTGCGCGCACACGGTCGGTGGCGTTCTTCCACTCGATCGCCAGATCAATGTTGCCGCCGCGCTCTTTGGACAGCGAGGGATCGCCTTGCTCGTAGGTGCCCGTCGCCGCGTGCACGCCGTTCGCGTAGAGCTCGTAGAAAGTGGGGGCGCGTTCGGTCGAACTCAGCGCGACCGACAGTGACCAATCGCTCGCCAGCGGATAGACGTTGGACAGCGACAGGCTGCGAAGCGAAAAACTCCGATCCGAGGGTTCGCCGAATTTGGATTCGCCCGACCCGGCATCCCCATCGGAGTCGACTTGGGCCCACTCCAGGCGCACACCCGCTGACAGTGTTCCTCCAGGCCACTGGGTCTCTTCCAACGCAAAGAGTGCGGACTTGCGGGTGTGGGTGTCAGGCACAAAGGCCTCCTCACCCAGCGCAGAGAAGTTGAACTGCTCTTGCTGGAATCCAAAGACGCCCTTCACGGGCCCGATCGGTGCGTGTTCGAACTCGGCGCGAACGTCGTAACCCTTGCTCTTGAAGACCGTGCCGACCGCGCCGTCCCCCTCGATTTCCTTGTGTTGGTAGTCAGCGGCGTTGGCGTTCATGCGCACCGCACGCAGCACCCCCTCAAGCCCCCTGACTTCGCTGGCAAATCCGATGTGATCGCGCTGCATCTTGATGAGCACATCAGGCTCCGCGGTGACGCCATAGTCGTTTTCATAGGTGTCAACCGAAAGCCCGACACGCGTCGACCACTTCGCGGCTGCGAGCCCGGGCTCGTCGCTGCCGCCGGTGAACCACGAACCACCGATCGAGCCACCGCTGCTCTGGCTGGCGGAATTGCGCACATGAGAGCTGCGCTCGAGCGGCTGGCCGTCTTCTACCGGCGTGAAGCGCGGCACCCGCAGGTCGGATGTGTCACGCCCGAACACATCGGCATGCAACGCGAATGCCGAATTACCGGTCTCGAGCACGGCAGCTCCACCACGCTCCTGGGCCGCCCCGCCGAGCCGCACTTCGGCGACACCCGAGGTTCCAGACAATGGCGCACGAGGGATGCGGTTATCGATCGCGTTGACGACACCGCCTACCGCACTGCCTCCATGAAGCAGCGCGCCAGGGCCGCGCAAAACCTCAACACGGTCGACGATGAGCGGGTCGATCGGTACCGCGTGGTCGTAACTCAGCGACGATGCATCGAGCGAGCCACCTGCGTTGCTGAGGATGCGCACCCGATCGCCGTCAAGCCCGCGAATGACCGGCCGGTTGGCGTTGGGGCCGAAGTAGCTCGATGACACGCCGGGCAGCCCGTCGAGCGTCTCGCCGAGCGAACTGCCGCGGCGCAGCGCCAGGGCGTCGCCCGACAGCACCGACACCGGTGCGGCAATCTTCTGGCTGCCCAGCGGGTTGCCCGTGATCACCACGGTGTCGAGGCTGCGTGGTGGCGGCGTGGCGGCAGGTGCGCCCGGCGGGGCGGTCTGAGCGTGAACAGCGGATGCGCTGACGAAAGCCAGAGCGATGGCCAGAGTCAGGGCGCTCGGTGGCAGGGAAATGAATCGATTCATGGTGTGGTGGGTCCAGGATCTGACGAACAACGCGGCGCACTGGCCATTCAAGGCTTCGTGAGCCGGCGGCTCGCCACAGGGCAAAGCGCGGCGATCAGCGCACCGCATCGGCGCGCTGATCGGTGGGCAACGGGGAAGAAGCGCGAAAACGCCGGCCGCACGGGCCGGGTTCGCCGCCGTCAGGCTCGCTCGGGTGGACCGCGCGCGAGGTAGCCCGCAGATTGGGCGGCGTGATGCCAGCCGATGTGCACCGCATCCAGGTTTTGCGGCGGCGCGAAGGCGATGGGAGCCGACGTCGCCGATGCGAGCAAGTCGGCATGCATCAGCAAGTCCAGCAGCCGGCAGTCGTCCGAGTCACTGTCGTGCCCCGAGAACAGCGCTCGCAGGGTCTGCCCAAGATCAGGTTGCCCCGCCGCCTGCTCGACGCTGTGCGTCGGCAGATGGTTCGGATGCACATAGCTGTGCAACGAGCCCAACCACTGCATCAGCACGATGCAGCACGCCAGCGCGATGGCCAAACCCATGCGCAACACGCAGACGTTGTGGGTACGGTGAGAAGGCACGGTGATCATGAGCAAGATGGAGGATAGCAATCGGGCATGGCCCCCCCACACACCACCGTAGACTGATCACCATCGACGCAGCCGCACCGGCACGGGCCAGGGTTGCCGTCGTGCTGCCAACTCACCGGTGAGAACCCCATGACCCCGACCCCCTTCGAATCCATCCTGACCGCGGTGCACGGCGACGGCGAGCTCAAGACCGGCGTGATCACGTTGAACCGCCCCAAGGCGCTCAATGCGCTGAGCGATGCGCTGATGAATGAGCTGGGCGCAGCACTGCTGGCCTTTGACCGCGATGCCGGCATCGGCTGCATCGTGATCACCGGCAGCGAAAAAGCCTTTGCCGCAGGCGCCGATGTCGGCGGCATGGCCGAGCTCAGCCACATGGATGCCTTCAAGAGCGACTTCATCACCCGCAACTGGGAAACCATCCGCCAGGTGCGCAAGCCCGTGATCGCCGCAGTGGCCGGCTTTGCGCTGGGCGGCGGCTGCGAGCTGGCCATGATGTGCGACTTCATCATCGCCGCAGACACCGCCAAGTTCGGCCAGCCCGAGATCAAGCTGGGCATCATCCCCGGCGCCGGCGGCACGCAGCGGCTGCCGCGCGCGGTGGGCAAGGCCAAGGCGATGGACATGGTGCTCACCGCCCGCATGGTCGACGCCGCCGAGGCCGAGCGCGCCGGGCTGGTCTCGCGCGTGGTGGCCGCCGATCAGTTGATGGCCGAAACACTGGCCGCCGCAGCCACCATCTGCAGCCAAAGCGCGCCCAGCGTGATGATGGCCAAGGAGTGCATCAACCGCGCGTTTGAATCGGGCCTGTCGGATGGCGTGTCGTACGAGAGGCGCCTCTTCCACTCGCTGTTCGGCTCGCACGACCAGCGCGAGGGCATGGCCGCTTTCATGGCCAAGCGCAAGCCCGACTTCAACCAGAGCTGACGCGCTGGCAACCGGGCTTCAGCGGTAGCGACTGGCGAAAGTCTTGCGGAACTTCTCGATCTTGGGCGCAGCCACCATCGCGCAGTAGCCCTGATGGGGGTTGTTGGCGTAGTAGTGCTGGTGGTAATCCTCGGCGCGCGAATAGTCGGCCAGCGGCAGCAGTTCGGTCACGAGCCGACCGCCCACCTTGGCGTTCACCTCGTCCATCACCTCGCGCGCCACGGCCTGCTGAGCAGCCTCGTGGAAATAGATGCCCGAGCGGTACTGCGTGCCCACGTCATTGCCCTGACGGTTGGGCGTGGTCGGGTCGTGGATCACGAAGAAGATCTCGAGCACCTCGCGCAGGCTGATGCGATCGGCATCAAAAGCCACGCGGATCACCTCGACGCAGCCGGTGGCCCCGCTGCACACCTGCTCGTAGGTGGGTTTCGCAACGCGGCCATTGCAATAACCCGACTCGACCGCGGTGACGCCATCGACGTGCTCGTACACCGCCTCGGTGCACCAGAAGCAGCCGCCGCCCAGCGTGATCATTTCAATGCTCATGTCGTCCTCTTGGGAATCAATCGTTTTTCAGAGCCAGCTCGGCGCCGGGCACCGAATCGGTGAAGGGCTCATAGGCCGCGCGCGGCTTGGGCGCGCCGACGAACAGCCGCTCGCTCGGTAGGCCCTTGGCGACCAGCCCGTCACGCACCGCCAGACCGCGCTGCAGCGCCAGCTCGCGCATCAGGTCGTCGCTGAACGGAATGACGGTCTTGAGCAAGGCCTCCATCTCGGGGCCAGGAATGTCCTTGGCCATGCCGACCAGGTTGCGCGGCTTGTCAGGAATGTCGGTCTGCTTGTAGACCGTCTTGAGCAAGCGCTCGCGCTCGGCCGCGCTGAACACCTCGGGGGCCGAAGCCGCACCGGCAGCCACTGCCGGCACCTGCCCGTCACGCGCGCGCTCCCGGGCTTTTTCCTTTTGCAGGCGGGACTCGAGGCTGGCCTTCAGGTAGTCGTCGTGCTCCTTGTCGGGATCGCACGAGCCGGTGACCGTCAGCTTGAGCGAAGGCTTGTCGGCGAGCGCCTTGGCCACCTTGTCCAGATCGGCCGCGCCGGCATCGGTCAGCAGCACGGAGCCGGGCTTGAACGTCACCTGGCTGAAGTCGGTCTCGTCGCTGCCAAACAGCAGCGAAAACGGCGCGGTCACGGCCTTGGTCAGCAAGTTGCCAATCACCTTGAGGATCAGGCTGCCCACGCTGAACTGCGGGTCATTGAGCGAGCCGCTGATCGGCAGGTTGATGTCGATGACGCCACGGCTGTCTTGCAGCAGCGACACCGCCAGCCGCACCGGCAGCGAGGTGGCATCGGGGCTGTCGACACGATCGCCAAAGGTCAGCTGATTGACGACGACCTTGTTCTTGGCCTGCAACTGGCCCTCGGGGGTGATCTGGTAGGCCAGGTCCATGCTGAGCTTGCCGCGCTCGATCACATAGCCGGCGTATTTGCCTGAATAAGGCGACAAGGGCGCGAGTTCAAGGTCGGTCGCCCGGGCGCGGATGTCCATCGCCAGCGGCTTGGCGGTGGGGTTGAACTGGCCTGAAATTTCCAGCAAGGCGGTGCGCGCCGCACGCCCTTTCAGATCGATCACCGCCATGCCGCCACCGGTGGAGCTGAACGCGCCCAGCGTGCCGTTGAGCTCGCTCAGGTCGGCGCTGTAATTGGGGCGAACGAAGTGGTCGGTGAAATCGATGCGGCCGTTGACCAGCTTCGTGCTGCCCACGTTCAGCAGCAAAGGCTGCGGGCTGGGTGCATCGGCCGGGGCTGACGCTGAGGCCTGCGTTGGCGGCGCCGACGCTGCGGTCTGCATTGACGGCGCCGACGCTGCGGCTTCGGGCGCAGCCGCCGCCTGATCGACCGGCTGCACATCCTGCAGGTTCAGGCGGCCTTGCTCATTGAGGATCAGGCGCGAGAAGAAGTCGCTGAGCACGATCTCGGCGATGTCGACGCGCATGGGCTGGGCCGGCGCCATGGCGAACTTCAGGCCGTTGAACTTGAGCGCGTTCCAGCTGAGCAGGTCGTGGCTGTCGTCAAAACCTTGCGCCAGTTTGGCGTCGGCACGGGTGTGCACCAGCACATCGGCGATCAGCGCCTCACCGGCCACGGCCACGTCCAGCCCTGCAGGCAATTCACGCACCGACACATCGGCATTGAACCCCGCCTCGGCGCGCTCCAGGCTCACCGGCAGGCGGTCTTGCACATAAGGCACGAAGCCGTGCACGGGCAGTCGTTCGAGCCTCAACTTGCCCTTGAGCATCAGCGGCTGCAAACCGAGCTGCCCGCGCCAGTCCATGGCGCCGGCAGCCAGGGCGCCGGCTGCCGCCTTGATGGATTTGTCGGGCAGTTTGGCGGTCTCGTTGTGCGCCAGCCGCGCGCTGAACTGCACGCTGGCCGGTGAGACCGTGCGCGAACCCGCCAGCACCAGCTTTTGCACCCCAAGCTTCATGCCCCTCAGCACCAGCAGCACCGGCTCGGCCGCGTTGACATGCGCGTCATCCACACGCACCGATCCGTTGTCGAGCGCGAAGTCGCGCAACTCGATCTGCCAAGGCTGCTCGTCCTTGGCGGGCTTGGCAGCGCTTGCCGCAACCGGCTGCGCGGCGCCAGCTTGGCTCTTCATCCAGCGCTGCACATTCCACTGGCCTTCGCGATCGCGCGCCACCGCCACGGCGGGCTGGTCGAACTTCACGCTGCCGAGCAACACCTTGCGCGCCGTCGCATCGACCTCGAGCTCGCGCAGCGCGAACTGCTTGAGCGCCAGAGTGGGCAGCTTGCGCCCATCGCTCACACGCAAGTCATCAAGCACCACTTCGCCGCCCGACAGCAGCAACGACGCTTGAGCCGGCGCTGCGGGCTCGGCACCAGAAGCCGCACCGCTGGCGGCCACGGCCACCGCCGACGGCGCTCCGCCCGCAGCCCACTTCAGCTTGCCCCCAGCCGACAGGCGACCGCTCAACTTGGCGCTGACCACATCGGCGATGTAAGGCGCAAAGGCCTCGAGCGACAACTCGCTCAGCTTCAGATCCAGCGCGGCGGTCTGATCGCTGACCTGACCGTCCACGCCCAGTCGGGCCAGCGCGGGGCTGCCCGGGGTTTGCGTGGCCAGCGTGGCCTTCAGGCTCACCGGCAGCGTGGCGCCGGCGGCAAACGGATAGGCCAGCGGCCCGGCCTTGAAGTCCACCTGATCGAGCACCAGTGCAGCGGCCGGCTTCACGGCGGCGTCGTTCCACAGCACGCGCAAGCCGTTCACAGCAACAGAGTCGACCGTCAGCTTCACGGCATCGCCAGCGGCTGCCGACGGTGCTGCGGGCGTGTCCTCAGCCGCGGCGTCGCCCTGAGCGCCATCGCCTGCCAACTGCGACAGATTCAGCCGACCGGCGGCATCGCGGTTCACATGCAGCGTCGCGCCATCAAGCTCAATGGCGCCGTAGGCAAGCAGCCGATCGAGCGGACGCACATCGCGCAGCGCCACGCTCAGCTTGTTCCACTCGACCAGCGGAGCGCCGGCCACGTCGGTGAGCGCAAATTTCTCGAGGCTGGTCTGGCCCTTGATCTCGACATGCGGCTGGCCATCGGCGGGCATGGAGAAATTGACCTCGAACTGCGAGGCCGTCGTGCCGCTGACCAGGCGCACCGGCAGCGACTCGGGCAGGTAAACGGCATAGGGCGCCAGATCCAGCGCGTCCATCTTGAACTGGACCTTGGCCTCGCGCGTGCTGGCAAAAGGCCGCGCCTGCGCGCCGGTGTCGAAAGCCGTGCCGTTGAACACAAAGGCCAGCCGCGGCTCGACCTGCACGTTCACGTCGGCAGGGATGTTGGTGATGAAGGGCAGCCCGAGGTTGAGCGACTTCAGCTGATGCCGGCGGTCCATCGGCCTGTCATCGAAGCTGAACGAGCCGTTGCTCACCTTGATGTTGTAGACGGCGAAATGCACGGGCTCGCCGGAAGGCTCGCTCTTGGGCATGTCGGCCAGGCGCGCCAGGATGTCGTCGATGTCGTAGTGACCCGGCGTGAGGTGGGTCAGGTGGATCTCGGGCCCGTCGATCTCGAAGGCCGCAACCACCGGCGCCATCTGCCACAGCGAGGCCATCTCGACGTTGGCATGCACGCGTGCCACCTTGAGCAGCGGCGGCACGGCGGCCGCCGTTTCGCCCGAGGCGCCGGACGCTGCGGCAATCACGATGTCGCGCACCGTGAGTTCCATCGACCACGGGCTGAAGCTGACCTCGCCAAAGGTCACCTCGCGACCGAGCATGGCGCCGAGTTTTTGCTGTGCCTGCGACTTGAGCAGTGGCGGCACCGCCAGCCAAGCCACGGCCCACAGACCCAGCACACCCGCTGCCACCCAACCGATCCGCCGCAACCACTTCATGGACTGGTCCCCTTCAACGGCCCGCCAGCATCAGCGGTGCGAACACAATGCCCGCACACGCCCCCCACTGCAGGCCCGGTACCCGTGAACTCGATTGTCAGCGCGCTCGGCATTACAGCGTGGAAACCCGTCCTCACCGCCTTGTTGCTGCCGCCCGTGCCGCTGCTGATTGCGATTGTGATCGGCGCATGGATGATGCGGCAGCGCCTCGGCGCCAGCGCGCGGCGCGGCATGTGGCTCGTGATGGCTGGCGTGCTGGGGCTGTGGCTGAGTGCCTGCAGCGGCTTGGCCAGCGCGCTGCAAGCGCAACTGCTGGAAGCCTCACCCGCACTCAGCGCCACGCGGCTGGCCGAGCTGAAGTCGCAAGCCCCCGGCAAGCCCGGCATTGCCATCGTCGTGCTCGGCGGCGGGGCCGAACCGTACGCGCCTGAATACGACAGCGGCAGCCTGTCTCGCGACTCGCTCGAACGCCTGCGCTACGGTCTGTGGCTGGGCCGCCAGAGCGGCTGGCCGGTGGCCTTCAGCGGGGGACTGGGCTGGGCCGCGCGAGCCGGCGAGCCCGAAGCCGATGTGGCCGCGCGCATCGCCCGCGAAGACTTTCAGCAACCGCTGCGCTGGGTCGAAAACACCTCGCGCGACACCCGCGAGAACGCCGCACTTTCAGTCGCCCTGCTCAAGAACGCCGGCGTCACGCGCATCGTTTTGGTCACCCACGGCTGGCACATGCAGCGCGCCCGTGCCTTGTTCGAGGGCGCGGCAGCGGCCAGCGGCCTGCACATCGAGCCGGCCCCGATGGGTCTGGCCGAGTCGAGCCAGCTGCCCGTGCTCGACTGGCTGCCGTCGAGCGACGGGTTTCGCCAGACCCGCCTGGTGCTGCGCGAATGGCTGGGGTGGCGGCTGGGGGCGTGAGGCCATGGGAGCGTGCCCGAGACCGAATCCGGCACTCGGTGAGCGCGTGTGAAAATTACTGCGCGTCCCGCCGTAGTTCAATGGATAGAACGGCCGCCTCCTAAGCGGCAGATACAGGTTCGATTCCTGTCGGTGGGACCACAGACACGGCTGAACAGCACCCAGAAAGTTGCCCCGATGCCACTGGGCGACACCTCAATTCGCACCGGCAAAGCCTTGCGCATGTTCGACTCTGTCGGGCTGTATCTCGAAATTGCCCCGTCCGACGGCAAAGATGTGGACGCCGACACTGTCAGCCCGGGCGCGCGCCGCCTGGGTGCGCTTTCATGATGAGGTAGAGCGCGAACTGGGTGCGCGCTGCGGCTTCGCAACAAAGCGCTCTGGGGCCTGACGACATTCAGGGCGGCCACTGTCTTGCGGCGTGCAAGACGCGAAGCACCCGCACAAGATCAGCTGCCGTGTCGTAGACAAGGACGTAATTTTGATGCGCTACCAGCTCGCGGGTCCCAGCAACGCGGCCAGGCCGCCCCAAGCCGGGATGGTCGACCAGCCGGCCAGCGTTCTCTGCAAGCAGCTCATCAAGGGCCATCGCTGCGGTCGGGTTGTCGGCCTCGATGTATTCATATATCGCTTCGCGGTCTTGAGTGGCCTCGGGTGTCCAAGACAGTTTCTTCATTTGCCGGTGGGTTCAAGTCGGCGGCGTGTTGCCGCCCGCTTGGCCACGAACCTGGCTTCGACCTCAGCCGCTGGAATCAGGTTGCCGTCATCGGCCGAACTCAGGCCGATTTGCACCTGGCGGCGGAACCAGGCGTCATGCTCGTGTGCTTCTTGCTGCTGTTTCACAAAATCGCGCATGAAGTCCCGCAACAGCTGCGCTGCAGTGCGGTCACGATCCTTTGCTGCTGTGGTGAATTGATCCTTCAGGCTCTCATCCACCCGGAAGGTAAAAGTTGCCTCGCTCATGTCCTCGCCCCATGTGTTACATCGTCATTCCACCGTATCACATGGCACCACCAACTGCAACGTCTTGGGGGTCAGTTCATTTTTTGAGGGGGCTCCAAGTCTTGAACAGATGGAGCCATGAACAAGTCAACGAAGTTCTCAACCGAGGGCCGCGTCCAGCGCAATGCACAAGCGTTGAACCAAACCCCTTATCAAGCGATCCACCCGGGTGCCGAGTCCTATACTGACTCGAGACGCAAATGAACACAGCACCGAGAGGTTCGACGATGGGCAGCAGGTTGAAGATTTGGGGTTGGATCGGCATCGGCGCAGTCGCCGGTGCGCTGGCCACCATGCAGTTGCAAGCCTCGGCTCGTGGCACCACGGCCGCCCTTCCCTTTGAAGAGTTGCAGCAGCTCGCCGCGGTGTTCGGCATGGTCAAGAGTGACTACGTCGAGCAGGTCGACGAGAAAAAGCTCATCACCGATGCCATCAGCGGCATGGTCGCCGGGCTCGACCCGCACTCGCAGTACTTCGACAAGAAGTCGTTCAAGGAATTCCGTGAAGGCACCACCGGCAAATTTGTCGGCGTGGGCATCGAGATCGGCATGGAAGACGGTCTGGTCAAGGTGGTGTCACCCATCGAGGGCTCACCCGCCTTTCGCGCTGGCCTCAAGAGCGGCGACCTGATCACCAAGATCGACGAGACCATGGTCAAGGGCCTCACGCTCGATCAGGCCGTCAAGCGCATGCGCGGCGAGCCGGGCACCAAGGTGCAGTTGATAGTGTTTCGCAAGGCCGAAACGCGCAGCTTTCCCGTGACCATCGTGCGCGAGGAAATCCGCGCGGTCAGCGTGCGCTCCAAGATGGTCGAGCCGGGCTACGCCTGGCTGCGCGTGAGCCAGTTCCAGGACCGCACGGTCGACGATTTCGTTCGCCGAGTCGAAGACCTTTACAAGCAGGATCCCAACCTCAAGGGCATCGTGCTCGATCTGCGCAACGACCCGGGCGGCCTGCTCGAAGCTTCGGTGGCGATTTCGGCGGCCTTCCTGCCCAGCGACGTGACGGTGGTCTCGACCAACGGTCAGATCCCAGAATCCAAGGCGGTGTTCAAGGCCTCGCCAGATTCGTACATGCGCCGCGGTGGCAACGACCCGCTCAAGCGACTGCCCGAGGCGCTGAAGTCGGTGCCGCTGGTGGTGCTGGTCAACGAGGGCTCGGCCTCGGCCAGCGAGATCGTGGCCGGTGCTTTGCAAGACAACAAGCGCGCCACCATCATGGGCGCGCAGACATTCGGCAAGGGCTCGGTGCAAACCGTGCGGCAGCTGTCGGCCGACACCGCGTTGAAGATCACCACCGCGCGCTACTACACGCCCAGCGGCCGCTCGATTCAGGCCAAGGGCATCGTGCCCGATGTGATGCTCGATGAAACGTCTGAGGGCAATCTGTTTTCTTCGCTGCGGGTTCGCGAGGCCGATCTCGACAAGCACCTGCAAAGCGGCCAGGGCGCCGAGCAAAAGGACGAAGCCCGCGAAAAGGCCCGCGAGGCCGCTCGCGAAAAGCTTGAAGCCGAATCGGCCAAGAAAACCACCGCTCCCAAGCCTTTGCCTGAATTCGGCAGCGAAGACGACTTCCAGCTCGCCCAGGCCATCAACCGTCTCAAGGGCAAGCCGGTGCTGGTCAGCAAGACCATGTCCGAGCGCAAGGTCGAGCCCGAGGCCAACTGAAGCAGCGCCAAAAGGCATCTCCACCCTGTCCCAACGCCCGCACACCGCGGGCGTTTTTTCTGCACACAACCGCTGCGCATGAACGACGACCAGCTGCTGCGCTATTCGCGTCACATCCTGCTCGATGACGTGGGCATCGAAGGCCAGCAGCGCTGGCTGGACGCGCGCGCGCTGGTCATTGGCGCTGGCGGGCTGGGCTCGCCGGTGGCGCTTTACCTGGCCACCGCCGGCATCGGCAGCCTGACGCTGGTCGATGGCGACACCGTCGAGCTCACCAACTTGCAGCGGCAAATCGCCCACACCCTGGCGCGCGTGGGCGAACCGAAGGTGCACTCGGCCGCTGCGGCCGTGGCCGCGCTCAACCCCGAAGTGCGTGTGATCGCGCTGCACGAACGCGCCGACGCCGAGCGGCTCGACGCGCTGGTGGCCGAAGCCGACGTGGTGATCGACTGCAGCGACAACTTCGTCACCCGCCACGCCGTCAACGCCGCGTGCGTGCGGCACGCGCGGCCGCTGGTGTCGGGGGCGGCCATCGGCTTCGATGCGCAGATCGCGGTGTACGACACGCGAGATGCCAGCTCGCCTTGCTACGCCTGCGTGTTCGCGCCTGATGCCAATTTTGAAGAGGCGCATTGCGCCAGCATGGGTGTGTTCGCGCCCTTGGTGGGCATCATCGGCAGCATGCAAGCCGCCGAAGCGCTGAAGCTGCTGGCCGGTGTGGGCAGCCCGCTGGCCGGACGGCTGCAAATGCTTGATGCCCGCCGCATGGCCTGGAGCGAGATGTCAGTTCCCAGAAATGAGGCCTGTGCGGTGTGCAGATCACGCGATGACAGAAACCTCACGAAGCTAAGCTGCTCTGCATGAAAAAACCCAAGCGCCTGACCGACCGCAACTTTCCAACCGCCAAGGAAGACGCCACCAGCGCGGCGCCACCGTCGATCTATCAGGGCCCCGAAAGCGCATTCCGGCTCGCCTTCACCGACCACGATTTCCTGCTGCGCGACGAGCTGCGCCCGGTGCGCCTGCAGCTCGAGCTGCTCAAGCCCGAGCTGGTGCAAAAAGAAGCGGGGATCGAATCGACCATCGTGATCTTCGGCAGCTCGCGCATCGTGCCGCCCGAAGTGGCGCTCAATGAGCTGATGGCAGCGCGCCTGGGCGGCAACCCGCAAGGCCTGCGCGCGGCCGAAACGCGCATGCAGATGGCGTGCTATTACGACGAAGCTCGCCGCTTCAGCGCCCTGGTGACCAGCCGCACCGCCGACTTCGACACACCCGTCCACGTGGTCACCGGCGGTGGGCCCGGCATCATGGAAGCGGGCAACCGCGGCGCCTACGAGGTGGGCGGCAAGAGCATCGGGCTGAACATCGTGCTGCCGCACGAGGAAGCGCCCAACCCCTACATCACGCCCGAGCTGTGCTTTCGCTTCCACTACTTCGCGGTGCGCAAGATGCACTTCCTGATGCGCAGCATCGCGCTGGTGTGCTTTCCTGGCGGCTTCGGCACGCTCGACGAGTTGTTCGAGACGCTCACGCTGGTGCAAACCGGCAAGTGCCGCAAGCGCCCCATCCTGCTGTTCGGCCAGGCCTTCTGGACCCGACTGATCGACTTCGATCTGCTCATCGAGACCGGCATGATCTCGGAATCCGACCTGAACCTGTTTCACTACGTCGAGACCGCCGAAGAGGCTTGGAACGTGCTTGAGGCCGAATACGGCTTCGCGCAGAGCGACACCGAACCCGGCTCGCTGGCGGTCGACATCTGACACAACCATGAACACGCCGCTCAGCCTGATCGGCGCGCCCACCGACATCGGTGCTGGCCGCCGCGGTGCGAGCATGGGGCCCGAAGCGCTGCGCGTGGCGCATCTGGCGTCGGTGCTGCAGCGACTGGGGCTCGATGTGATCGACCGCGGCAACCTGGCCGGCCCGACCAACCCGTGGCTGCCGCCAGTCGACGGCCACCGACACCTGGCCGAGGTGGTGGCCTGGAACCGCACCGTTCACGACGCGGTGCTGAGCGAGTTGCAGCAGCAGCGATTGCCGGTGCTGCTGGGTGGCGATCACGCACTCGCCATCGGATCGATCAGCGCGGTGGCGCGCCACTGCCACGCGCAGGGCAAGCGGCTGCGCGTGCTGTGGCTCGACGCCCACGCCGACTTCAACACCAGCGTGCTCACGCCCAGCGGCAACCTGCACGGCATGCCCATGGCCTGCCTGTGCGGTCTGGGCCCGCAAGCGCTGATCGAGCTCAGCGGCCACACACCCGCCATCAGCCCGAAGTGGGTGCGCCAGATCGGCATTCGCAGCGTCGACGCCGGTGAAAAACGTCTGGTGCATGAACAAGAGCTCGAGGTCTTCGACATGCGCTACATCGACGAGATGGGCATGCGCCACGCCATGGAGCTGGCGCTGGCCACGCTCGATGAACACACCCACTTGCACGTGAGCTTCGATGTCGACTTCCTAGACCCCGCCCTCGCCCCTGGCGTGGCCACCACCGTGCCCGGCGGCCCCACGTACCGTGAGGCGCAACTGTGCATGGAAATGATCGCCGACACGGGCAGGCTGGCCAGCCTCGACGTGATGGAGCTCAACCCCGCACTCGACATGCGCAACCAGACCGCCGAGCTGGCCGTCGACCTGATCGAAAGCCTGTTCGGCAAGAGCACGTTGATGCGGCGGTGAG
>CAMCNE010000056.1 GCA_945875935.1 Bordetella parapertussis
CTCGCGTACCACGACCGCAGCGATGGCGGGCTGTGGGCCACGGTGTGCGAGATGGCCTTTGCCGGCCACGTGGGCGTGAGCCTGAACGTGGACATGCTGGTCACTGAGGGCGACGGCATCACCGACAGCCGCATGGATTGGGGCGACTCCAAGAACTGGGCCGGCCAGGTCGGCGCGCGCCGCCACGAGCTCACGCTCAAGGCACTGTTCAGCGAGGAACTCGGTGCGGTCATCCAGGTGCCCACCGCGGTGCGCAACGAGGTCATGCAAACGCTGCGTCGCCACGGGCTTTCCAAGCACAGCCACTTCATCGGCAAGCCCAACGAACGCAGCACGGTCGAGGTCTGGCGCGACACCAAGACGGTGTTCACCGCGCCGTTGCGCGAGCTGCAGCAGGCGTGGGACGAAGTGAGCTGGCGCATCGCCCAGCTGCGCGACAACCCCGCGTGCGCCGACGCCGAGCACGCGGCCATCGCTCAGGCCGACGACAGCGGCTTGCACGTGCACCTGAGCTTCGATGCGGCTGAGAACGTGGCCGCGCCGTTCATCCACACCACCCGCCCCAAGCTGGCCATCTTGCGCGAGCAGGGCGTCAACAGCCAGGTCGAGATGAGCCGCGCGATGGCGCTGGCCGGCTTTGACACCTTTGATGTGCACATGAGCGATCTGCAGTCAGGCCGCGCACGGCTCGATCAGTTCATCGGCTTCGTGGCCTGTGGCGGCTTCAGCTACGGAGACACGCTGGGTGCCGGTGAAGGCTGGGCCCGCTCGATCCTGTTCAACCCGATGCTCGCCGAGCAGTTCGCCAGCTTCTTCGCGCGCACCGACACCTTCGCGCTGGGCGTGTGCAACGGCTGTCAGATGATGGCTGCGCTGGCGCCCATCATTCCCGGTGCGCAGGCCTGGCCGCGCTTCACGCGCAACCTCAGCCAGCAGTTCGAGGCACGGCTGTCGCTGGTCGAGGTGCTCGACAGCCCGTCGATCCTGCTGGCCGGCATGGCGGGCAGCCGGCTGCCGGTGGCGGTGTCGCACGGCGAAGGCCGCGCCGACTTCTCGCAGCGCGGCGATGCCAGCGCGGTGCACCGCGCCATGCGCTTTGTCGACCACGCGGGTCAACCAACCGAGGCCTATCCGTTCAACCCCAACGGCAGCCCCGGCGGTCTGACGGCGGTGACCACACCCGACGGCCGCTACACCGCGCTGATGCCGCACCCCGAGCGGGTGTTCCGGCAGGTGCAACTGAGCTGGACGAACGGCGATCTGGGCGCCGCCAGCCCTTGGATGCGGCTGTTTGGCAATGCGCGTCGCTGGGTCGGCTGAGCGTTTCGAGCGGCTCGACGCGCTGCGTGGCGCGGCCATCGTCTGGATGGCCGGGTTTCACTTTTGCTTCGATTTGAACCAGGCCGGCTTCATCTCGCAGAACTTCTACGAAGACCCGCTGTGGACCACGCAACGCAGCGCCATCGTCAGCCTGTTCCTTGTTTGCGTCGGGCTGTCGCAGGCGGTGGCGCTGGACCAGGGGCAGGGCAGTGCGCGCTTTTGGAAGCGCTGGGCGCAGTTGGTCGGCTGTGCGCTGCTGGTGAGCGCCGGCTCGTGGTTGATGTTCCCGCGCAGCTACATCAGCTTTGGCGTGCTGCATGGCATCGCGCTGATTCTTCTGGTGCTGCGGCTGGCCGCACCCGCGCGGGGTTGGCTGTGGCCGCTGGGCGCGCTGGCGCTGCTGTTGCCGCTGCTGCTGCCGCATCCGTTTTTTGACAGCCGCGCCACCAACTGGGTTGGCCTGATCACCCACAAGCCCGTCACCGAAGACTACCTGCCGCTGCTGCCGTGGCTGGGCGTGGCGCTGTGGGGAATGGCCGCCGGGCAATGGGCGCTGCGCCAGCGCCGCGGCTGGCTGGCCGATGCCCTGCCTGCTGGGCTGCGTGTGGTGGGCCGGCCGCTGGCCTGGCTGGGACGGCGCAGCTTGCTGTTTTACATGGCGCACCAGCCGGTGCTGATCGCGCTGGTCATGGCCGCCGCCTGGGTGCTGCACCGCAGCCCTTGAGCGCAGGGCCACCCGCTACCATCGACCGATGAGCACCAAGGTTTTATTCGGCTTTCACGCCATCACGATCCGTCTGAAGACGGCCCCCCAGTCGGTCATCGAGATCCACGTCGATACCAGTCGGCGCGATCAGCGCATGCGCCAGTTCGCCGAGCGCGCTACCGCCGCCGGCGCCAAGCTGGTCGACAGCACCGACACCCAACTTCAAAAGATGTGCGGCACGCACCGCCACCAGGGCGTCGTGGCGCGCGTGCAGCCGGTGGCGCTGAGCCACTCGCTCGACGACACGCTCGACGAGCTCGATTCGGTCGGCGGCAACCCGTTGCTGCTGGTGCTCGACGGCATCACCGACCCGCACAACCTGGGCGCGTGCCTGCGCGTGGCCGACGGCGCCGGCGCCCATGCGGTGATCGCCCCGAAGGACCACGCCGTGGGCGTCAACGCCACGGTCTCCAAGGTGGCCAGCGGCGCGGCCGAGACGGTGCCGTACTTCATGGTCACCAACCTCGCGCGCACCCTCAATGAGCTGAAAGACCGCAACATCCGCGTCATCGGCACCTCCGACACCGCCACCCAATCGATCTACGACATCGACCTGAGCGGCCCGGTGGCGCTGGTGCTCGGTGCCGAAGGCGCCGGCATGCGACAGCTCACCGGCAAGACCTGCGATGAACTCGTCAGCATCCCGATGCGCGGCGCGGTGGAGAGCCTCAACGTCTCGGTGGCGAGCGGGGTTTGTCTGTATGAGGCGCTGAGGCAGCGTGACAGGAAGGTTTGAGCCGCTCGGCGCGGGTTTCGGCTTCGTTCATCAGGCCACGCGCCAGTCGTCCCCGGGCATGATGCGGATCATGAACTGATCGAACATCGGCACGGTGAATGCCGTGTCGCCGTGGCTGGGGCTCCAGATCATCCCTTTGGAGATCAACTGGTTGCGCGTCGGCCCCAGTGCAGTGACCTTGCGAACCAGGGCGTTGGCGATGTCGCCTGACCGGTGTGGGCCCGCGCCGAGCGAGGCCATGGCGCGCAAATAGCGCTTTTCGGACGGCGTCAGCCGGTCGAAGCGCACACGGAAAAAGCTCTCGTCCAGAGCGGCAATGGTGATGGCCGAGGCTTGCTCGACGTCGCGAACGGTGATGGGCGAGCGCGACGCCTCATCCCAGGCGTGCTTGCCCCACTCCTGCAAGAAGTAGGGGTAGCCCTGGGTTTCGCGCACGATGCACTCCAGTGCCTGCGGCTCGAACTCGACGTGTTGCTGCGCAGCCGGCACCGCGATGGCTTCGCGTGCGGCGGCGGCAGTGAGCGGGCCGATCATTGGGTAATCGAAGAGCCGCTCGGCGTAAGACTTGGCGCGCCCCATGCGGCCTGGCAGTTGCGGCAGACCTGCGCCGACCATCATCACCGGCAGCTGGCGCTGAGCGACCCGGTGCAAGGCTGTGATCAGCGCGGCCATCTGGTCTTCCTCGACGTATTGCAACTCGTCGATGAAGAGGATCAAGGCCGTGCCCGCGCTGCGCGCGGCCTCGCCGGCCACCTCGAGCAGCGCTTGAAGATCGTGTTCCAGATCGCCGTTGTCGGCCAGGCCCGGCTCCGGCTCGTAATCGATGCCGACCTCAATGTCGCTGTACTTGATCTTCAAACCCTTGGCGAAGCCCGCCAGCCCCCGCAGGGCGCGCTTTGCCAGATCGCGGGTCTGCTCAAGCCGCGACAACCGCAACAAGGCCTGTCGGAGTTGCGGTGCGAGGATGGCCGGAAGCGAGCGCCCTTCCGGCGCTTCGATGCGCAGTGTGTGCAGCGCGGCGGCTTCGGCGTCGTTGCGCATTCGATCGAGCAGCACGGTCTTGCCAACGCCGCGCAGACCGATCAAGAGCAGGCTCTTGGCCGGCCGTCCGGCGCGGATGCGCTCGGCGGCGATGCGCACGCTTTCAAGCAGATCGTCGCGGCCCGCCAACTCCGGCGGCGGCGTGCCGGCGCCGGGGGCGTAGGGGTTGTCAACGGGGTTCACGAATGCAGTTTATAGCTAACTTACAAAGATTATAAAAAGAAGATAACTTTTGTAATGTTTTTATAAATTGAGCATGGTCCGGCCGCTCGCTACAGCGCGCCGCTGAAAGCCTGATGGAGCAGGGATTTCTTCAGCTCGTCGAGGTACTTCAGGAACAGCAACCACGACGACTGCTCGGTGTAGTCGAGCTCACTGGTGCACCCGGCATCCTTGTGCAGGATGTCGTCGATGTTCTTGAAGGTTTGTTCAAACATGGGGCCAGGCGCCGGGCAGTGGGGTGGGCGCATTCTCCATGCGGCTGGCGCCGAACTCAGGGCGCGAACATCGACTGCAGGGTTTGCAGCGTGACTCCCAGCGTTTGAGGGCGCAAGGCGCCCAGACGCTTGACCAAGCGTGTGCGGTCCAGCGTTCGAATCTGGTCGAGCACGATCAGCCCTTGTTTGCCCTGAAAGGTGAGTCCCACACGAAAAGCCGCCGGGCGCGAGCCGGTGGTCATGGGCGCCACGATCACGGTGCGCAGGTGGTCGTTCATCTCGTCGGGCGAGACCACCACGCACGGGCGAGTCTTCTGGATTTCGCTGCCCACCGTGGGGTCGAGCTGGGCCAGCCAGATGTCACCGGCCTTCATCACCAGACCAGTTCGCTGTCGCCTTCATTGGCCACTTCGGGCCACACCAGCGCATCGCCGCCTTGCGCGGCCAGTCGGCGCGCATCGTCGGCCCAGCCTTCGCGCGGGTTGCGGCGGACGGCCCGGATCTCGATCACGCCGTCACGCACCTGCAGATCGGCCGTGCCCTCCAGACCGATTTGCGCCAGGATCGGTTTGGGGATCAGCACCCCTTGCGAATTGCCCATCTTGCGGATCGAGACTTCCATAGAGTCTTCCTTCTCCTAGGTAAGCACAATGGTAGCACCGGAGGCTGCTGAGAGGTACCGCCTCACGCGTACCGCAACTCCGTCGCCTTGCCCCAGAACACTCTGTACGAGAACACCGTGTAAGCGGCGATGGCAGGCACCGAGATGCACACGCCGATCAGGATGACCTTGAGCGCGGCTGGGCTGCTGGCGGCTTCCCAGATGGTCAGGCGGTCGATCACCACGAAGGGGTAGATGCTGTAGGCCAGGCCAATGAAGCCGAGCACGAACACCGCGATCAACGCCACGAAGGGCACCCAGCACAAGGTGGTGCGCACGATGGCCTTGTTGAGCAGCAATCGTGCGGTCAGCAGGGCAATACCAGTGGCCAGCGGAATGACCATCAGCGCGATGAGCGCGGGCAGCGTGAACCAGCGTTCGCGCACGGTGGTGCTGACCCACGGCGTGGCCAGAGAAATCAGCACCATGCCCACGACCACCGGCCACCAGGCCAGCTTGGCCCAGCCGATGGCCTTGGCCTGCAGCTCGCCTTCGGTCTTCATGATCAGCCAGGCCGCGCCCAGCAGCGCATAGGCCGCCGGCAGTGCCACCGCGATGGCCGCGGCAAACACGGGGTAGTTCCAGCCCTCGCCAAAGCCGCTGATGTAGCGGCCCAGCATCCAGCCCTGTGACAGCGAAGCGAGCATCGAGCCGGCAAAGAACAGTCGGTCCCACAGCGGTTTGTCGCTGGCCTTGGCCTTGACCCGAAAGTCGAACGCCACGCCGCGCAGCATGAGGCCCACCAACATCAGCGTGACCGGCAGGTACAGCTGCGACAGCACCATGCCGTGCGCCTTCGGAAAGGCCACCAGCAAGATGCCGATGCCCAGCACCAGCCAGGTCTCGTTGGCGTCCCAGAACGGGCCGATCGAGGCGATGAGCACGTCTTTTTCTTCGGCGGTGGCGCGGTGCATGAGCAGGCCCACACCCAAGTCGTAGCCGTCGCTGATCACGTAGATCAGCATGGCCACGCCCATCAGCGCCATGAAGATCAGCGGCAGCGCGTGGTCAAAGCTCATGCAACGCTGCCTTCGTTCAGAGCTGGGGCATTGCGGCCTTTGCTCAGGCTTGGGGCGTCGTTTTCGATCAGGTCTTCAGGCTTTTCGGCCATGTACTTCAGAACGCCCACATAGGCCAGGATGAGACCCAGGTACAGCACCAGGTACATCGCCAAGCTCATGCCGATCATGGGCGCGGTGACGTTGGTGGCGGCCACATCGGCGGTGCGCACCAAGCCGTAGACGATGAAGGGCTGGCGTCCGATCTCGGTCACGTACCAGCCGGCCACCGTGGCCACCCAGCCCGAAAACGTCATGCCGGCCAGCACCCACAGCAGCCGCTTGGGGATGCGATCGGCCGACCAACCGGCGCGGCGTGCCGTCCACCAGCCCACCCAGCTCACGGCCAGCATCAGCATGCCCACGCCGACCATGATGCGAAAGCCCCAGAACAAGGGCGCGACCGGCGGGTGGCGATCGGGGAATTCATTGAGCCCCTTGATCTCGCCGTGGAGTTCATGGGTGAGGACCAGGCTGGCCATGTTGGGGATGCCGACTTCAAAGAGGTTGCTGCGCGTGGCTGCATCAGGCCAGGCGAACAGCAGCAGCGGGGCGTCGCGTTCCGTGTGCCAGATGCCTTCGATCGCGGCGATCTTCTGCGGCTGGTGTTGAAGTGTGTTCAGGCCGTGCTGGTCGCCGACCACGATCTGCACCGGGATCAGCAAGGCGGCCACCGTGAGCCCCACGCGCATGACCTTGGGCGCCGAGCTTTCGGCCACGCCCTTGAGCATCTGCCAGGCGCTCAGGCCGGCCATCAGGAACGAACACGTCAGCGCCGAGGCCAGCAGCATGTGGGTGAGGCGATAGGGAAACGAGGGGTTGAAGATCACGTCGAACCAGCTCACCACGTGGAACACGCCATCGACCACCTCATGGCCAGACGGTGTTTGCATCCAGGAATTGAGCGCCAGGATCCAGAACGCGCTGAGCGTGGTGCCAAACGCAACGAAGAAGCTCGCCATCATGTGGACCCGCTCGCTCACGCGGCCGTGGCCGAACAGCATGATCCCGAGGAAGCCCGCTTCCAGAAAGAAGGCGGTGAGCACCTCGAATCCCAGCAGCGGGCCGGCCACGTTGCCGACCTTTTCCATGAATCCCGGCCAGTTGGTGCCGAACTGAAAGCTCATCGTGATGCCGCTGACCACGCCCAGCGCGAAGCTCAGCGCGAACACCTTGGTCCAGAAGCGGTACGCGCCCAGCCAGGCGGTGTCGCGCGTGGTCAGCCAGCGCCACCTGAAAAACAGCAGCATCCAACCCAGTGCGATCGTGATCGTCGGGAACAGGATGTGAAAGGTGATGTTCGCAGCGAACTGCATGCGAGCGAGGATGAGTGCGTCCATGAAGTCGCCTATGTTTTCAAGCTGAGGCCTTGCCACCGGGCACGATTTTCATCTTGCCGGTGAATTCGAGCAGTCGTTGCACCTTGGAGCCCATCTTCATCAGCTGAACCAAGGTCTTGTGATCCATGCGCTGAACGTCATCGAACCAGGTCGACATCAGTTCGATCAAGTCGTGCATGCCTTTCATGCGCTGCTGGGCAATGCGGTCCTCTTCGGTGGTGGGGGTCTCGAGCAGCGCGCTGCGAAGCATGGAAAGGGTGGGCTCGATCTCGCGGCGGCGGCGCTCCTCGGCCAGCGTGCGAAAGATTTCCCAGGCGTCAGAAGGGGCTTCGAAGTACTCGCGCCGATCGCCCGGCACGTGAAGCAAGCGCACCAGGCGCCAAGACTGCAGCTCCTTCAAACCCATGCTCACATTGGACCGCGAGAACTCCAGTGCCTCGGCGATCTCGTCGGCATTGAGCGGCTGGGGCGACACGAAGATCAGCGCGTACATCTGACCGACCGTGCGGTTGATGCCCCAGCGACTGCCCATCTCACCGAAGTGGCTGACGAAGCTTTTGACCAGTGGTGAAAGAGCAGACATTCCAAATGATATTTCAGAAATTACTGAAAATTCGATAGGGGGTGATGCTCGAGCGTCTTCGATGCTAGCGCCTGTGCGTTCAGCCCTGTGCCCAGAACACCGCGAACCAGCCGCGCTCATCGATCCAGTGCTCGCTGCGCGCAAAGCCGGCATCGCGCAGCAGGGCCGAAAAACTCTCGACGCTGTACTTGTATGAGTTCTCGGTGTGCAGCCGCTCGCCCGCCGCAAAGCGCCGCTCGCCGCCCGGCCAGTTCACGCTGAGGGCGTGGCGGGCTTCAAGGTGCATCTCGATGCGCGAGTCGGTTCGGTTGAAAAACGCCACATGGCGCCACTCGCGCGGGTTGAAGTTGCTGCCGATGAGCTCGTTGAGGTGGCACAGCAGGTTCAGATTGAACGCTGCGGTCACACCCAGCGCGTCGTCATAGGCCGGCTCCAGCACCTCCAGCGGCTTGACCAGATCGACGCCGATCAGCAGCCCACCATCGGCGGCTTGGTCACACAGCCCCTTGAGGAAGCCACGTGCCTGCTCGGGCGAGAAGTTGCCGATGCTCGAGCCGGGATAGAAAAACACCGACCGCCCGCTCAGGCAGCCGCCGGGCAATTCGGGCGAGGCCGAGAAGTCCAGCCCGAGGCCGCTGACTTCGACCAACGGGTGACGCCGCTGCACTTCGGCGACGGCATCGGCCAAAAAGTCGGCCGAGATATCCACCGCCACATAGCGATTCGGCGCGAGTGTCGGGATCAGCCGCAGCGCCTTGGCGCAGTTGCCTGCACCCAGATCGACCAGCGTGTCGATGGCGCCGATGGCTTGCGCCATGTCGGCCGCGTGGGCGTCGAAGATGGCTGCTTCGGTGCGCGTGGGGTAGTACTCGGGCAGCTCGGTGATGGCTTCGAACAGGCGCGAACCCAGGCGGTCGTAGAGGTACTTCGGCGAGGTGTGCGCTTGCGCGGCGAGCAGGCCGTCGATCAGTTCGCGGCGGGCATCGGCCGAGCCGGTGGAAGGAGAAGGGGTCACAGCGGCTTTCAGGGGGTGCGGGAGGTCGTGGCAGGTGGCCGTGACTTTGGCGTCCATTGTGTCGGCTGAGCGGCGACCATAATTCCCGACGCTTGGAGCGGCCTGTCTTCGAGAACGCGAAACGCCACACACCATGACCGATCCCACCGAACCGCGCGGCGAACTCGACGGCAGGCACATCGTGCTGGGCCTGAGCGGTGGCATCGCTTGCTACAAGGCGGCTGAACTGGCGCGCGCGCTGGTGAAGGAGGGAGCCACCGTGCAAGTGGTGATGACGGCCTCGGCCGAGCAGTTCATCACCCCGCTCACGCTGCAGGCGCTGACCGGGCGGCCGGTGTTTGGCAGCACCTGGGATGCGCGCGAGGTCGACGGCCACGCCAACAACATGGCGCACATCAACCTGACCCGCGGCGCCGACGCGGTGCTGGTGGCGCCAGCCAGCGCCGATTTCATGGCACGCTTGCTGCACGGCCGTGCCGACGATCTGCTCAGCTTGCTGTGTCTGGCGCGAGCGATCGACAGCTGCCCGCTGATCATCGCGCCGGCCATGAACCGCGAGATGTGGGCCCATCCGGCCACGCAGCGCAACGTGGCGCAGCTGCGTGCCGACGGTGCTCATTTCTTCGGCCCCGACAGCGGCGAGCAAGCCTGCGGTGAAGTGGGCGATGGCCGCATGCTCGAGCCACTCGATCTGCTCGAAGCGCTGATCGGATTTTTTCGCCCCAAGCCGCTGGCCGGACGCCGCGTGCTGATCACTGCCGGCCCCACCTTCGAGCCGATAGACCCGGTGCGCGGCATCACCAACCGCTCCAGCGGCAAGATGGGTTTTGCCATCGCGCGTGCAGCGGTCGAAGCCGGCGCCGACGTCACGCTGGTGGCCGGCCCTGTGCATCTGGCCACGCCACGCGGCGTACGGCGCATCGACGTGCAGACCGCGCAAGAGATGTTCGACGCGGTGCTGCCGCAGGCCGCGCAACACGATGTGTTCATCGCCACTGCGGCAGTGGCCGACTGGCGACCGGCGAAGTTGTCAGATCAGAAGATCAAGAAAGACGGCAGCAAGATCGCGCCGCTGTTCGAGCTGACCGAAAACCCCGACATCTTGGCTGCCGTGGCGCAGCGTGTGCGAGACGGACGGCCTTACTGCGTGGGCTTTGCTGCCGAGAGCCACGATCTGCTCAAGCATTCGCGCGAGAAGCTCGAACGCAAGCGCGTGCCGCTGATCGTGGGCAACCTCGGGCCGGCGACGTTCGGTCGTGACGACAACACGCTGGTGCTGGTCGACGCGCACGGCCACCGCGAACTGCCGCAGGCCGACAAGCTCACGCTGGCGCGTTCGCTGATCGCCGATGTGGCGCTGCGGCTCGAGCCTGCTGCTCGCTGAGCTGCCCGTTTTTCTTCACTTCAGGCCCAAGCCATGACCACGATAGACATCAAGGTGCTCGATGCACGCATGGCCGACTCGCTGCCCGCCTACGCCACACCCGGCAGCGCCGGTCTGGATCTGCGCGCGTGTGTTGACGAGCCGCTGCGCATCGAGCCCGGCCAAACGCGCCTGATTCCCACAGGGCTGTCCATCCACATCGGCGACGCAGGGTTGGCCGCGATGATCCTGCCGCGCTCGGGCCTGGGTCACAAGCACGGCATCGTGCTGGGCAATCTGGTGGGGTTGATTGATTCCGACTATCAGGGCCCGCTGATGGTGAGCTGCTGGAACCGCGGCGACACCGCCTACACCGTGCAGCCGCTCGAGCGCATCGCGCAGCTGGTCATCGTGCCGGTGGTGCAGGCGAGCTTTCGGCGCGTCGACGACTTCGCTGCGTCTGAGCGCGGCGTGGGCGGTTTCGGTTCGACCGGGGCGGCCTGACCCAGAAGTCAGTGCAGGTGCTCGCCCGGCTGCAGCGAGTTGAGCACGCTGAAAGCCGGCTGACCCACGCTGGTCGCCTCGATTTCATCGGGCGTGGCTTCGCGCACATCGCACACCGTCAGGTGCAGCCGCAAGGCAATCCCGGCCAGCGGGTGATTGCCATCGAGCACCACGTGTGAGTCATACACCTCGGTGACGGTGTAGACCGCCTCGTTGGGCATGTCCGGTGTGGCCGCGCCTTCGGGCAAACCATCGAACTGCATGCCCACCTCGAGATGTTCTGGAAACACCGAGCGCTCTTCGAAGCACACCAGCTCCGCCTGGTATTCGCCAAAGGCGTTTTCGGGTTCGAGATGTAGCGACGCCTCGAAGCCCGTGGTCTGCTCGAGCAGCGAGGCCTCGACCTGTTCAAGCAGATCATCCCCACCGAAGAAAAATTCGACCGGCTCGCCCAGTTCGTCGATCAACTGGCCGTGGGCATCTTCAAGTCGCCACGTGAGTGAGACGACGCAGGGGGAGAGTATTTGCATCGGGAAATCATCGCACAGGGTTCGCCACGCATCGGCTGTGCGCATGCCCCATGGACAATGCGCGGCATGAACATCAAAGCGCCCATCCCCTTGCTCGGTGGCCTCAGCCCGCAGGTGTTCATGCGCCGGCACTGGCAGAAAAAACCGCTGTTGATCCGGCAGGCGATTCCCGCGGCC
The DNA here is from genome assembly GCA_945875935.1 of Bordetella parapertussis. GTDB lineage: Bacteria > Pseudomonadota > Gammaproteobacteria > Burkholderiales > Burkholderiaceae_C > PBB1. Next base: position 11,532 of record CAMCNE010000056.1, read on the forward strand.
GATCTGGCTGTGGATCGATCGGGGCTGTTCGCGCTGGCAGGCAAAGACGGTGTCGAGTCGCGTCTGATCGAGCGGCATGGCGCCAAATGGAAGCTGCGCCACGGGCCCTTCAGCAGGCGACAACTGCCGCCGCTGTCGCGCGCCGACTGGACCTTGCTGGTGCAAGGCGTTGATCTCCACGAACTGCAGTTTCACGAGCTGCTGTCGCGCTTTCGCTTCGCGCCGGATGTGCGGCTCGATGACGTGATGGTGTCGTTTGCCACCGATGGCGGCGGCGTCGGCGCGCACTTCGACTCTTACGACGTGTTCTTGCTGCAGTTGTCAGGACAACGCCAGTGGCGAGTGGGTCGCACCAAGGACTTGTCGCTGAAGGCCGGCTTGCCGTTGCGCATCCTCGAGCACTTCGAGCCCGAGCAGACCTGGACGCTGGAGCCGGGCGACATGCTGTATCTGCCGCCGCGCTGGGCGCACGATGGCGTGGCAGTCGGCGAATGCGTGACTGCGTCGATCGGTTTTCTAGCGCCTTCTCGCGGCGAGATCGGCTCAGGCGTCTTGCAGCGCATGCTCGACGGCTGCGAGGATCCGTGCGATGGCCCGCTCTACCGCGACCCCGCCCAGCCCGCCACCGATCAGCCAGCTCGCATCCCCAAGGCACTGGCCGAGTTCGCCGCCGACGCGGTGCGGCGCATCGTCGATGCCCCGCGGTCTCTCGATTGCGCGCTCGGCGAGTGGCTGAGCGAGCCCAAGCCCAAGGTCTGGTTCGATGAGGGCTGCGACTTGCCGCAGCGTGTGGCGCTGGTGCTCGACCGTCGCACGCGCATGGTCTACGACGATCACCACGTCTTTATCAACGGCGAGTCGTTTGTGGCCTCGGGCCGCGATGCCTTGCTGATGCGAACGCTGGCCGATCAACGCGCGCTCGATGCGAAGTCGGTGGCCAGAATCGGCGAGCAGGCCTGGGAACTGGTGCAGTCTTGGGCGCAGCAGGGTTGGCTGCACGCTCGCGTGGGCTGAAAACCGGCACGTATTTTTCTGACAGGCGGGCTCACCATGAACGACTCGAACTCACGGTTGATCACATCGCGCAGTGAATTTCAGGCAAGCCTGAAAGACGCGTTCGCCATGGTTGCCGAGTCGGGTGTGAGCGAGATCTGGTTGTGTGATGAGAACTTTGCCGACTGGCCCTTGAACGAGCCTGAGGTGGTGGGGCTGCTGGCTCGGTGGTCGCTCTCCCACCGTCGCTGCAACGTGTTGTCGCTTGACTTCGGTGTGCTCCAGCAACGCCACCCGCGCTGGGTTCAGTGGCGCCGCGAGCGGGCGCACGTGGTGCACTGCATGACGCCTGACGAATCGGGAGGCTCCCATGTGCCGAGCCTGCTGTTTGCGCCCGGCGTGGTGAGCGTGAGGTTGGCTGACCGCTTGCGCTACCGAGGCCGACTGACCGCTGCGGCCGATGACACGGCGCGCATGCGCGACGAGGTTGGTGCGCTTTTCCAACGGTCTGTCGAGGCCTTTCCCGCGAGCACGCTCGGCCTGTGAAATATTCGTTTCACGGACTATAATTTTTGGGCTGTCAGGAAGGGTAATGACCCCTTGGCAACCGAGTTTTTAGGGTCCCGCATTTCAGTGGAATCCCCAAAAACCTTCAACGCTTCCAAATACTATTCATTGAGGATGATCATGAACAAATCTCTCGTGCTGGCCGCCCTGTTTGCTGCTGTCGCTCTGTCTGCCTGCGGCAAGAAGGAAGAAGCCGCGGCTCCGGTTGCCGAAGCTGCCTCCGCTGTCATGGCTCCAGTTGCTGAGGCCGCCTCGGCTGTCATCGCGCCAGCGATGGCTGAAGCTGCAAGCGCAATGGACACCGCCGCCTCGGCTGCAGCTGAAGCAGCAAGCGCCGTTGATGCCGCTGCCAGCGCGATGAAGTGATCCATCTTCGCCGATGAAAAAAGCCGCCCCTGAGGCGGCTTTTTTCTTGGCGATGGTGTTGACGGCATCCATGCCGCCAACACCATGACGACCGATTACTTCAGGTCCTCGACCAGCAGTTCGGCAATCCGAGCTTCCGTGGTCTTGTTTTCGGCGGTGCCTGCTGCATTCACCACAGTGACAACGCTGCCAGAGCCCGTGCCAGCCGGCTTGACCTGCACGCGATAGCGAGACGGGTTCTTCGGGTCTTGCTTGCTCGATCCAAACATCCGGCTGAAGAAGCCCGGGTCGTTCTTGTCGTCCTTGGATTCGATGTAGCGCACGAAGTACACCCCCTGCGTGCGATCGCGGTCTTCAACCGTGAAGTTGCTGCGGTCCAGCGCGATGCCCACGCGGCGCCATGCGCGGTCGAAACTGTCGTCGAGTTCTATCGTGGCTTGAGCAGGCGCAGCAGCCAGGCGCGCACGTGGCGGCCGTGGCGCATCGCTGGCGGCAACCAGCGTCTTGGCCTGTTCTTCCTTCGCACCCAGCTTGAGCAGCAAGCGGCGCAGCATCTCTGCTTCGAGTTCCGGGTCGGCCGGGCGAGGCTGCCACATCGTGCTGTCGCTTTGCGTGCCGGTGGCCACTTCGGTCATGCCGCGGTGGGTGATGTAGATCTCGCTGCCCGCGTCTGTGCGCTCGACGCGCGTTCTGAATTTGTCTCTCTCGCCGGTGTCATAGACCGAGTCGAACAGCGATCCGAGGGTCGAGCGGATGAAGTCCTGAGGCATCTTCGAGTGGTTTTCGGCCCACTCGGTTTCCATCACGCCGACTTCCGGTTGGTCAACGGCGATCTTGAAACCCCGCTCCGGCCAGAATGCCTCCAGCACGGGCCAGACCTGCTGCGGCGACATCTTGGTGACCAGCCAGCGGTCGCTGCCCACGCGTTCGATGCGCAGATCGCTTTCGCCACTCGGCACCACCGCTTGCGTGCCCTGCGTTTTCTGCGTTGCAGCACCGTAGGTGGCTGCGCTGAACGATCCCGACGCGGCCTGCTGCTGATAGCGCGTGTCACGCGCCAGTTGCGTCAGATCGGGTGGAACTTCCAGACCCGCGTTTTTTTCGGAAGCCGCGCGATAGTCGACCTTGTCGCCCGTGATGGATGTGCAGCCGACGAGGCCGATGGCCAGCAGCGATGCCGCGATCTTCTGAAGATGTGGAGCCTTGGTGGTCATGTGGCTGGGCCGAATTCGTTTTGAGTCTGTCACGTTGTTCATCTCCAGAGGGCGTGTGGCCGGGAATTGCCGCGCAGCCCGTTGATCGC